>CAJUOT010000047.1 GCA_910588135.1 uncultured Oscillospiraceae bacterium | reverse complement strand
GGTTTGGAAAAAAAGTTTCAACAATTTTTAAAAAGGGCGCGGCGTTCCACACGCCGCGCCCTTTTCACACCGCCCGCGTCCTCCGGAGCAGCTCAGCTCTCCATGTGGCGGCCCAGAAACCCGGCCACCGTCTGGGCCAGCTTCAGCTCCACCTCGCCCAGGGCGGGGGCATTGCCGTCGGACACAAAGGCCACGCAGCCCAGCACGTCCCCTTCGGACAAAATGGGCACGGCGATGAGCACGCGGTACTTGTCGCTGCCGTCGCACAGGGGCAGGGCCTGCTCGGCCTGGACGCCCCGGCGCTCCTCCATCAGCTGCTCCACCTGGGGGGACACCCGCTTATCCACCACCTCGCGGCGGGGGACGCCGCCGGCGGCGATGACGCTGTCCCGGTCGGTGATGACGGCGGGCAGGCCCGCCACCCGGCTGATGGTGTCGCACAGCTGGGCGGCAAAGTCGGACACGTCCCCCAGTTGGGAGTATTTTTTGAAAATGACGCCGCCCTCCCGGTCGGTGTAGATCTCCAAGGGGTCGCCCTCCCGGATACGCATGGTGCGCCGGATCTCCTTGGGGATCACCACCCGGCCCAGGTCGTCGATGCGGCGCACGATCCCGGTTGCTTTCATGGTTTTCCTCCTGCGTCTTGCCGTGGAAGCACGGCATATTTTTGTATCGCTTCCCTTGTATTATCCGCAGGATTTGGAAGGGTATTCAAAATCATCCGCTGGTTTTCTCTGGAAAGGCGGCGGCGCGCGCAGTCAGCCTCCAATCAGGTAGTTGTCCAAATACCGCTTGGACAGGCGGATGGAGCGCAGAATGTCCTCCCTGCTGCCCTCAAACGCCTTGTCCTCCACCTCGATCACGGCGCAGCCGTTGAAACGGATGTCGTTCAGCGCGGAGACAAACGCGCCCCAGTCCACGTCGCCCAGGCCCGGAATTTTTGGGGACATATATTCCTCCGGATAGGCCAGCACGCCGCATTCCCTCAGTTTTTCGGGGTGCAGTTTGATGTCTTTGAAATGGACGTGGAAAATGCGCTGCGAAAAATCGTAGACCGTTTTGAGATAGTCCAGGCCCTGCCAGACATAGTGGCTGGGGTCAAAATTCAGCCCGAAGCTGGGCGAGGGGATGATCTCAAACAGCCTGCGGAACATGGCGGGGGTGCACATCAGGTTCCCGCCGCCGGGCCACTGGTCGGCGCCGAACAGCATGGGGCAGTTTTCAATCGCGACCTTGACCCCGCTGTCCTCCGCCAGTTTGATCAGATCGGGCCAGATGGCCTGGAACAGCGCGATGTTCTCCCGGGCGGTTTTGTACTGGTCGCGGCCAATGAAGGTTGACACCATCCCCACCCCCAGCTTGGCCGAGGCTTTGATGACCGTTTTCAGGTGGTCAATGGCGGCGGCGCGCTTGGCGGGGTCGGCGTCCATCGGGTTGGGATAATAGGCCAGGGACGAGATGGCGACCCCCTTCCCGGCGGTCAGGTCAAGGATGTATTTTGCGTAGGCGTCGTCCCTGCACACCCGCCCGCAGTCAATGTGGCTGACGCCGGCATACCGGCGCTCCGCCTTCCCGGCGGGCCAGCAGGCCACCTCCAGGCACTGGAACCCCATCCCGGCCGCGATGTCCACCGCCTCCTCAAAGGTCCATCCGTCCAGAATGGCGGTCAGCAGGCCAAATTTCATCATACGGTTTTCCTCCTATCTATTCTCGGGAATGTCAACAGACTGCCCGGTCTCAGACGAACGGATGGACGCAAACACCGCGCGCATGGCCGCCAGGGCGCTTTCGCCGGAGATATCCGGCTCCACACCGTTCACCAGGCACTCCATCCACCGGTCGATGACGCCGGACCGGGTCTGCTTGTCGTTGGTCTGGATGCCCTCCACCTCATAGGCGATCTTGCCGCCGCCGCGCAGGATGACCTTGACGGAGGCGGCGGGGTCGTCGTAGATCCGCATGATGCCTTTTGTCCCGTAGAGCACAGTGGAGTTGTCCTCCGCGCCATAGTGGGTCCAGCTGGCGGTCATGGTGCCCACCGCCCCGCCGGACAGCTCGTAAATGCATAGGGCGTTGTCGTCCACGCCGATGGGCCGGCCGGAGGCGTCTTTTTTCTCCAGCGTCGCCACCCGGGCGGTGGTGCGGACCACGTTCTGCCCGGTGAGGAATTGAATCAGGTCGGTTTTGTGAATGCCCAAATCGGCCATCGCGCCCATGGCCGCCTTGGCCTTGTCGAAAAACCAGACATTCCTGCCGGGGTCCGCGGACCAGCTCTCCGGGCCGCCGTGCCCAAAGGTGGTGCGGAAGGTGACGATATCGCCGATGAGGCCGTCCCCGATCAGCTGTTTCGCCAGGATATGGGCTTTTGCCAGACGCTGGTTGTGCCCCACCATCAGATATTTCCCGTTTTTCTTTGCCGCCGCCACCATGGCCTCGCACTCCTCCAGGGTGACGGCCATGGGTTTTTCGCAGAGCACGTGCTTTCCCGCGTTCAGCGCGGCGATGGCCAGCTCCGCGTGGGCGGCGTTGGCGGCGCAGACGGACACGGCGTCGATTTCCCGGCTGGCCAGCAGCTCCTCCACCGTATCATAGGCCGCCGCCCCATACCGGGCGGCCAGCTCCCGCGCGCGCCCGGTGTTGATGTCGTACAGGCCCACCAGCCTGGCGTTTTGATTCTCAGCGTATTCCGGCAGATGGCGGACCTGCGCGATCTTACCGCACCCGATGATGCCGATTCCAAACATAGATGTATCCTCCTGCTCTCAAATACTACAGCTCCGGAATGACGATTTCCACTTCCCGGCCCAGTTCGGCGGACCTTGCGATCCCGTCCAGAATTGCCTGGTTGTACAGAATCTGTTCCCCCGGGCAGGGGAGCGGCGCGCCATAGAGCACCGCGTCTACGAACGCCCGGACTTTTGCATAGAGCAGCTCGCCCACATCCTCTTCCTCATAGGGCAGTCTGGTCTCCACTCTCTTTCCGGCCACGTCGTGGTAAATGGTCAAGGGGCCGCCGCCGGACCCGTTCCAGCACTCTGTGGACGGTATTTTCAGCCCGCCCTTTTTCCCCAGGATCAGCGCGTCCCCGGCGGTGTCCATGTGCATGGCCCAGGAAATGCGGAAGTCCAGGATGATCCCCCCCTCCAGGCGGATAAACGCGGCGGCAAAATCGTCCACGTCAAATTTTTTCGCGTATTCCGGGTGCCCGTCGTAGTAATTCGGGTCCCTGCCGAAGAAATCGCTTTTGTACGCGGACACCGTGAGGGGCCTGGGATAGCCCACGGCGTTCAGCAGCATATCCAGGGAATAACAGCCGATGTCGCCCATAGCGCCGGAGCCCGCGGTTTTCTTCTCTATAAACGAGGTGCCGTACGGCGTCGGGATTCCATGCCGCCGGCCGCCGCCGGACTGGAGATAGTAGACCTCCCCCAGCTGGCCGGACTGGACGATCCGGGTAATATCCTGCATATATTTAGACATCCTGGGCTGGAACCCGATGGACAGCAGCCTGTCTGCCCGCCGGGCCGCGCGGACCATGGACACCGCCTCGTCCAGCGTGGTGCACATGGGCTTTTCACACAGCACATGGACGCCGGACTTCAGCGCCTCCACGCTGTTGGCGGCGTGGTAGGCGCTGGAGGTGCAGATACTCGCCAAATCCAGCCGCTCCGCTTCATACATCTCTTTTGCCGAGGCGTACACCCGGATTCCCCGGTCCTCCAGGCCCAGGGCTTTGAGCAGCGCCTCCGCCTTCCCGGGCATTGGCTCCGCCAGCGCCGCCAGCTCCACATCGGGGCAGCGGAGGTACGACTCGACATGGGCCCTCGCAATCCAGCCGGCTCCCACAATGCCGGCGCGGGCCGGCCGTTTCCGATCATTCATCACTGTGTCGCCCATCCTGTCCTCCCTCTTCATGCGTTCGTGTATTTGTCTGCCAGCGATTTGATATAGTCCAGCGATACGGGGCCATGCCACTCCCAGTCCGGCTCGTCATGGCACTCAAAGGAGAGCCACTGCGCGCGGGTCTGAACAACGCGGCGGATAAAGAAATCATAGCGGTAGCCGTCCCCCGGAAGGGGCGCGACCCGTTCCGGCCTGACCGGCTGGTCGATGTGGGCGTGTATGATCCGGTCCGCAAACCGGAGGATATCGTCCGGCTCGTCCCCCGCCCGCACCAGATGCCGGATATCCGTCAGCAGATACAGGTTCTCCCCCCCGGCGCACAGGGCGGCGGACTCCTCCAGGGCGGTCAGGTAATCCGTGTAGTCAAAGCAGACCGTCTCCAGAGCCATCCGGACGCCATGCCCCGCGAAGGCCTCCGCGGCCTTCAGGATAAACGCGTTGATTGCCTCCTTCCGGGCGGGCGCGCCTGCGTCACCGCCGACGCGCCGGATGGGCCCCGCGGCAAAGACGACGGTGCCGCAGCCCAGGCCGGCCACACGCCGGGCGTCCCGGGCAAACTGCCTGAGCCACGCCTCCCGGTCAAAGGCCGGGTCGCAGATGTGGAGCGTGTTTTCCATGATCCAGGAGAAGGCACACACCTTCAGCCCCAGATCGGACAGCTTCTCCTTTAATCCGGCGTATTCCCGCTCATCCAGGCGGCGGAGCTCGCAGAGATCCAGCTCTGTGCCGTCAAATCCGGTTCGCTTGACCCGCTCCAGGTCGCGGGCTTTGGCAAAGCAGGCGTATTTCATTGCCGCCGCCCCCTCATTCGCCGATGTAGCGCTTCATCATCTCGTGATGGGCCCGGATGATGCCCAGATTGTCCACCTCGAGCTCCGGCTCGTCATGGAAAATCCGCTGTCCCTCATACTCCGTGCACACATAGCCAGACCAGCCGCACTCCTTCAAAATCCGGAAGATGGTCTCGTTATCCACGCTGGGGTCCACCCCGTCCCGCATATCCATTACCTTGGCGTGGATGTGGGAGGTGTAGGGCAGGTAGTCCCTCAGCAGCTCAGGGTCGCAGTAGGTGTAGCTGTACGCCTGTTCCGCCCAGCGCATATCCTGTTCGTTCGGCCCCATCGGCCTGACCAGCTCCAGCATATCCTCGTAGGGCACCTTGTCCGCGTAGCATTGGGAAATCTTTTTGACGATCTCCTCCGTGGCGCCCCGGCGGATGGCCTTTTCCTCGTGAAAGGGCACGACCTTTTCCACAAAAATGCCGAAATCGGGGATCACGCTGAAATGCTTCGTGCCGGTCCGCTTGATAAAGTCGATGTACTGGTCCACTCTGGGCGTCCCCAGCTGAAAGGGGGGATGCAGCTCAATTCCCATCACCACGTCATGCCGCTGTGCGCAGGGCAGCGCCCGCTCAATGATCCGCAGCGGGATGGTGTAGACCACACGCAGCACCTTGAACCCCAGGCGCGCGGCCAGCCTGATGTTCATCTCCACGATCTCCACGGCCCGGTCATCCGAAATGTTCACCCCGTCGCAGAGCTGGCCGTCCATGAACATATCATAGGCCACCGGCCTGGTGCCGTACCGCTCCATCCAGCCGAACCACCGGCTGACCCAGCTCTCCGGGGGGTTGGGGAAATTGGGAATCATGGCCTCGGAAATGATCTCCACGCCGTCCGCGCCCATATCGGCCACGGCCTTGATCATGGCTTCCGTGTCCATTTTTCCCAGGTAATACTCATCCTGGTAGCTGTAGAAGGACACGCCGCGCCTGATCGCGCCGCCCAGCTCCTCAACGCCGTTCAGCGCCAGTCTCTTCTCGTTTCTGGCCTGGAACATCACCGGCGGGATCTCCATGCCGTTCACGATGCGGATCTCCTCAAACACCCCGACCATGTGCCCGCCCGCGGCCAGCCCGCCCGGCTTGTCCACCCGCAGGTAGGCAGTCTCCCCAAAGTCCCAGCGCACGTCGTCGCGGCCCGCCATCTCCGCAAACGTGAAGGTCCTGCCCTTCACGCAAAAGGTTATCCGCTCCCTGGGGTAGCGCACACCGTCCACGGTGACCTCGAAGTCGTTGACAATGCCCAGAACCACCCCGCGGTAATAGCTGACCTTGACGCCGATCTGGAAGCCGGTGATCCGGCCGTTTTGGGATATATTTTTAAAGGTATCGTCACAGATAAAATATTTGTCAAACATATTTGGCATGGCAATGCCCTCCTCTTATTTGCGGCGCGCCGTCACGCCAGGTATGCCGCCAGCTTCCGCAGGCCCTCCGCCGGGGCCCTGGCCGGAAAGTATTCCAGCCCAACCCATCCGTCATAGCCGGCCCGCTCAATCTGACCCAGCAGATAGCCGTAATTGATCTCGCATTCGTCCAGCTCATGCCTTCCGGGGACGCCGGCGGCATGGAAATGGCCGATTTTATCCATATTGGGCAGCATCCGGGCCAGCAGGTCCCCCTCCGTAATCTGCTGATGGTAAATGTCATACAGCATTTTCACGCGCGGGCTCCCCACCCGGTCCAGAATCTCAAACGCCTCGTCCGCGCTGGTTAAAAAGTTGTTGGGCCGGTTCACCCTGCGGTTGGCCGCCTCCAGAACCAGGGTCACCCCGGCCTCCTCCGCAATCGGCGCCGCCTCCGCCAGCGCGTCCACGATATTCTTCCGCTGCTGGGCGCGGGATTTCCCTGTGTCGTTTCCCGGGAGCACGGCAACGCGGCCGCAGCCCAGCTCCTTGGCGGCCGCGGCGGCGGCCTTCAGCCCCTCCAGGAATTGGGGGCGCTGTCCTGCATCCGTCAGAGAGGCCTCCGGCGCGTTCAGGTTCACCGCTTCCAGCCCGTACTTGTCTTTCAGCCGGCACATTTCAGCGATGTCGCGGCCGGCGATGTGCCAGAACTCAAAGCCCGCGTATCCCAGTCCTTTGATTTCCGCAAGGGCCGTTTCCAGGGGGTAGCCGCGGTATACCGTATCAATACAGGGAGAAATTTTCATCCTGATCAAACCTTTCTGCGCGGACGCTACCACCATTTGATCAGCTCCGTCACCTGCTCCCGGACATCAATGAACGCCCTGTCCGTCACGCAGCGGGGCCGGGGGAGTGGGTTGTGCAGCTTGGTCTTGATTTTGGTGGGCTTGTTGGTGAGGACCAGTACGTCTTCGCTGGTGTACACCGCCTCTTCGATATTGTGGGTGATGAAAATAATCGTGGTGCCCAGCTTCTGCCAGATTTTGACCAGCTCATCCTCCAGCTTGAAGCGCAGCTCAATGTCCAGCTGGCCATAGGGCTCGTCCATCAGCAGCAGCTCCGGCTTAGTGGCAAAGGCCCGGGCGATCACCACCCGCTGCAGCATACTGGCGGAGAGCTGGCTGGGATAATACTTGCGGAAGTCCTGGAGGCCCACCATTTCAACGGCCTCCTCCACGGCCTGCCGTATCTCCCCCTCCGGCCGGCGCTTGATCTTCAGGCCGAAGGCCACGTTTTCCTCCACGGTCAGCCAGGGCATACAGGAGTACTCCTGAAAAATGTACGAGATGTTGTGCTTTTTCAGATCCACCGGCTCCCCGTCGATCAGAATCTCGCCGCTGGTGGGCTTGTATAGCTTGGTCAGGCAGTTCAGGAACGTCGTCTTGCCGCAGCCGGTTGGCCCTACCACGCACAGGAAATCGCCCTTCCTCACGTCAAAGGAGACATCGTCCAGCACCAGAAGGTCGCCGAACTTTTTTGTCATGTTTCTGACGCTCACTTTACTCTCATCCATCGCTGCGCCTCCCATCAAAGCGTCTTGTCGACAATGCCCTGAATCTCGCTTCTCAGCGCCAGGAACCTGTCGTCCGTATAGGATCTGGGCCGCGGCAGGTCAATCACATACTCTTTTTTGACCGCCGTGGGACAGTTGGTGAGGACCACCACCCGGTCCGCCAGGAAAACCGCCTCCTCAATGTTGTTGGTCACAAACACGATGGTCTTCTTTTCCTTCTCCCAGATCTTCGTGATCTCGTCCTGCATCAGATACCGGGTCTGGGCGTCCAGGTGGCCGAAGGGCTCATCCATGAACAGCACCGCCGGCTCATTGCAATAGGCCCTGGCAATCCCCACCCGCTGCTGCATCCCGCCGGAGAGCTGGTTGGGGAAGGACTTCTCAAACCCCTTCAGCCCCACAAGGTCAATATAATGCTGGGCCTTTTCCCGCCGCTCTCTCTTTTTCATCCCCGCCATGCGGGGGCCGTACTCCACGTTCTGCATCACCGTATACCAGGGGAAGAGCGCCAGCGTCTGATACACAAACCCCCGCTCCGGGTCGGGCCCGTCAACGGTTTTCCCGTTCACAACCACGCTGCCCCCGGAGGCCGGCTCCAGCCCCGCCAGCACGTTCAGCACAGTGGTCTTCCCGCACTGTCCCGGCCCGAACAGCACCACAAACTCGTTTTCCTTCACCGTCAGGTTCAGCTCGCCGATCACGTGGTTGCCGGCCCCTTTTGTCTCAAAGGTTTTGCTGACATGGCGGCAGGAAATCATGTCTTTCTTCTGTTCCATCATGTCCCCCTCTTATTCCAGCGGACCAGCCTGCTCTCGGCAAAGCGAAGCGCCGCCGCCAGCGCGTAGCCCAGGGCGCCGATCATCACAATGCCGGCCAGCTCCTGCAGGATGTTGTTGCTGTCCGTCCCGCGGATGATGATCCACCCGAGCCCGTCGATGGAGCGGATCATCTCAGAGGCCACCACCTGGCCCCAGGCCGCGTTCAGCCCCAGCTGCAGCCCCGCGAAAATGTAGGGCACCGCTCCGGGCAGGACCACGGTGGTAAACAGCCGCCGGTCGTTGGCGCCCAGCATCCTGGCCACGCCTATCAGCTGCTGGTCCGCCGCCTTGGCCCCGTCATAGGCGTTTTGCAGCACCGACAGGAACGTCGCCAGCGCGATCAGGAAATACTTGCTCTCGTCGTTGATGCCGAACCAGAGAATCGCCAGGGGAATCCAGGCCACCGGGGGAATGGGGCGGATGATGCTGAAAATGGGGCGCACCAGGGCGTCCACCGGCCAGTACATGGCCATCAGCAGGCCAAGGCCCACGCCCACGGCGGCGGCCGCCGCGTAGGCGGGGATAATGCGCTTCAAGCTCATCACCGCGTGGTAGGGGATGGTCCCCGGGCCGATGGCTTCCATGAAATGGGCGAAGAAATACCGCAGCGTCGTGACCGGGCCGGGGAAAAACATCCCCACCGCGGTATAGTTGGCCACAAAGCCCCACAGCAGGCCGAACGCCAGGAAGGAAAGCGCCGCATACCCCAGCTTAACGGCGTTCTCTCTCAATCTCTCAGGCATCATGGGACCTCCCCTTCACAATCTTTTTCTCCACCAGGCCAATGATCCAGGTAATCAGGGAGCCAAGCCCGCCGATGCACAGCATGCCGACAATAATAACGTCCGGGCGGAAAATGCCCCGGCACTGCTGGATCATGTACCCCAGGCCCTCCGAGGACGCGATCAGCTCCGCCGCCACAATGCTCATCCAGCAGGACCCCAGGGCAACCCGGGCGCCGGTCATGATAAACGGCAGCGCCGTGGGGATCGCAACCCGGAACAGCATCTGCATCCGGCTGGCCCCGAACGTCCGGGCCACCCACAGGTGCACATCCTTTGTCTGCTTGATTCCAGAGTAGGCGTTCAGCACGCAGGGCACCATCCCTGCTATGAAAATGGTGACCGCCTTAGAGGCGAAGCCGATCCCCAGCAGGACAATCATCATCGGCGCCCACGCCAGGCCCGGAATCGCCTTGACAAAGTCGAACACCGGCCTTGCCAGCAGGTCCACCGGCCTGAACCACGCCATGAAAATGCCCAGGGGGATGCCAATCGCCAGCGCCAGCAGATAGCCGGACAGCGCAACCTTCAGGGACGCCCACATATGCGCCTGAATGGTGCCGCCGTCGGGGGCTTTGTGGGAGAGCTTATAGAAAAATGTCTTGACCACCTCCACCGGGCTGGCCAGCGTCAGGCTGGAGAAGATGTGGAGGACATCCGTGGCCAATTCCCAGACGAGGAAAAACAGGAGCAGCGAGAGAAACGACAGCAGGATATATTGTTTCCTGTGGTCTTTTTTCATGATATCACCTCTTGCATCGTAAAGAGTCGCGCGCCCGCGCCGCGGGACAGGCCCGCATGAGAATGGGGCAGCGCAATGCCCGACAGCATCAGCACTGCACTGCCCCAAGTCCCCGCGGCCCCGCCGGCCTCCGGCTTTACTTGCCGAACGCCTGGACCTGAATCCCCAGGGCCTCCTCCACCAGGGAGGTGTCGTAATTTTGGTAGACATTGTCCACATTTTCAGCGGCAATGGCTCCGGTGGTCCCGTAGAAATCCGCCACAGCCTGCATCCCGTCACCCATGAAGTAATCGCTGGCGCCGATGACCTTTGTGGTCAGCAGGCGGTTCTTGCTGAATTCATAGTCGGCTTTCGCGTTATCGTACTCCTTGCCGTTCTCCGTGTACATCTCATTGACCGCCTGGGTGTACAGGTCATAGTCCGCCGCCATTTGATCCACCAGGCCATAGATCACCTTCAGGAAAATCTTTACCTCTTCCCTTCTGTTTTCAATGACCTCCGGCGTAAACAAAATGGGGTCCTTGATCTCAATGCCGGTGGCGTCGCCCACCGTCGCCGCGACCGTATAGCCGCCGTCCGTCACGCACATATCGTAGCAGTAGGGCATCTTGGTGCCGATCATGTCGCCGTTCCCGGTCATGAACGCCTGCGCGCCCGCCGCGTCCTCCATGTTGATGAAGTTGATATCCTCCTCCGTCAGGCCAAACTGGGAGATATACTTCAAAATGTAGAACTGGTGCGCCTGGCCCAGCTGGCAGACAAAGTTCTTGCCCCGCAGGGTCTCGGCGGAACCGTACATATCGGGCTTCCCGTCAATCTGGCCTTTGACGCTCAGAACGTCGCTGTCGTTGCGGACCACAAGGCAGTCGGAGCCGACGGTGTCCACCTCGCCAACCATTTTGACCAGGTTGTTGGCCAGGGCGTAGACCGAGGCCAGACCGCTGATCGCGCCGTCCAGCTCACCGGCGCCAAACGCCTCGTTGACGGCGGCGCCGCCGGAGAAGATGGCCAGCTCCACGTTGATGCCGGCCTCCTTGAACAGGTCATGCTTGTCCGCGTAGTAGATAAAGACGCCCATCTGGTGGGCCATTGTCCCGATGCGCAGGGGCTCGTTGTCCAGATAGTTGGTCTCCCCCGCCGTGCCGCTGTTCTGTGCGGGAGGGGTGTCCGGCGTGCTGGAAGGCTCTCCGGCCTTCTGCCCGCAGCCGGCAAACGTGGCGGCAATCATTGCCAGGCACACAAACGCAGCCATAATCCTGGTGAGTTTTTTCATGTCTATTCTCCTTTTTACGTTTTTTTGTATTGGAAACCGCCTGCGCGGTCAATACACCAGACCCTTCCCCGGCGCCCCTTTCCACAGGGCTGCCGCCCAGAAATGTCACATTTATTTCATTAAATGTCTTATTATTTTCATCTGCAACTATACCACAGCTCTTATCTTGTGTCAATACCGATCGAATAGACAAAAAAATCCGCGAATATTTGTCATTTCTTACAATATTCTTTTGTCTGCTTGTGCTTTACATTTTTACATTTTATTATATAATCATAATAAAGGCTATGAAGTGAGCGGAGTGTCTGATATATGTATAAAAACGTCACGATTGCAGAAATTGCCAAGCGCGCGAAGGTCTCCACCGCAACGGTCTCCAGGGCGCTCAACGGGTCTGCATCTGTCAAGGAGAGCACCCGCAGGTTGATTTTATCCATTGCCGACAGCATGGACCGGGAGTGCGGCTGCGCGCCGGAATTTCGCAGCCGGATCATCCTGGCCAGCTTCCCCGACCTGTCCAATCCGTTCTACGCCGACATTTTCCGGGGGATCACCGCGGCGGCCGCCACCCGGGGTTACAAGGTGGTTTTCTACTCCATGGACAACCACGCGGCCAAAGAGGGGTATTCATTTTTTACCGAAAATGTGTTTTATGACGGCCTTATCATCGCCCACGCCGTGCCGGACCAGCGCTTTCTGGCCCCCGTCAGGTCCCGCGTCCCCATTGTGATGTGCTCCGAGCACAACGAAGGGGAAATCGCCCCTTACGTGGCTATTGACGACCATGCCGCCGCGTACAACGCCGTGCGCTATCTGATCTCCTCCGGCCGGCGCAGAATTTCCATGATTAACTCCTCCCTCCGCCACAACTACGCCAAGCACCGCGAAAAGGCGTTCCGCAAGTGTATGCAGGATTACGGCCTCCCCATCCGGGAGGAATGGATTACCCATTTATCAGAGGTCAACTACGGCCTGGGCCTGACGGCCGCAATGCAGATCCTCTCCCCCGACGACAGGCCCGACGCGTTTTTCTGCGTCTCCGACGTGTTCGCCGCCGCGGCCATCAACGCCGGCATCGGCCTGGGCATCTCCATTCCGGAGCAGCTGGCCGTCGTCGGGTTTGACAACATTGACATCGCCACCATGACCGTCCCCACCATCACCACGGTGGCCCAGCCCACCTATCAGATTGGCGCCCAGGCCTGCCAGCTGCTGATCGACCAGCTGGAATACCACGCCCCCATGCCAAGGCAGGTCATTTTGAACACCGAGCTGATCCTGCGCAATTCAACATGATCCCCACGCATGGAATCCAAAAAAGAGGCGGCCTGCGCAAAAATGCGCAGGCCGCCTCTTCATATGGAGTTTTCTGTTCACAGGAGCACAGGCACCGGCCGCACCATGGTCAGGCTGTCCGGGGTGACGGCGCACTCCACCGCGGCCACCCGCACCCCGGCGCGGGCCGCGTCCCGCAGGGCCGCGCCGAACTCCGGGTGGGTCCGGTCATTGGGGGTAAACGCCTCCATCCCCGCCATCTGGATGACAAAGCACACCGCCGCCTCGTACCCCGCCTGGCGGCAGGCGATGAGCTCCCGCAGGTGCTTCACCCCCCGCTGGGTGGGCGCGTCGGGGAACAGGGCGAGACCGTTTTCCTCCAATGTACAGCCCTTCACCTCCACGAAGCCTCGCCGGGGTAGAGGCGTTTCACGTGAAACATTCGTTCCATTCTCCGGGGGCTCAGGCGGCCCCTCCCAGTAGAAATCGAACCGGGAATTCCCCCATGTGGTCTCCGGGCGGAGCAGCGTTGGCCTGGGCAGGCCCAGCGCCTCGCCCCAGCCCGCCGCCATCCACTCCCCAAACACCCGGTTGGGGGCCTGGGCGTCCAGATTGACCAGCAGGGGCGGAAGTCCCGGCCGGAGCTTCTCCACCGCCACCAGGTCATATCTGGTCTTGCGGGCGGGGTTGGCGCTGCCCTCCAGGTAGACGGTGCACCCGGGAAGTAGAAGCTCCTTACACCGCCCGGTGTTCTTCACGTGGACGGTCTCCTCCCTGCCCTCCAGCTCCACCCGGGCGATGAAGCGGTTGGGCCGGGCCAGGAACCGGGCCGCGTGGATATCTTGATAGGTCACGTCTCCTCCTCAGCCTCCTTGGAGGGGTCCCCCTGTGCCGCCTCCGGCGGGGCGGGCGTCTCCCCGGCCTGCGGGGGTTCCGGCGGGGCAGGCTGGGCCGCGGGCTGGTAGGGCAGGAGGATGTCAATGCCGCAGGCCAGCGCCACCCCCACCAGCGTTTCAAAGAGGCGGTCGATGGAGTAGATGGCGGGGGTGTCCCCGATGCTGTGATTGACGGTGACGCACAAAAACACAATACAGGCCATGGCCGCGCACCCCGGCTTCTTGATGACCAGACACAGCTCAATGATGGGGATGAGCATCACCGCCAATACGGCATAGCGCAGCAGCTCCATATACAGCACCCCCAGCATATCCAGGCCGTATATCACCAGCACTCCCGCCACGCCGCCGATCAGGGTCCCGGCCATCCGGTTGACGGACGACTCAATGGTCTTGCCGGCAGAATTCTGAATGCACACCACGGCGGCGATCATGGAATAAAACCCGGACGCCTCCCGGAAGTACGCCAGCAGGCCGCACAGGAATACCGCCACCACCGTCTTGATAATGCGCATTCCCACGCGCCGCCGGTGGTCCGGCAAAGCTGCCGGAGCCCTCTGCTCTCCCATGCCAACCCCTCCCTGTCTGTATTTTGCCCTTATGATACCACAATACCCACGCCCCTGCAACCAGCGTTTGCCCCGATCCGCCCTTCCCCCGGCGGGGATTTTGTGCTAAACTGTCTTTTGAGGTGATCGTATGCATATTCCAAGCGGTGACACCGCCCTGCTGGAGCTGGTTCCCTTTGACGACGCCCTGCGCGCGGCATTGGCCCCCTCCCCCAGCTACGACATAACAAAATGGCTTTACGTCCCAAATTATTACGGAGAGTATCGTTACATCCTGGGCACCCGGGGGGAGCACCCCCTCATCTGCATCGGAGTAAACCCCTCCACCGCCGCCCCCGGCGACCTGGACCCCACCCTGAAATCCGTGGAGCGGGTGGCGCTCCACAATGGCTACGACAGCTTTGTCATGTTCAACGTGTACGCCCAGCGGGCCACCCGGCCGGAGGACATGGAGCGCGCCTGCAACGCCGCCCTTCATGCCGAAAATATGCGGGCCTTCGACTACGCCCTGTCCCTGGACAAGGGGGGCGCCCCGGCGGTGTGGGCGGCCTGGGGGGCGGTGATCGAAAAGCGGAACTACCTGCCCCAATGCGTCCGGGACATGATCGCGGTGGGAGAGGGGCGGAACGCCCGGTGGTTCTCCGCCGGGAAGCGGACCAAGGCGGGCCACCCCCACCACCCGCTGTATCTGCGGAAGGACAGTGTGCTGGAGCCCTTCGACGTTTCCGCATATCTCGATGGGCTGAAATAGCGGGTCAGCTGACAGAAGCGATGCCCAAAGTTCTGCTATCCCACCCTCATCCATTGCGGCTCGTACCACCTCACCCTCATCCGTCACGGCTTCGCCGTGACACCTTCCCCCTTCCAGGGGGAAGGCTCTTCTAAATCTGCCAAGAAAACTTTGCAAAACCTATTGACAAGTTTACTTGGCGGTGCTATGATAGCAATACCAAGTAAACTTGGCAATACGGTTTGGGAGGCCTGTCTCATGGACAGAGATGAAATTTTAAAAAGGAGCCGGGAGGAGAACAGGGACCGGGACTTCGTGGAGGAGGCCGTGCTGGCCAGGGCCAATGCCCTGAGCCTGGGGGTTGGCATGATCGTGTGCGGCCTGCTCAGCGTGCTGAGCGCCGTCTTTCAAGGCGGTCCGGCCTACAGCGTCTGGACCGCGATGTGGTCCATCCAGGCGGCCATCTTCCTGTTCAAGTATGGCAAGCTCCGCCGCCGCCACGAGCTGGCGCTGGGGCTGTTCTACGGGGCGCTGGCCGTGTTCTTCTTCGTCTGCTACCTGCACCTTGAGCTGGGGGTCTTTTGATGGACGACGGGCTGATTCTGAAAAACCGCCTGAAGGAGACCCGCTCGGAGAAAGGCCTGTCCCAGGCGGCGCTGGCGGAGCTGGTGGGCGTGTCCCGCAACACCATCAGCTCCATTGAGACGGGGCAGTTCAACCCCACCGCCAAGCTGGCCCTCATTCTGTGCGTGGCGCTGGACAAGAAGTTTGAGGAATTGTTCTATTTTTGAGGGGGTAAGCAAGTATGGACAAAATGTATGCGGCAAGCCTCTGCTACCGCGGCGGCCTGCTGGGCGGCGCATTGCGCCTGGACGACGAGCGGCTCACCTATTCCACCACCAAGCTCCAGGTGGCGCCGGAAATCCGGCAGATGCCCCTCCCCTACTGCCGGATCAAGGGCGTGGAGAAAAGCCGCGCGCTGTTCCTGCCCACCGTGACCATCAGCATGGAGGACGGGCAGAAGCGGAAGTTCCTGGTCTTTCGCCGGGAGGGTTTTCTAGAAAACCTGAGCGCCGCCATGGACGCCTACAGGTCCGGCGATTGAGAGAAAGAAGCCCCCGGCGCGGCGCGCCGGGGGCTTCTCAATCATGTTGGCCAGATAAACCGCCAGTCCCGCATTGAACCGGCCAGCGGGCCGGTTTGCACGGCGGCCGCCGCAAAGCCTGAAACGGCGGCGGTTATGCGCCGCCCCGGGCGCAGGCTCCGGCCAGAATGGCCAGAAACCGGGAATTACTGGGTCTGCGGTCCAGGGAACGCCCTGCCAGCTGGGCCAGGAGGGGGCGGTTGTTTTCCCAGGCGGCGGCAGAGAGGGTGCGGATATTGCGTTCCACCCGCTGGGACGTGGTGCAGTACTGCCTTGCCACGTCCGGATAGATCTGCTTCGTGATCAGCCGGAGGCGGCCGGGGTCCGCTATGGACAGCTGGACGGCACAGACGGCATAGGGGAAGCCGGCGTAGTTCTCGGCCACCCCAAGGCGGCGCAGAAGTGTCCGTATCTCCTGCGCGGGAATGTCCGGCGTCATTTGCACATCACCTCCAAAATCCGTTGGAAGTGATCGAGGACCTCCTCCTGCTCGTCGGGCGAGAGCACCCGGAACCAATCCACGGACTGGACCAGCCCCCGCACAAGGCGCGTTTTCTTCGGCAGGTCGGTGTCTCCCACGAGGCTGTCCAGAGGCAGGCCCAGGGCGTCGGCGATGCGTACGGCGGTGTCCAGGGTGGTATGCCCGCTGGCGCAGACCGACTGCAGCGTGGACTTCGCCATGTCGAGCTCATGGGCAAACACTTTCAGGGACTGGCCGTTCTCCTTCTGTATGGCAGCCAGATTCATCGCAAATATTTCATGCTTCTCCAACAGAATCCCTCCTAACCTCTGCCATTATCATAACAGAATTCTGTCGAATTGTGGCAGACGGGCTTTGGGTTTTCTGTGCGGAGTTTCGTACGGCACGGGGCCGCGCAGATGTAATTATGTTCATAAACGCCATGCCTTTCTATCTTTTTCTGTTCAGCAGTTCAGACGGCGTTTATGCGGGGCGGCCCCCGGCAAGCAGGATATCCCTGGGAAGCCGCCCCGGATTGTGTAAAGCGTGCCCCGAAAGCCTGCCTGAAGCTGGCGCTCGGTGGGAATTCAGGGCTCAATGAAGATCACTTAGGTCATATTGTTACCGTGGGGAGGGGATCAGCCGGTCCTGCCTCCCGCTGTGAACGGAGGGGCGGCTTCCGCCGCCCCTTCTGGTTTCAAGGCGCCGGATAACGGGCGAAACCGCCGTCAGCTTATGGGATCGCTGGGCAGCCTCTGCGTCGTTGTCCCCGTCTCATTTTTCACATAGATATTCGCCACGGCGCGGTATGTTTTCCCCGGAAACAGCGGCTCATAGGTCAGCCGGGCACTGTGCCATATACTATCCGTTGTCAGCAGCGCAGGGTTTTTCTCGCTTGTAAACGTGTACTCCGTAACCCAGCCGGTGAAGGTGTAGCGCTGAATCTCAACACTGGTGGCGCCGATCACGTCCATCATTCCACAAGCCTCAACTATAAAATAGGCGCTGAGATCTCCATTGCTGGTCTTTCCTATAGTCACTCCCGACAAGTCAATTCGCTCACTTGCCCGCGTCTCCACAGCGTAGGCAGGCGCACTGCAAAGCATCGCTGCGCAAAGCAAGACCAAAACTATCTGGATGGCCTGCTTTTTCTTCATGACGGTCTTCTCCTTTCCGTTCATTCATACATCGAAATTGCTGTTTCCAACAGGATATCTTCATTTAATTTACCCCTGACGTAATACTCATACTCCTCGTCATACCATGCTACAATGGATGTTCCTGCGTTTTCTATCAAGTAAAATGTGATTCCGCCCCATTCAGCTTTTTCTGGCAATGTATCTGCTTTCTGGATCAAGATAGTGGGTCTACTTTCATAGCTCATGATAACAAATGTTAAGAAATCACCACTGTTCTCATAAGCAGCATGAAAAATTGTAGAGTATGGGACATCCGAATATTCCACGACGCATTCGTTCATAACAAATCCATCCGGCAGCTGGGCCGGTTCGTGGACGGCGGTGACCCCATAGGCGTCCAGCGCCTCCTGTAAGGAGGCAAAGCTCCGTTCCTGCCCCGCTCCGCCGGTTTCGTCCAGATTTTCCGTCAGTTCACTGTCGGGCGGGACCCGGTTAAAGCTGAACGCATCCTCCGTCCACCGCGCCATCGCGCCAAACACATCCACTCCCGAGGCCTGTGCCACAACCATGGCGGCAAACATACAGCCCACCGCCGCCGCGGCAACCAGAAGCGTGCGCCAAAACCGGCGGGACCGGCGGGCACGCTCAGGGGGAACCCCGGGGGACGGCTGGCTCGCGCACTGGGCTCCATCGTCTCCGGTGCAGACAGGTTCGAACGGGTCTTCTTCTACGCAGGGCAGGTAATGGGTCACGAACTGCTTCCACTGCTGGTCCGGGTCAGGGAAGAATCCTGTGGGATGTTCCGTTTCCTGTTCAATGATCGCCTCCTTCAGCGCGTCTACATAGGCCTCTTGCTCCGGAGTGGAGGCAGGGACCGGCGCGGCGTACAAAAGATCCAGCAGCTCCTCCAAAGACAAGCGGCTCAAGTAGGCGTATTTACTGTTGCTGAGTTGATTCAACTCGCTCATTTTTTTCCCCCCTATAGTCTATATTCCCCGGGCAGTCCCTTTTTCGACATTTCCGCCGGGGATTTTTTCTTTTTCGGCGTTAACGCCAAAAATCATTCTTCCAATTTGTGAAACTTGTCCAGCGCCGTTTGCAGCTTTTCCCGGATTCGCTCAAACCGCTTGTAACAGGCGTGCAGTCCGATCCCCTGCCGCTCCGCCTCCTCCACAAAGCTTGAGCTCCCCTCGGCGATCCGCAGAAAGAACGACAGGCGCTCCTCCGTGACCACGCTCTGGCAGAACGCAATCAATTCGTACCGGCTGCCGTCCAGCGTGGAGGGCTCCTGCCCGGGCGCCAGCTCCTCAAACGGCAGGAACAGCTCTTCTGTCTTTTTCCGCTCCCGTAGAATGTGCATTGTCATATTTTCGACGGTTTTTTCCATCCACCTGACGGGCTTTTCGCTGGACATAAACTCCTCCGGCTTCCTGCAGGCCACCAGGAACGCCTCCTGCACCGCGACCTCCGCTTCCGCCGCCCGCCTCAGCCGGGCGCGGGCATGGAGAAAAAGCGCGCGGTAGTTTTCGTGATAAAAGTTCTCAATAAACTGGCCCACATCTTGATTCAGCATGAAATCACTCCCCCTGTGTGCGTCAATAAAAACATCTTATCACAGCGCGGAAGAGAATGCCACAATATCATATCGTATGACACAACATCATGGGGTTTTATGCCGCAAATCCACGGTTTTTAGGAGACCGCAGCCCGTTTTCGCAACGAAATTCCAAAAAAAGGCGGCGGAGCGGGGCCGCCGAACCGCTCAGCAGCCTGACAAAAAGGGAGCGCGGGACGGTGCGTCCCGCGCTCCACAGCAGAATTTTTCGTGGATTTCAGCCCCACACGGCGGCCCACTCCGCCTCCCGGAAGCCCACCAGCACAAAACCGTCCCCCACCAGGATGGGCCGCTTCACCAGCATCCCATCCGAGGCCAGCAGGGCGAATTGCTCCTCCTCGCTCAGCGCGGGCAGCTTGTCCTTCAGGCCCAGCTCCTTGTACTTCAGGCCGCTGGTGTTGAAGAACTTTTTCAGCGGCAGCCCGCTGCGCCTGTGCCACTCCTTCAGCTCGGCTGCGGTGGGGGGATTCTCCTTGATGTGGCGGGCCTCAAAGGGCAGCCCCTTCGCCTCCAGCCACTTTTGGGCTCTCTGGCAGGTGGTGCATTTGGGGTATTCAATGAACAGCATGACAGTTCCTCCTTCCTATCTTCTGCGCTATCCTTTTCCGCCACCAAAAGGCTGAGATACTCAGCGGCATTGGAGCGGATGGCGGTCTCGCCTTTCTTTTGGGGATCGCCCCTGTCACCATTCCCGTTGGATTTCATCCTCATCGACCTGGTATTGGGACAGAAACTCCGCGAGGTCACTGCTGTCCCGAATCAGCATCATATCGTCAAACTTCCCGC
This sequence comes from uncultured Oscillospiraceae bacterium, assembly GCA_910588135.1. GTDB lineage: Bacteria > Bacillota > Clostridia > Oscillospirales > Oscillospiraceae > Enterenecus. The sequence continues at coordinate 773 of CAJUOT010000047.1, read as the reverse complement.
TGGCAGGGTCCTTGAAACCAGCTACCTGTTCCCCAGTGCAGATGCTGGAACGGATCACGGGGATTTTCCCCTCCTTGCTGTAGGGCGGCGCCATCTGCTTTTTTCGTCTGCCAAACATGACTGTCCCTCCTAGTTTTGCAAGAAATCAAGGAGCCCCTGACACCCAGCCAGCACATCCCGCCACGTGGTCTCAAAATCATTGGTATACCAGGGATCGGCCACATCGTCGCCGCAAAGCCTGGAGGGCGGCTTTGCGGCGGCCCCATTTCGGTGGTCGGCGTACTCCATCAGCAGGTGCATTTTGCCATCGCGGTCGCCGCCGCAGATGCGGTGCATATTGCGCAGGTTGGCCCGGTCCATCCCGACCAGCAGGTCGAAAGCGTCATAGTCGCTGCTTCTGAGCTGCCGCGCTCTTTTGCCCGCACAGTCGATGCCGTGCTCGGCCAGCTTCCGCCGCGCCGGGGGATAGACCGGGTTGCCGATCTCCTCCGTGCTGGTGGCGGCGGACTCAATGTGAAACCGGGCTTCCAGTCCGGCTTTCTTCACCAGGTCTTTCATCACAAACTCGGCCATGGGGCTGCGGCAGATATTCCCGTGGCAGACGAATAAGATTCTTGTCATATCCTGAAACCTCTTGAATGGATTGATATTCCGGGCCTCGCAGGTGTTTTGCGGCAGTTTCTTCCGTTCATTTTCCTGGCATATCCCGGCATAAAATAGCACAGCTTTAACCCCGAAAGTAGTAGGAAAGGTAGTAAATCAAGGGGGCTTAT
>CAJUOT010000046.1 GCA_910588135.1 uncultured Oscillospiraceae bacterium | reverse complement strand
TGTCGCTGACCCTGTGCGCGGCCCTGGTGATGCCGTCCTTCGCGGCGGTGGCGCTGAACAAGGACGAGCACATTGACGAGACCGGCGCGTTGAAGGAAAACAGCGAGGGCAACTACGACTACTACCTGGACGGCGACGTCAAGCTGGACAGGACGCTGGTGATCAAAGAGGGAACCAAGGCCACCATTGACCTGAACGGCTATACCCTGAAGCTCAACGAGTCCGTGGAGGCGGTGGTGGACGCGGCCGGAAAAGTCACCGGCGTGGACGTGGACAACGGCGGCGATCCGGTGCTCACCGGGGCCGTGATCAAGGTGCAGGGCCCAACGCAGTACTGGAAAGACCCGAGTGATACACATCTGACTATAAAAGATAAGGATGAGGACGCGGATTATGAGCACGGCGAGGGCACCGGCACCATCACCGGCGGTAACAATACCAGCGGCAACGGCGTAGGCGGCGGCATCAGCCTGTCCGGCGGGGCCGGCCTGACCATGGAGGGCGGCAAGGTTTCCGGGAATGCGGCTGCGGGTGGCGGCGGCGGAATCGGAACCCTCCCCAATCAGCGTAAGGGCGGTTCGATTAAGCTGGAAGATGTGGAGGTTTCCGATAATGTTGTGTATAACGCCGCGAATAACGGGTATTACAGTGGCGGCGGTGGAGGAGGGATTCTGGTCAGAAACTACGAAGAGATTGAAATAGAGGACACCGAGATCAAAGAGAATAAAATTGGCACCGGCGGAGCTGGCGGCGGGCTGTATGCGTTTTCCTGCGATGAGATTTCCATAGAAGAGACCAAGATCGAAGAAAATGTCTCAGGTCACTACGGAGGCGGAGTGTACCTTGAGCATTGTGGCGGCGACGTCACGCTGGACGATGTCAGCATACAGAATAACGCTGTGAAGGATACCTACTGGGCCGGAGGAGTTTATGTTCTGGTTGGCGCGATAGATAATGCGCCCTGCAACATTACCATGAAAAACAACACGGTGATCGCGAACAATACGACCAACTTCAACGGCGACTTCCGCAACGATGTCTTTATGACGGCGTACGGAAAAGATATTTCTCTGACAATGGACGAGAGCTGGGATGCCAAGCTCAGCGATGGCAGTACCTTTAAGGAATGGCAGAGCCAATCCAGCGGCGTAGCGGCGCCTGGGAAAGAGGGTACATATACTTTAAGTAACGGTAGTATGGGTATGTGTTCCCTGTGGAATGCCCACGTCCACTCCTATGAGGAAGAGATCACCACGACGCCCACCTGCACGGAGAAGGGTGAGAAAACCTTCACCTGCGCCTGCGGCGACCACTACACCGTGCCCATCGACCCCCTGGGTCACGACATGGGCGAGTGGGTTGTGACCAAACGGCCCGCCATCGGCGTGAAGGGCGAGGAGCAGCGCGAGTGCAAGCGTGAGGGCTGCGACTACAAGGAGACCCGGGAGCTGCCCGCCCTGCCCTCGAATCTCAACCCCGGCGGCACCACCATTGAAGAGCCCGAGGTGCCCCTGGCGGGCCTGTTCACCCGGGCGGACGCCATCGGCTACCTGTGGGAGCAGAGCGGCGAGCCCGAGTGGGAGCTGTCCGACTTCCCCGATGTGCCCGAGGATCACGAGTGGGCGGTTGCTATCGGCTGGGCCCAGGATATGGGTATCGCGCTGGCCGACAAGGACGGCAACTTCCGGCCCGACGACCTGGTTCTGCGCAGCGTGGAGAGCCTGGAAATCAGCCCCGAGGGCGAGCTCCAGGAGTTCCTGAACCGCTACGCGGTGTACGCCGGCATCGAGCTGGACGCCGACGAGCTGTTCATCAAGCTGGAGGGCGCGTGGGATGACATCATCATGGGCGAGGACGCCCAGGTCATCTTCGACGAGTTCTTTGCCAAGCTGGAGGCGGCCCTGAACGCGGCGGCGTAAGGCCGCGAAAACCCGATCAAACGGCAAAAACGGCCCCGGGACACTGTCCCGGGGCCGTTTTATGTCCGCTATCCCAGCATGAGCCTGGTCAGCAAAAACGCCAGCCCCCCGCAGGCGGGGAAGGTGAGCACCCAGGCCCCCGCCATCTGGGCCATCACCCGCTTGCTGGCGCCCCGGCCCGCGCCGCAGATGGCGGACACCTTGGCGTGGGTGGTGGAGGTGGGCAGGCCCAGGGCGGAGCAGGCCAGCAGCACTGAGCCGGCCCCCAGGTCGGCGGCCAGCCCGGCGGCGGGGGAGAGGTCGGCCAGCTCCGAGCCCACTTTTTCCACAATGGGCTTTCCGCCAAAGGCGGTGCCCAGGGCCATGACCCCCGCGGCCAGGAGGGAGAGGACGAGCCTGGAATGGGGCCGGGCGCCGTCCAGCCCGTCGGCGAGCAGGAGCAGGGCCAGGAATTTCTGTCCGTCCTGCACTCCGTGGAGCAGGGCGGTGAGGGCGGCGGCCCCCCGCTGCCAGGACGCGGGACGGCGCACCCGGCCGGTTAAGAGCCGCCGGAACAGCCTGCCTGCCAGCACCCCGGCGGGCAGGGACAGGGCCAGCCCCGCCAGCGCCCGCAGCCACGCCTCCGGACTGAGCCGGGCGGCTTCCGCCCCCAGGGCCAGCGCTCCGCCGGACAGCCCCGCCAGCAGCGCGTGGCTCTCGCTGGTGGGCAGGCCGAAGCGCCACGCGGCCGTGGCCCACAGCACGATGGACAGCAGGGCGGCATTCAGCGCGGCGGAGGCGGAATGCGGGTCGGCGAAAGCCACCAGCCCGCCGATTGTGTCTGCCACTGCGGGGAAGCACAGGCAGGCCAGCGCCGCCCCGGCGAAATTGCACACCGCCGCCATCCGCACGCCCCGGCGGAAGGTCATGGCCCCGGAGCCCACGGCGGTGGCGATGGCGTTGGGCGCATCGGTCCAACCGTTGACAAAGATCACCGCCAGCACCAGCAGGCGGGCGAAATGGATGGTCGTAGTCATGGCGCTCCCTCCTGCGGGAAGCTTATTTGGCGGGGAATGGGAATATGCGAAAAATTTTAAAAAGAAAGAAGGGTTTTTGAGATGGACAGGGTATAAGAAATAGACAGCAGTTCTACCCCTTGCGGAAAACAGGAGGGAAATGGTATGGAGCAGACCATTCGGGAGCGTTCCGAGGCGCTGGAGCGGCAGACCCTGTTGCCCCGGGCCTGCCTGTCGGAGCGGTCAAGGGGCCGCGCGGTGGACATACCGCCCTGCCCCATGCGCACCTGCTTCCAGCGGGACGTGGACCGGGTGGTTCACTGCAAGTCCTTCCGGCGGCTGAAGCACAAGACCCAGGTGTTTCTTCAGCCCGAGGGGGACCACTACCGCACCCGCATGACCCACACCCTGGAGGTGTCCCGCATCGCCCGGACCATGGCGAGGGGGCTGGGGCTCAACGAGGACCTCACCGAGGCCGCCGCCCTGGCCCATGACCTGGGCCACACCCCCTTCGGCCACGCCGGGGAGCGGGCGCTGTCCCGGATGGTGGAGGGGGGCTTCCGGCACTACGAGCAGTCCCTGCGGGTGGTGGACCGGCTGGAAAACGACGGAGCGGGGCTGAACCTCTGCCACGAGGTGCGGGACGGCATTTTATGCCACACGGCGGGCCGTCCGGCGGATACGCTGGAGGGCCAGCTGGTGCGGTTTGCCGACAAGATCGCCTATATCAACCACGACATTGACGACGCCATGCGGGGAGGCATCATCTATCCCACCGATATCCCCGTCCACATCTCCCAGGTGCTGGGCTTCACGCACGGGGAGCGGATTGAGACGTTGACCATGGATGTGGTCTGCTCCAGCGCCGGGGGAGACGCGATCTGCCAATCCGAGCCGGTGGCGGCGGCCATGGCGGAACTGAAGGAATTCATGTTTCAGGCCGTCTACTTCAACCCCAGGGCCAAGGGGGAGGAGGGCAAGGCGGAGGACATGATCTGCCTGCTCTTCGAATACTATTGCAAGCACACGGACAAGCTGCCCCCGGAGTACCAGGACATTCTGGTGCGGGAGGGGACGGAGCGGGCGGTGCTGGACTACATCGCCGGCATGACGGACACCTACGCCACGGAGCAGTTCGGCAATTTGTTTATCCCAATGAGATGGATGGTCAAATAGAAGCGCGGGGAAGCGGCCGAGCGGCGATGTTTGCCGGTGGCAAACGCCCATCGCCGGCCGAGCCGAAGGCGGGAACCTGACCGTTTTGCGGCGTGACAATAAGCTGGGGGAAGCTATGACAGAATATCTGGTGCCATCCCGCCCTTCCCAGGCGGAATTTACCGAAAAACGCTCCACGTTTATCGGCCACGTTTTTCCGGTGGAGACAGAGGCGGAGGCCCGTGCCCGCATCGACGAGATGAAGAAAAAATATCACGACGCCCGGCATAACTGCTGGTGTTACCTGCTCAAGGAAGGCCCGGCGCGCTATTCCGACGACGGCGAGCCCCAGGGCACCGCCGGCCAGCCCATGCTGGCGGTGTTCCAAAAGGAAGGGGTGGTCAACGTGTGCTGCGTGGTCACCCGGTACTTTGGCGGTGTGCTGCTGGGGGCGGGGGGTCTGGTCCGGGCCTACACCCAGACCGCCAAGGACGCGCTGGACGCGGCGGGGGTGTCCGCCGTGCGCCGCTGGGTAGAGCTGGAAGTGGCGTGTCCCTACAGCTTCCTGGAGCGGGTGAAGCTGGCCTGCGCCGCCCAGGGCGGCGTGGTGGAGGGGATCGAATACGCCGCAGATGTCGCCATCCGCGCCCTGCTGCCCGGGGACGAGGCAGGGCGCTTTCAGGCCCGCGTGACTGAGCTGTCCGCCGGGGCGTTTCAAGCGGTGGAGCTGGGCGAGTCGTTCCGGGCCGGATGAGCGCGGATACTTGAGGGGTTAATTCCAAAAACAGTGATAAAACAGGGCAAAATTGGCTAATATCAAAGGGGGAGACCATGGCGATACCAGACTCTTTTTTGGACGAGCTGACCGGACGTCTGAATATTGTGGACGTGGTCTCCGCCTATCTGCCCCTGAACAAAAAGGGGGGAAACTATTGGGGCCTGTGTCCCTTCCACCACGAAAAGACGCCGTCCTTTGCTGTCAATGAGACCCGGCAGATCTTCCACTGCTTCGGCTGTGGGAAGGGGGGCGGGGCGATCCGCTTCGTCATGGAGATGGACAGCCTGCCCTTTCCGGAGGCGGTGCGCAAGCTGGCGAATCTGGCGGGCATGGAGATGCCCGAGGAGGGCCCGGACGACGGCGCCTGGAGGGAGAAGCGCAGGCGTGTGCTGGAGCTGAACAAAGAGGCGGCGCGGTATTACCGCTCTGTGCTGGCCAGCCCCAAAGGGGCGGCGGTGGCCTCCTATATCCGGGACAAGCGGCGCATCAGCCCGAAGTTTTCCGCCCGGTTTGGTTTGGGGGCGGCCCCGGAGGGCTGGGACAACCTTATCACCGCCATGCGGGAAAAAGGCTACAGCAAAGCCGACCTCATTGACGCCGGACTGGCGGTGGCGGGCAAAGGGGGCGGTGTATACGACAAATATCGAAACCGGCTCATGCTCCCGGTGATTGACGTGCGGGGGGATGTGATCGGATTCACCAGCCGGGTGATGGACGACTCCACGCCCAAGTATCTCAACACGCCGGAGACGGCCATTTTTAAAAAGCGATCCATTTTATATGGCCTCAACTACGCCAAGGGTACCAAGCGGCCCAATTTTATTCTGGTAGAGGGCAACATCGATGTGATTACCCTCCATCAGGCGGGGTTTGACAACACGGTGGCCACCATGGGCACCGCCCTCACCGAAGACCATGTCCGCCTGCTGGGGCGGTATACGAAGGAACTGGTGCTGTGCTATGACAACGACGCCGCCGGGGAGGACGCCACCCAGCGGGCCATCGCCCTGCTGAAGAGCTCTGAAATTGGCGTGAAGGTGCTTCGTCTGCCCCAGCGGACGCTGCCTGACGGGACGCTGGGCAAACAGGACGCGGATGATTTCATCAAAAACTTCGGCCCCGGGGCGTTTGAGGGGCTGATGGAGCGCAGCGCAAACTCGGCGGAGTACCGCCTGGACGCGGTGCGCGCCCAGTTTGACCTGGGCCGGGACGACCAGCGGGCCCAGTACCTTCAGGCGGCGGCAGAGGTGGTGGCCGGCCTGGGAAGCCCTGTGGAGCGGGAGATTTACGCCGGCCGGTGCGCCGAGACGGCGGGGGTGTCCAAGGAGGCGGTGCTTCAGGAGGTGGAACGCCTGCGGAAGAGGAAGCACTGGCAGGCCAGAAAGCGTGAGGAGCGCCAGAGCCTGACGCCAATCCGCCAGCTCCAGCCCAGGAGCCGGGAGCTGCGGTATGAAAACGTACGTTCTGCCCGGGCGGAAGAGGGCATTCTGCGGGTCGTGCTGCTGGACGGGGAGCTTTTCCGGGAACTGGACGGCCTTGACCCGGACTGCTTTTCCTCGCCGCTGCTGGGGCGGGCCTACGCCCTGCTGCGGGAGCGGTGGCTGGCGGGGAAGAGCGTGGCGCTGCCGGGGCTGGAAGGGCGGTTCGACCCGGAGGAACTGGATCAGCTGGCCGCTGCGGTTCAGGAGCCGCAGCCCAGAAACACGGCCCGGGCGGCGCTGGAGGACTATAAGCGGACCATCCTTGCGGAACACCGCAAGGCGGATATACATAGCGCGGAGGATCTGAACGGGTTGAAACAGGCGCTGAAACAGAAAAAAGCCTATGGAGGGTAAAGGATCAATGAGCGAGAAGAAAAAGACCGCGAAGAAGGCGGATACCACGCCGCACACCCAGACCAGCCCTGAAAAGCTGGAGGCGGCCAAGGTGGAGCTGGGCAAGATGATCGAAGGCGTCCAGAACGGGGAAAAGCTGCTGGAGCTGGTGGACATGGGCTATAAAAAGGGCAAGCTGTCCTCCAGCGAGATGATGGAGACCCTGGATTCCATCAGCCTGGAGAGCGACCAGATGGACAAGGTGTACGATGTGCTGGAAAACCTGGGCATCGACACTGCCGGGGACGACTTTCCTCCGGAGCTGGACGACGACGTGATGCCCCCCGCCGCCGAGCTGGAGGAGATCCCCGAGGAGGAGATCGTGGACCCCAACACGCTGGTGGATTCTTTTGCCATTGACGACCCGGTGCGGATGTACCTGAAGGAGATCGGCAAGGTGGACCTGCTCACCTCCGAGCGGGAGGTGGAGCTGGCCCAGGCCATGGGGGCTGGGGCCGCGGCAAAGGAACAGCTGGCGGAGCTGGAGAAGTCCGGTGAGGAAATCCCGGAGGAGATGCTGAAGGAGCTGAAAAAGGCGGTCAGGCAGGGCGAGCGGGCCAAGCAGCAGCTGGCGGAGGCCAACCTGCGGCTGGTGGTGTCCATCGCCAAGCGGTATGTGGGCCGGGGGATGCTGTTTCTGGACCTGATCCAGGAGGGGAACCTGGGCCTCATCAAGGCGGTGGAGAAGTTTGACTACGTGAAGGGCTTCAAATTCTCCACCTACGCGACCTGGTGGATTCGGCAGGCCATCACCCGGGCCATCGCGGACCAGGCCCGCACCATCCGCATCCCGGTTCACATGGTGGAGACCATCAACAAGGTGATCCGGGTGAACCGGCAGCTTCTCCAGGAGCTGGGCCACGACCCCAGCCCGGAGGAGACCGCCGAGGAGATGGGGATGCCGGTGGAGAAGGTGCGGGAGATTTTGAAGATCGCCCAAGAGCCGGTGTCCCTGGAGACCCCCATCGGCGAGGAGGAGGACAGCCATTTGGGTGACTTCATTCCCGACGAGGACGCCTCTGAGCCCTCTGAGGCCGCGTCCTTCACCCTGCTCAAGGAGCAGTTGGTGGACGTGCTGTCCACCCTCACCCCCCGGGAGGAGAAGGTGCTCCGCCTGCGCTTCGGCATCGAGGACGGCCGCACCCGCACCCTGGAAGAGGTGGGCAAGGAGTTCAACGTCACCCGGGAGCGCATCCGGCAGATTGAGGCCAAGGCCCTGAGAAAGCTGCGCCACCCGTCCAGAAGCAAGAAGCTGAAAGACTTTTTGAGCTGAAATGAAAAGCGCCTCCCCTGGATACCGGGGGAGGCGCTTTGAGATTTTTTCATTGTTTCATGGCCACCGATTCCAGGGCGAGATTTGAGAGCTCGGCCAGGAGAAGTTTGGGAACAGAATCAAATCCCAGGATATCATTGTTATACTCGTGAGTGCTGTACAGGGTGCCGCTGCCGCCGATCCAAACCCTGGCCGGGTAATAGCAGCCTATTTCCCCAATCAAGACAATGGGTTCCCCGGCAAAAGCTTTTGCCGTGCTGTACTCGTCAGATTCTATGCTGCCAGCCGGGCCGCTGTACATGAAGTCTTTTATGTCAGTTCTATATTCTGGGGGTTGGGGAAACAGCAGGAAATTAAAATCGGGGGCGTGCCGCGCTGAATTGGTGTGCATGAAATACCACTGGCTGGCGATTCCGCTGTATTCTTCATGAAAGGAAATGGCGGGCCCGTTGAGTGCGACACCCTGCCCTTGATAGTAGTCCAGAACATGGGAGATGTCCACCCTGCGGCCTGGATACCACCCGGCCTTCCGCAATATTTGGACAATACGTTCTGGCCTGCTTCCCCGCAGCGGTTCCCGACTTGTCAGCCTACAACTCAGCTTCATCCGGGTGCCCTCTCACCGGAACACCCGGTTGAAGTCCCGGGGCATTTTAGCCTTGAAGGTGACCAGCTCCCCGGTGGCGGGGTGGGTGAAGGACAGCTCGCCCGCGTGGAGGCACAGCCGCCCGATGGGATTGGTGCGGGCGCCGTACTGCTTGTCCCCGGCCACAGGATGGCCCATCTCCTTCATGTGGACGCGGATCTGGTTTTTCCGTCCCGTCTCAATGCTGATATCCAGCAGGGCGTACCCGCCACCGGTCTTCTTTACCTCGTAACTGGTAACGGCCTCCTTGGCCCCTTTCCCCGGCGCGCCGGAAAAGCTCATATGGGTGTCTGTTTCCACCAGGTAGGAGCGGATGGTGTCCCGGTCAGGTCTGGGGACTCCCTCCACCACCGCCAGGTAGCCCCGGCGGGTGATGATTTCGTTCCAGCGGGCCTGGAACAGCGCCTTGGTCTCGGCGTCCCGGGCAAACATCAGTACCCCCGATGTGTCCCGGTCCAGCCGGTGAAGGACAAAAATCCGGTTCTCCACCCGCCTAGCCTTCACATAGTCTGTGACCATGCGGTAGGCGGTGCGGGTTTTTTCCTTGTCATTGGCCACGCTGAGCAGCTTGGCGGGCTTGTTCACCACGATGAGGTGCTCGTCCTCGTAGAGGATGGGGAAAGGCAATGCGTCCGCCCGGGGGGCGGAGGCGGGAAGAATAGACACCTGCTGGCCCGGGGCCAGGGGGGCGTCAAACCGGGAGACGGGCACGCCGTCCACCGCCACCAGCCGGCGGGAGAGGAGAGACTTTATGTTGTTGCGGCTCTTGCCCTTCACCTGTGAGAGCAGGAAAGGGAGCAGAGTGGTGGACTCGTCTGCCAGATAGACGGGGGCATCCCCCCGCCGTTTGCCCTTGTGTTCCATGAGGTACCGCCTTTCCGAGCGCCCGCCCCGAGGGGATGGGCGCTGCATCATCGCAGACATTGTATCACAGCATGACGGAAAAGTCTACGAAATTCCAGAGGACAGGCAAGCCCGGCCCCGCCGCGTCATAAGCTTGCCAGAGGTGATGTATCGTGGGAGAAAAAGAGGGGCTGCTGCTCCGGGCGTCCAGGCTGTTCGACCTGCCTGCCGATGTGCTGGCTGGCGCGCCCCGGGTGGAGATCGTCGGGGACGGCGAGCTGCGCATGGGCCCCCACCGGGGCATTTTGGCCTATGGGCCGGAAGAAATCCACATTTCCGGCGGCAGTCTGGTGGTGCTGGTGCGGGGCAGCGGCCTGGAGCTGCGGGCCATGACGCCGGAGGAGCTGTTGATCACAGGCTCTATCACCACTGTGGAGTTTATGAAATAGCGTTTTTTCTGGCAGGAAAAAGGACATTGTCCCGCCGCGGCCGGTGGGGTGAGCATTGGAAAAGGGACTGGGATTATGAAAAAACTCATCAATCTTCTGCGGGGATATGTGGAGCTGGAGGTGTCCGGCGCCTTCCCCGAACGGCTGCTGAACCTGTGTGCGCAGAACCGGCTGCAATTCTGGAAGCTGTGCTGGCTGGATGAGACCAGCTTCACCTTCCGGGTGACCCTCCAGGACCGGAAGCGGCTGGAGGAGCTGGCCGACCGCTCTATGTGCGAACTGCGGGAAAAAAGCCGGCGGGGGGCGGCGGTGGCGGCGGAGCGGATCGCCGCGCACCGGTGGGGATTTCTGGTGGGGCTGGCGGTCTGCTTTGCGGCGGTGAATTTTCTGTCGCGGTTTCTGCTGGTGATTGATGTGGTTGGCAACGAGACCACCCCCACCGCAGTCATTCTCTCCCAGCTTCAGCGGGTGGGGGTGCGGCCCGGGGCCTACGGTCCGTCCATCCCCGAAAAAGAGGCCGCCAACGCCGCCCTGCTGGGCCTGCCGGAGCTGTCTTATCTGGCGGTCAACATCTACGGAACCCGGGCGGAGGTGGTGGTGCGCGAGGCGGAAAAGAGGCCGGAGCTGCTGGACGAGGATACGCCCGCCGACATTGTGGCGGAGGCGGACGGCATCATTGAGGACATCCAGACAGAGGCGGGGCGGGCCATGTTCCAGGACGGGGACGTGGTGGCCAGGGGGGAGGTGCTCATCACCGGCGAGATCGACCTCAAGGAGCCGGAGGGGGGCACGGTGGACTTGGGCCGGCTGGTTGTCCATGCCTCGGGGACGGTGACCGCCCGGACATGGCGCACTTTGGAGGAGACCATTCCCCTCGCCGCCGCGGGAAAAGCCTACACCGGGGAAGAGCGAAAGGGATACGGACTAAAAATTTTGTGGTTTGACCTGGATTTTTTTGAAAACAGTAGCATTTTACAGGGAAGATATGATAAAATAACCAGGACTGAGCAGCTGGCCCCCTTTGGCCGGCCTGTGCCTGTCTGGGTGACCACCACCACGCTGCGTCCTTACAATCTGGAGGAACGTTCCGTGGACGGGGAGGAGGCCGCGCTGCGCCTGGAACAGGTCCTGTCCGCCCGGCTGGAAAAGCTGATGGCTGCGGGCCATGGGGAGGTGCTTCACACCGACCTTGTGACCAAGGAGGAGGACGGTCTGCTCACCGTCACCCTGCTGGCGGAGTGCCGGGAGGAGATTGGCCGCACGGTGAAGCGGGAAGGGGAAGTGGGGCGTGTTCCCGGCGCGTCCCAGGGGGATGAAAAAGAATAGAACAGGCGTTTCACGTGAAACGCCGCAGACAAGACACACAAAGGAGATATCCATGACAGAACAGAGTATCAGCATCGAACGGATGGAGGAGGCGGTCAACCTCTTCGGCCTGTTTGATGAAAACATCCGCATTGTTGAGGAGGAACTGGACGTATTGGTGGTGAACCGGGAGTCCAACCTGAAAATTTCCGGCGAGGGTGAAAATGTCATGCTGGCGGTGAAGGCCATCCAGGGCCTGCTCACCCTGTCCGCCAAGGGGGAGGCCATCGGCCAGCAGAACGTGCGGTATATCATTGAGCTGGTCCGCTCCGGCAACGAGGGCAAGATTGCCCAGCTGGCGGGGGACGTGGTGTGCGTCACCGCCAAGGGCAAGCCCATCAAGGCCAAGACCATCGGCCAGCAGAAGTACGTGGATGCCATCAAAAACAGCACCGTCACCATCGGCGTGGGCCCCGCCGGCACAGGCAAGACCTATCTGGCGGTGGCGGCGGCGGTGGCCGCCTTCCGGGAGAAGCAGATCAACCGCATCATCCTCACCCGGCCCGCCGTGGAGGCGGGGGAGCGGCTGGGCTTCCTACCCGGGGATTTGCAGAGTAAAGTTGATCCTTACCTGCGGCCGCTGTACGACGCGCTGTTTGATATGCTGGGGGCGGAGACCTATCAGAAATATCTGGAGCGGGGGAACATTGAGGTGGCCCCCCTGGCCTATATGCGGGGGCGCACCCTGGACGACTCGTTTATCATTCTGGACGAGGCCCAGAACACCAGCCGGGAGCAGATGAAGATGTTCCTAACCCGGCTGGGCTTTGGGTCAAAGATTGTCATCACTGGCGACGCCACCCAGATTGACCTGCCCGTCGACAAGGTGTCCGGACTGAAGGAGGCCATGCGGGTGCTCAGGGAGGTGGAGGATATCTCCATCTGTCAGCTCACCGGGGCGGACGTGGTGCGCCACGTCATCGTCCAACGCATCATCAAGGCCTACGAGGACGATGAGAAGCGCCGCGCCGCCAAGCGGGACAAGCGGTGAGGGGGCGGGCAGATGCCAAAGCATGAGATCATCATTTCCTCCGACGTGCCGGGGGTGGACGACGGCCTGCGCTCCTTCCTGCGCCGGGTCGTCCGCACCGCCCTGGACGCGGAGGGGGTGGACGTGCCCTGTGAGATAAATGTGCTGGTGACCAGTGACGCGGGCATCCATGGGATCAATTTTGATATGCGGGGGGTGGACGCCCCCACCGATGTGCTGTCCTTCCCCATGTTCGATCTCGCGCCGGGGGACAAGCCGCCGGAAGAGGATGCCGACCCCGCCACCGGGCTGGTCCCCCTGGGGGATATGTGCATCTCCCTGGAGCGGGCGAAGGCCCAGGCCAAGGAATACGGCCACTCCAACCGCCGGGAGCTGGCCTACCTGGCCGTCCACTCCGTGCTCCACCTGCTGGGCTACGACCACCTGGACGAGGGGCCCATGAAGGCCCAAATGCGGGGGCGGGAGGAGGCCATCATGGCCGAATTGGGCCTGGAAAGAAAGGAAAGTACATGAAAATACGTTATATTTTATTGGCGGCGGCCCTGGCGCTGCTGGCCGGGTGTCGGGCGGAGGAGCCGGTGGGAACCACGTCCGTTTCGCCCGAGCCGTCTCCCACAGCCAGTGAGCCGGTGAGCGCCCCGCCGGAAGAGCTCACCCCGGAGAAGCTGCTGGCCCAGCAGCCCATCGACGAGACCCACGACGCCTTCCTGGTGAACACCGGGGGGAAGCTGGGGACGCTGCTGGTGACGGCGGAGAAGGGGGAGCGCATCCCGGAATCGGAGCTGGGCGATTTCGCGGTCACGCTGTCTGTCTGGAACCCGCGGGATATGGAGGCGCCGCTCCAGACCATGGAGACGGAGGTAGAGGACTGGTGCTTCGGCTGTCATGAAACGGTGGACGCCAACTTCGACGGGCACATGGATTTCAGCGTCCTGTACTTCATGGGGAACCAGCCCAACTACTGGTATCTCTGGGTGTGGGACGAGGAGGCGGCGCAGTTTGCGGAGGTACCGGAGTATACGGAAATTTCCTCCCCCCGCTGCAACCCGGAGACGGAGGTCATCGACGGCTGGGCCCGGAACAGCGGGGCCGGAGACGGCACGACCACCTTCCACCGCTGGGAGGATGGGAAGCTGGTGTGCGTGCGGCGGATCGAGACGTGGTGGTGGGAGCCGGAGGATACGATACTCACCGAGGAAGAGTTGACAGTGTTTCTCTACGGGATCAAAGTGGAGGATCGGATTGACGGGGAGCTGGCCCAGGTGTACTACAAGGAGTTCCCTCCCGGGGAGGATTTCTTCGACGAGCGGGCAAAGTGGGAGCATCTGGACTACCACGGGGAAAACTAAGCATACTAAATAAAAATGCTCAAGAAAGTTGAGGATCACCTATGAACATCAAAAAATCAGGCATCATCACCATATGCGGACGGCCCAACGTGGGCAAGTCCACCCTGACCAACACCCTGGCGGGGGAGAAAATCGCCATTGTCTCCCCCAAGCCCCAGACCACCCGCAACCGCATCTGCGCCGTCCTCAATCGGGGGGAGAGCCAGTTCGTGTTCGTGGACACGCCGGGGCTGCACCGCGCCCGCACCCGGCTGGGCGACTACATGGTGAAGGTGGTGCGGCAGAGCGTGGCGGACGTGGACGGGGTGATGCTGCTGGTGGAGCCGGTGGATCACATCGGCGGGCCGGAGCAGGAGCTCATCGACCGCATCCGGGCGCTGGGCGCCCCCGCCGCCCTGGTCATCAACAAGATCGACACGGTGGAGAAGGAGAAGCTGCTGTCGGTGATGGCCGTCTACGGCGCGGCCTTTGATTGGGACGCGGTGGTGCCCATCTCGGCGAAAACCGGGGAGGGGGTGGACGAGCTGCTGGAGGTTTTGGGGGGCTGGCTGCCCGAGGGGCCTCAGCTGTTCCCCGATGGGGCGGTCACCGACCAGCCCGAGCGGCAGATTATGGCGGAGATCGTCCGGGAAAAGCTGCTGCGGGAGCTGGACAAGGAGATCCCCCACGGCACGGCGGTGGAGGTGACCCAGTTCTCCCAGCGGGACAACGACATCATCGACTGCCATGTGACGATTTACTGTGAGAAGGCGTCCCACAAGGGCATCATTATTGGCAGGGGCGGGGCCATGCTAAAGAAGATCAGCACCCAGGCCCGGCAGGACATGGAGGCGTTCATGGGAGCCAAGGTGTATTTAGAGACGTGGGTCAAAGTCAAAGAAAATTGGAGAGATAACCCTGCGGCCATCCAGAATTTCGGCTACACGGAGGACTGAACCATGGTGGAGATTGAAACCTGGATGGAGGAGCTGGCCGGGAAGCTGGCGGGCGAATTCGGCCCCCGTCTGCTGTTTTTGGGACTCCAGGGCAGCTATGGCAGGGGGGAGGCCGGCGAGGACAGCGACATTGACGTGGTGACCGTGCTGGACCGGGTGGAGCTTTCCGATCTGGATGCCTACCGGGCCATTGTGCGGGCCATGCCCGAGGGGGAGAAGGCCTGCGGCTTTCTGTGCGGGCTTCAGGAGCTGAAAAGCTGGCCCAAGTACGACCTGCTGGCAGTGGCCCGGGACACTCGGGACGTGTATGGGAGGCTGGCTGACCTGCTGCCGCCCCTGGGCCGGGACGACTTGGCAGACGCCGCCGCCATCGGCGCGTCCGGGATTTATCACGCCGCCGTCCACACCTATCTCTACGCGGACAGGACGAGCTGGCCCGGTTTTTTGAAGGGGGTCCACAAGGGGGCGTTTTTCACCCTGAGAGCCCTCTGCGAGCTGCGCACTGGGGAGAATGTGCGGACAAAAAAAGATTTGCTGCCCCTGCTTGCCGGGGACGAGCGGGAGATCCTGGCGTATGGCCTTTCCGGTAGGGAGGAGAGGCCGGAGGCCGCCTTTGCCCGCCTGATCCGCTGGAGCGCCGCCGCCATGGCAGAGGCCCAGGCAGTGGAGAGCGCAAAATTTCCCTGACATAATCCGCCCATCCCTGCCCATGCTATCCATGTGGACAGATGGGGCCCTCTCCCCGCCGGAGGCGGGGAGGAGGCACTTCCGCCGTCCATGGGAATGGTATGGACAGGAGGAACTGCGGATAATGAATGAGCAGTATTGGGGCCTGTTTTGGAGTACCGGAATGCCGGAGGCGTGGCTGATGAGCCGGAATGGAGAGCGGGCCGGCACGGAAGCGGAGCCCGGTCCTGCCCCCGGAGCGAAACCCGCGCCAGAGGGGAAATCCAGCGGCCCGCCGGGGCCTGTTTGAAACGACCGGCCCCGGTATCGGCCGGGGCTACATAGGAGGCGCGCCATGCACCTGACCACCAATGCCCTCGTACTGCGCGAGGTGAACTACAAGGAGTCGGATAAAATCCTAACCCTGCTGACGGAACAGGAGGGCAAGCTCACCGTGTCCGCCCGGGGATGCCGGAAAAAGGACAGCCCCATCGCCTCGGCCTGTCAGCTGCTGGCCTGGGGGGAGTTCACCCTGTACGAGTTCAGGGGGATGTGGTCGGTGAAGGAGACCGCGTCTGAGCGGCTGTTTGACCGGGTGCGGGGGGATTTGGAACGGGTCGCCCTAGCCAGCTATTTCATGGAGGTTACCGAGGCCCTGGCGGAGGAGGGCCAGCCCGATCCCGGCCTGCTGGCAGTGGCGCTCAACTGCCTCCATGCGCTGGATAAGCTGGATGATGTGCCGCTGACTCAGGTGAAGGCGGCGTTTGAGTGGCGCTCCATGGCGCTGGCGGGGTATGAGCCCCAGATTGAGCGCTGCGGGGTGTGCCTTCGGGAGCAGCCCCAGGGACCCCACATCCATTTGGGAGAAGGCGCGGTTCACTGCGCCGCCTGCCGGGACAAACTGGGGGAAGGGGTGTCCATGCCGCTGACCACGGCGGCGCTGGCCGCTCTGCGGCACATTGTCTGGGGGCCGCGGAAACGGCTGCTGTCCTTCCGGCTGGATGGGGAGGGGCTGCAAAAGCTGTCCGATGCGTCGGAGGCCTATCTCATGACCCGGCTGGAACGGGGCTTCCGGACGCTGGACTTCTATAAAAAAATTACATATAAACCATCACTGTAGAGGACACAAACAACCCGTCTGCCGCCCGTGGGGCGGGCAGGCTGAGACTGAGGATAACATTATGACGCCATTATTTGAAAAATCCATTGAAACATTGGAACTGCCCCGGGTGCTGGCCCTGCTGGCTGACGAGGCGGCCACAGAGGAGGGCCGGGAGCGCTGCCTGGCCCTGCGGCCCGCGAGCGTACAAAACGACGTACACCGCCTGCAAAAGCAGACCTCCGCCGCCTTTGACCTGCTGGTGAAGCACGGCACGCCGTCTCTGTCGGGGGTGAAGCCGGTGGCCGCCGCCCTGCAGCGGGCGGACCGGGGGGGCGCGCTGAACACACGGGAGCTGCTGGACATCGCCCAGGTGCTGCGCTGCGCCCGCAGCGTCCGGGAGTACGGCGCGGGAAATGGCGAGGCGAAGACCGTGCTGGACGGCTATTTTGAGAGCCTCACCGCCAACCGTTTCCTGGAGGACAAGATCACCGGGTCCATCCTGGGCGAGGACGAGATCGCAGACGCCGCCTCCCCGGAGCTGGCGGATATCCGCCGGCACATCCGGGCGGCGGCGGGCAAGGTGCGGGACGTGCTCAACCGGCTCATCTCCTCCAACCAGTCCAAGTATCTCCAGGACGCCATCATCACCATGCGGGGAGGCCGCTATGTGGTGCCCGTCAAGAGCGAGCACAAGAACGACATCCCCGGCCTGGTCCACGACGTGTCCGGCTCCGGCGGCACCTTCTTCATTGAGCCCATGGGGGTGGTGAACGCCAACAACGAGCTGCGGGAACTCCAAGCCAGGGAGCAGAAGGAGATCGAGCGCATTCTGGCAGAGCTGTCCGCGGACTGCGCCGGGTTCAAGGCGGACATCGAGGACGACTACCAGACCCTGGTGTCGCTGGACTGCATCTTCGCCCGGGCCAGGCTGTCCTCCGCCATGGGGGCCATGGAGCCGGCGCTGGGCGGCCACATTGAGCTGCGGCGCGCCCGCCATCCCCTGCTGGACCCCAAGGCCGCCGTGCGCAACGACCTGACCCTGGGCGGGAAATTTGACACCCTGGTGATCACCGGCCCCAACACCGGCGGAAAGACCGTCACCCTCAAGACCCTGGGCCTGCTCACCCTCATGGCCCAGTGCGGCCTGCATATCCCCGCGGCGGACGGCTCCACCGTGAAGGTGTGCTCCGCCGTGCTGGCGGACATCGGAGACGAGCAGTCCATCGACCAGTCCCTGTCCACTTTTTCTTCCCACATGACCAACATCGTGGCCATTCTGGAGCAGGCGGACGATGAGACCCTGATCCTGTTCGACGAGCTGGGGGCGGGCACCGACCCGGTGGAGGGCGCGGCTCTGGCCGCCGCTATCATTGAGTCTGCCCGGGCGATGGGAGCTGCGGTGGCCGCCACCACCCATTATGCGGAACTGAAGGTGTACGCCATGACCACCGCCGGGGTGGAAAACGCTTCCTGCGAGTTCGACGTGGAGACGCTGGCACCCACCTACCGGGTGCTCATCGGCATCCCCGGCAAGTCCAACGCCTTCGCCATTTCCCGGCGGCTGGGTCTGCCCGACTATATCATCCAGAAGGCCGCTGACCGCATCGACGCGGAAAATGTACGCTTTGAGGACGTGCTCAGCCAGCTGGATATTCAGCGGCAGGCCATGGAAAAGGAGAAGGAGCAGGCGGCAAAGCTGCGCCGTGAGATGGAGGAGGACCGCGCCCAGGCGGAGCAGTACCGGGCCCGGATTGAGGAGGAGCGGAGAAAAGCGACCGAGAAAGCCCAGGCGGAGGCCAGGGCGATTATCGAACAGGCCCGGGACGCCGCCGACCAGACCTTCAAGGAACTCAACGAGATGCGCCGCCGTCAGGAGAAGGCCCGGGAGTGGGTGGACGACAACGAGGAGCGGGCCGAGCTGCGCCGGAGGCTCAACGAGGCAGATGCCGCCCTGGGCGGCAGAAAAGAGGACCTGCCGCCCCCGCCGCCCACCCGCGACGCAGTGACGGGTGATATTGTGGAGCTGGTGAGAATGGGCACCCAGGCGGAGGTGGTGGGCGTCAACAAAGACGGCACCCTTCAGCTCCAGGCAGGGATCTTGAAGCTGAAAGCGAAGCAGAGCGAGGTGCGGGTGCTGGAGGAGGCCACCGCCCGGAAGAAGCAGAGCGCCAGAGACAAGCAGCGAGCCGCCTCTGTGAGTCGTCCGTTCCGGGCTTCCGCCGCCAAGGCGGAGCTGGACCTGCGGGGTATGATGGTGGACGAGGCGCTGGGGGCGGTGGATCTGTTTTTGGACAATGCCCTCATGGGCAAGCTGGAGACGGTGACCATCATCCACGGCAAGGGCACCGGAGCGCTGCGGAAAGCGGTGCGGGAGCACCTGAAAAAGAGCCGCTATGTGAAGGAGTTCCGCCCCGGCGTCTACGGCGAGGGTGAGGACGGGGTCACAGTGGCCACATTGAAATAAAACCGCTGACTTCAAGCGCCGCCTCTTGACCAGGAGGCGGCGCTTTGTCACAGCAGGTTGGTTAAAGTGGGCAGCTCCGCTTCCAGCAGCAGCCCAATCTGGGTGAGCAGCCGGGCGTTGACAGCGGCATATTCGGCGCTCTGCTTTTCTTCGGCCTCCAAGAAAGCCAGGGCCTCATCCATGGAGACCAGGATGGCGTCGATGTCTGTGTGGCGCAGGGTGGTGTGGAGGTAGCCCTCGTGGGCTGTCCAGCGCTCTTTGGCCTGATGGGTGAGGCGGGCGGCCTGCTGCCAGTTTTGCTGTTCCGCCTGCTGCTGGGCCTGAGTGAGCAGCTCAGAGAGCTGGCCGGTAAACCGGCTGAGGTGCCAGATGTGGAGTCCGGACAGAATGGCGAGCAGGACCACCAGGGCCAGGGAGAGATACAGACGCTTCATTCCGCCGCCTCCTTTTTGGGTACGCAGTAAGTCCCTCCCTCCTCGTCCACCGTGAGCAGGAAGGCCTGCGCGGGGGATGTCATCCCATAGGAAGCCAGCTGCTTTTCCAGCCAGACGTGCTCATACCCTCGGCCCCTCAGGTTGTGTTCCAGCAGGCGGCCGTCGCTGATGAGCACTACGGGTAGGCCGGTCTCCTGGGTTGTGATTCCCATTTGCGCAGCGGTGGCGGGTTTTTCCGCGGCGTAAGGCAGTACGGACAGCTGACCATTGGTCTCCAGCAAGGCAAATTTGATGGCCCTGAAATCGGTGTAGCCCTGCATCCGCAGTTCTTCCATCAGCTCGTCCAGAGTGAGGCGGGTCTTTTTCAGCTCCGGCTCCAATACCTGGCCGTTTTCCACGACGATGGTGGGTTTGCCGCACAGCAGGGTCCGGAACCGGATGGAGCGGGTGCACAGAACAGAGAGAATGGAGGCCAGCGACAGCAGTACCACAATGGGGATGAGTCCGGACACCAGGGGGATGCCGTTGTCCTGCATGGGGACGGAAGCCAGGTCGGCGATAATGAGGGTGAGTACCAGCTCGGAGGGTTCCAGCTGACCGATCTGGTGCTTGCCCAGCAGCCGGATTCCTACCACGATAAACAGGTAGAGCACCACGGTGCGTATGAGTACCACAAACACAAAAAACACCTCGTTTCAATGGGGCGGGAGAAATGGAGGGGCGAGCTTCCGCTTGAACATTTTGCCCGTGGGATGGGGCGGATATGCCATAGCTTTGTCCAAACCACCAATTTTTATCAGGCCCACAAAAAAGGCGGAGATATTTTCTTGTCTTTTCGGCTGAGATGCGTTAAAATAGACGAAAAAACCAGAGGGTGAAAACGTTCCCAACTTTGAAATCGTGCTGTGGAAAGCAGGAGCGGGGAGGATTCGTATGCGCTACACGCGGTTGAGATTTGATATCTGGCTGTGTCTGCTGCTGGCTTTTGCGGCCAGCCTGGGGGCGGTAAAGCTGGCCGGGTTGTTTCTGGCCGGGGCTTATGAGAGCTATGAGGAAGAACACACGGTGGCTGACGGCGAAATTGGAGGAAAAGCGGGAGAGGGCGTGTTCCGTGCCCAGAGCGTAGCCGATATTTTGAGCCACGACACCTTCACGATTGTATCCCACGGCATTGAGTACCGCAACAAAGGGGCGGGCTATTACGACGGGGTCTATACTTATGCGGTGACGCTTCCGTCAGGGGAAGTGGTGGCGGCCCAAATCAATATGGAAAATGTCCGGAAGGAGGGGGACTACTACGCCGGTGACCAAATTCTGCCGGTTGGAAAGGTGGTTTTCGCGGATCTGACCGAGAGTAAAATGTTTATGGATCAGATCAGCTATGGAATACCGCTCAGCCGCACTGATTTTTATGTGGATATGCTGGGTGTGGGAGGAAAGGTCTCGGAAGAGGATTTCACACAGCTTCGCACCGGGACGGTGCAGGTTGTCACTATTCTGGTGTGTTTTCCGTTGTTCCACTCCATTGGGGCCAAGCTGGGGCTGTTTCCCTTTTTCTTTGCCCCCCGCGAAAAAAAGGGCGAGAAAAAGCCCAAGAGCGAGTGGGACTGATGCTGTGATTCCGGCGCAGACGCGCTGTAAAGTTCTAAAAATGTGGAGGGAACTGCAAATGAACCAAAAGAGTGTCAAAAAAATCAACTATGCTTACCTGCTGCTGACCATCCTTGTCCCAATCGTGTTTATCGGGGTAATGGGATACATCGGCGCCACCTTTTTCCGCAGCGGCGGGCCGGGCGCGGTGATTTTCCTGATGGCCCCCACGGCGCTGTCTGCAGCATGGTGGATTCTTGGCCCGACCACGATCTGGAAGCAGAAAAAGAAGGCCATGGAAAAGCAGCTGGATCAGCAGGGCTTTACCCGAAACCAGACCTTCTATGGCAGCAGCCAGGTTGTGGTGGTGGATATCCGGCAGGGAAAAATTGCTCTGTTGTTTATGTGGAACCCGTTTGAGACCTTTATACTGCCGGCCAACCGCGTGACCAAGGCGTGGACTGACGACGGCGCAGGCGGCGCGGGTTTTATGCGCGGAACCAACCGGGTGAGCTTCCTGTTCGTCATTGACGGCGTCCAGGTTCGGGTGAACACTTTTACTTCCAACCAGCGCTGGAAGATGAACGATGAACATGTGCTGACCGGCATTTCCAAGGCGGATATGTGGGTGCAGGTGCTGGCCGCGGCCAAGGAAGCGGCGGAGCAGTGACATGGGACTTCTGGATAAAATGCTTGCCCGGCTTCAGGATGACTGGTGCAAGGGCTGCAAATGCACGATGGAAAAAACGCGCAAGCAGCTTTTTGCTCTGCCCAGCGTGACGGTGGGGCACTATGTGGAGCACAAGGACCCAAAGTATTTCAGAGAACACCTGTACATGGTG
>CAJUOT010000045.1 GCA_910588135.1 uncultured Oscillospiraceae bacterium | reverse complement strand
TGCAGCTGATGGGATATGGTTCGCCCGGGGCAGCGACTGTGAGGCACAGAGCGAATGCACGGATTTCTTGTGTTCTCCGGGCAGTCTGCGTCCAACGCGCTTGGTCGGCGGAGGAACCTGAATTCTCAGGATACCAGACTGAGAATCGCGTCGCCGCTGATTCTGCCCCAGCCGCCGCTGGAATCCATGCCTGCGGCCAGCAGGGTGTTTTGAGAGAGCTTTTTCACCTGTACGCTGGTCATCTGCTGCTTGATGATATCAATATCGGTGCTGACGCTGTTCCACTGATTTTCCGCAGTCTCAAAGAACCCCTGAACATTGGAGGGGAGGTCGGAAAAACGCTGAGCGGAGGTCGGCGTATTTTCCACCTGCGTTAAGTCGCTGCCGAACAGATCCCATGCCCGCTGCATGCTTCCGGCGCAGTCGGCGGCGTTTTGGGCGCTGTCGTGGAGGGTGCCTACGCTGTCCTGAACACCGGTTACGGCGGCCGCATACGCGTCCAGAACTGCTTTCCGGTCCAGCAGTTTTCCCTTGTCACGGATCAGGTCGGACGAGGCGGTCACCCCACCGGCGCCCGCAACAGCCAGCTGGACAGGCGACGCAATACGGAAAGCGGTTTGCCGCGCGCAGCTGCCCGAACGGCGGGCGGGCCGCTGGGGCCGGCGTCTTGAAGTCCCGCTGTGATGCCGGCGCAGTTTTGGGTGCGGCCTATTTTTGAGAGCCGTGTTTTGCTTTGCAGATCAGCTGAGTCATGGTTCCCATCGGGCAGTAGACGCACCAGGAGCGCGGCTTGAACAGAACCATGGTGATCAGCCCCAGCACCGTGGATGTCAGCATCACGCTGTAAAACCCGAAGGCGAACTGTGCCACGCCGGGGTGGATGAGCGTGCCGTGATAGGCCCAGTGCCAGGGAAGCTTGAAGGTCCACAGAAGTGTGACGACCTGCCGCAGGTCCTGCGCGCCGGCAAAGACAAGCCCGGTATTCCAGAGCATTTGAAAGAACATGACAAAGAAGAAAATCAAAAACCCGTAGCGGAACGCTTTGCTTTTCATCCAGCGGGGAACATCCTTTTTCCTGGAAAGGCCAAGCCTGCCGCCGGCCAGGGCAAAGAGCTGCCCCCGCCCGCAATAGCGGTTGCAGTAGGCCTTGCTGCCGCCTGTGATTGAGATGACCAGGGGGATGAAAAAGCACAGCAGCCCCAGCCATGCGAACAGGATATTAAAAAATCCCAGGATCAGGTAAGTAAGGGACACGACCCACAGGTAATCATACCAACGCTTTTTCATACCGCCGCCTCCTTCAGGTTAATAACCGAGGCGGGGCACTCTTTCGCGCACCTGCCGCAGCCGACGCATTTGTCCTCGTCCACCTGCGCCCAGGCCCCGTGAAAAACGCTGATTGCCGAGAGGGGGCACACCTTTACGCAGCAGCCGCAGGCCACGCAGAGGGATTGGTCTACCCGTGCCTTGGGGCGGGTTTTCCGCTTTGCTTCCATGCTTGAGAACACCTCCATCAATGATACCTCCATCATACGCCAGATCCGGCGGAGAGACTGTGACAAGATCACCAAAACAAGAGTGCGTTTTTGGCGTTCTGGGCCACATTCCTTTTGACATATGATGCAGGATAGCCTATACTGACCCTTGACAGGGAGGAGAGCATGATGGAGTTCCAGAGCTATTTTCCAATTTGGGATAAGCTGACGGCCGCCCAGCGGGAGCTGATCCTGGGCAGCCTGACGGACCGGGAGGTCAAAAAAGGCGCGTTGATTCACAATGGGGATATGGACTGCACCGGACTGCTGCTGGTGCGCTCGGGCCAGCTCCGGGCCTATATTCTCTCGGAGGAGGGACGGGAAATCACGGTTTACCGGCTGTTTGACCGAGACCTCTGCCTGTTTTCTGCCTCCTGTGTGCTGCGCAGCGCACAGTTCAGCATTACCATTGAGGCGGAAAAGGACACCCGGCTCTGGGTGATCCCCGCGGAGATATACCGGCAGGTGATGGAGCAGTCCGCCCCCGCGGCCAACTACACCAACGAGGTCATGGCGGCGCGGTTTTCCGAGGTCATGTGGCTGGTGGAGCAGATCATGTGGAAGAGTTTGGATAAGCGGGTGGCCGCCTTTCTGCTGGAGGAGTCCGCGATTGAAGGCACGGCGCTGCTCCGGCTCACCCATGAGACCATCGCAAACCACCTGGGCACCCACCGGGAGGTGGTCACCCGGATGCTGCGCTACTTCCAGGGAGAGGGAATGGTGCGGCTGGCCCGGGGATCGGTGGAGCTCCTGGACGAAAGGAAGCTGGAGGCGCTGCGGGACGCGTAGGGAAGGCCCTCCCCATCTGGAGATGGGGAGGGCCTTTTTCCGCTTACTGGTCCATGCCGCAGGGGGCGGAGCGCTCAATCAAGCGGCGGTCGTTGGCCACCGCGTCGTAGAACCGGTAGCCGCCGGAGAGGTTGAAGGCTTCAAAGCCGTACCCGGCCAGGATGCGGCAGGCGATATAGCTGCGCAGGCCGCTCTGGCACATGACGTATACCGGCTTGCCCGGTTCCAGCTCGCCCAGCCGTTCCCGCAGTCCATCCACGGGGATGTTCCGGAAGCCGTCGAGCCGCCCCATGGCGCATTCGGCCGGGGTCCTGACGTCCAGCAGCGTGACGCTGCCGTCCCGGGGCAGGGCGGGCAGGTCCTCCAGGTGAAACTGCTTCACCACGCCCCGGGCGAGGTTGTCGATCATAAACCCCGCCATATTCACCGGGTCCTTGGCGGAGGAATAGGGGGGCGCATAGGCCAGGTCCAGGTCCTTCAACTGGTCCGCCCGCAGGCCCGCGTGGATGGCTGCGGCCAGCACGTCAATGCGTTTATCCACCCCCTCGCGGCCCACAATCTGCGCGCCCAGGAGCCGGAGGGTGCCCGCTTCAAAGACCACTTTCATGGTCATCACCCGCCCGCCGGGATAGTATCCCGCGTGGCTCATGGGGGACAGAATCACCTTGTCCACATCCAGGCCCGCCTTTCTGGCGAGGGTTTCGTTGACGCCGGTGGCTGCCGCGGTCATATCAAAGACCTTGATGATGCTGCTGCCCTGGCTGCCCAGATACCGGCTGTCGCCGCCGCAGATGTTGTCCGCGGCGATCCGGCCCTGTTTGTTGGCGGGGCCGGCCAGGGGGATTAGCGCGTCCTCCCCTGTGACAGAGTGCTTTACCTGGACGGCGTCCCCCACGGCGTAGATATCGGGGTCGGAGGTTTCCATCCGGTCATTGACCACAATGCTGCCTTTGAGGCCCAGCTCCAGGCCGGCGTCCCGGGCCAGGGCGGTGTCCGGCGTGACGCCGATGGCCAGCACCGCCATATGGGCGTGAAGGGGAGCCTCGTCCTTGAGCAGCACGTCCACGCCGCCGTCCCGCTCTGCAAAGCCCTCCACCGTGCGGCCCAGGGCCAGCTTGATCCCGTGCCTGCGCGCCTCGCTGTGGAGAAAAGCCGCCATATCCGGGTCAAAGGGGGGCATCAGCTGCCTGGGGCGCTGGACGATGGACACGTCCATCCCCAGCTCCCGGAGGTTTTCCGCCAGCTCCAGGCCGATGAAGCCGCCGCCCGCCAGTACGGCGGACTTGGGGTGGCTGCGCCGGATATATTCTTTGATCCGGAAGGTGTCCTCCACCGTGTGCAGGGTGAAGACCCTGCTCAGCCCCACCCCGGGCAGCCTGGGCTGGGTGGGTTTGGCGCCGGGGGAGAGGAGCAGTTTGTCATAGCGCTCCTCGAAAACCTCACCGGTGTTCAGGTTTTGGACGCGGACGGTTTTTCGCTCCGGGTAAATGGCGGCGACCTCGTGGCGCACCCGCATATCCACCCGGAAACGGGAGAAGAAGCTCTCCGGGGTCTGGAGGGTCAGCGCAGACGGGTCGTTGATCGCGCCGCCGATATAATAGGGCAGGCCGCAGTTGGCGTAGGAGACATAGCCTGAGCGCTCAAAGACCACGATGTCCGCCCGTTCGTCCAGGCGGCGGATGCGGGCCGCCGCCGTGGCGCCCCCCGCCACGCCGCCCACAATGACTACCTTCATGGCGCCGCCCCCTTACAGCATGGCGAGGATCTGGGCTTTGGGCCTGGCCCCCGCGGCCTGACTGGTGACCTGCCCGTCCTTCATGACCACCAGCATGGGAATGGCCATCACGCCGAACTGGACCGCCAGCTCCGGCTGCTCGTCCACGTTGATTTTGCCCACCTTGATGTCGGTGCGCTCCTGGGCGATCTCATCCAGGACAGGGCCCACCATGCGGCAGGGGCCGCACCAGGGGGCCCAGAAGTCCAGCAGGACGGGGCGGTCGGAACGGACGACCTCTTCGGAAAAATTGTTTTGGTTGATGTTGACAGGATTCATTTTCTTGCCCTCCCGGCTTTTATTTGGATGGGTCCAGCTTACCAGCTTTGTTGGCTGGCTTCCGTGATGTTGTCACGCTGGGACGGAAGGCGCCGTTCCGGATGAGGCGCCGGGCCTATGTGGTGCGGATTGAAAGAGGCCGCCCCCATATTTGGCAAGGTGCCGCAACGAAGTATTCTATGTAAGGCAGGGCTGTGACTGCAAAAGGTCACAGTCCTGACTTTTTAGGCCGTTTTTTGCTCTTTATGCCACTGACCTCTGCCGTTCCCGGCTTCACAGAGGTTGTCAGCGATGTCGATAATTCCAGTGGCCTTGCAGTAAATCTCAACCTTCTGTCTGCGATGTCCACTGCTCCTGTCAGGAGCGTGAACAATGATTTTGTCAACCAGTTGATCAGCATTTCCGCCGTCAGTTCTTCCGGGTCGGTGTATTTGCGAACACTTTTCAGGAATTGCCGGAGGTTGTGGGCTTCCTGATCGCCGTCATTAATCAGCGATTGCAGTTCCCCGATAACCTGCTGCTGTACCTGCTTCTGCTCCTGCTCCTCCTCGTACTGCGTGGAGAGCTTGTCAAACCGCTCCGGGCTGAGTCGTCCCGTCACCAGGTCCTCGTAGATGCGCTTGAACAGCACGTCCAAATCCTCGTCCCGCCGTTTCAGCGTCACAATGCCCAGCTTGGCCTTTTCCACGGAAGATTGGCGCTTGAGGTTGGTTTTCTCTAACATACGGGGGCCTTCGCTGTGCCTTGGCTCAAAAAGCGTTTGGGGAATGTCAAACGAGTGAAATAAACATTGTTTTTTTGAAGGATACTCCAGATATTTTGTCCAATTAGACCAAAATAGTTGACAAGAAAGAGATAAAATGTGTTAATGATGATGAAGCCGGGAACATAGGGCCGGAAAACAGATGAAAAAATAACAGGAGGAGCAGCTATGAAAATGAAAAAATTGCTTTCGGGGATCCTTGCGCTTGCGCTTACCTTCTCGCTCGCCGCCTGCACATCCGAGCAGCCGCCTGCTGAGACGGAACCCCCTGCGTCCGCTGCAAACACGCCGGCGCAGCAGGAAAAGCCCAAAATTGTAGTGACCCTGCCCGGCATGCTGGGCGACAAGAGCTATAACGACTCTTGCAAGGCGGGGATTGACCGGGCGGTGGCAGACTTCGGCGTTGAGGTGAAGGTGCTGGAGGCCGCATCCCCTGCCGACTTTGAACCCAACATCATCGCGGCGGCCACCGGCGGCTACGACTTGGTGATCATCCTTTCCGGCCAGCAGAAGGAGTCGGCCATGAAGGTGATCCCAGATTACCCGGATCAGAAGTTCGCCACCATCGACTTTGTAGTGGACGGAAATCCGGATAACGTGTACTCATCCTTTTTTGCGGTGAATGAGGGCTCGTTCCTGGCGGGAGCGGCGGCGGCCATGTTTACAAAGAAGACGGAGATCGATGGCGTAAACGGGGAAAACATCATCGGCTGGATTGCCGGGAAGGAGACCCCGCTGATCAACGATTTCTATGTGGGCTTCGAGCAGGGGGCCAAGTACATTGACCCGGATATCCAGATTCTGAAGGCGTATGCCGGCACGTTCACCGACCCCCTGAAGGGTAAGGAGCTGGCCCTGAGCCAGTATGAGCAGGGAGCGGATATCATTATGAACGTGGCTTCCGCTACCGGGATTGGCATCTTGGAGGCGGCGGCTGAACAGAAGAAGTTTGCCATCGGTGTGGACCTGGATCAGGACGATCTGCAGCCTGGCTATATTCTTACCTCCATGATCAAGAACGTGGACGAAGCAGCCTACCTGTTCATCCAGAGCATGGTAGAAGGCACATACGAGGGCGGAGCCTCCCTGTTCTTCGATTTGAGCACCGGAGCGGTGTCGCTGACGGACTTCTCGGTGTTTAAGAACGCCTGGGGGGACAAATTCCCCCAGGATATCGTGGATAAGTGCGATGAGCTGAAGCAGCAGATTGCGGACGGCAGCATTGTTGTGGACGAGTTCCCCGGCGTGCGCTGACGCTTGATGGTACGGGAGGCCCCGCCAGTTCGGCGCGCAGCCGCTGGCGGGGCCTCTGCCCTCCAGAGATACGGGACGAGGTGACAAGCGTGCTACCATACATAAAATTAGAACATATTTCAAAGAGTTTCGGCGAGGTAAAAGCGATTGAGGACTGCTCCATCCACGTGGGCAAAGGGGAGATATTCTCTCTGATCGGGGAGAACGGAGCGGGGAAGTCTACGATGATGAAGCTCCTGTATGGGATACACCAGCCTGACGGCGGCACCATTGAGCTGGACGGGAAGCGCCTGGAAGGGCTGACGCCCCAGAAGGCCATCGCCAGCGGCATTGGGATGGTGCACCAGGAATTCATGCTGGTGAAGGAATTCACGGTGCTGGAAAATATCATCTTGGGCTTTGAGCCGAAGAAAAGCCTGGGACGGATTGATTTTGCGGCGGCGCGGGAGAAGGTGCGGCGGTACATTGAGGACTACGACCTGGATGTACAGCCGGACAAGCTGGTTCAGAACATTTCGGTAGGGGAAGCCCAGCGGGTGGAGATTATCAAGACGCTCTACCGGGGAGCGGATGTGCTGATTTTAGACGAGCCGACGGCGGTGCTGACCCCGGGGGAGACGGGCAAGCTGTTTGATATCCTACGCAGTATGCGGGACGATGGAAAGACCATTATTTTTATCTCCCATAAACTTCACGAGGTGCTGGAGATCAGCGACCGCATCGCTGTTATGCGGCGGGGGCGCCACATGGCTACCTTGGACCGGGCGCAGGCCACCGCTTCCAAGCTGGTGGAGCTGATGGTGGGCCGGGAGGTGAAGCTGGACGGCCGGCCGCCGGCGTGCGAGGCAGGGCCGGTGGTGCTGGAAGTGGAAAACTTGGAGGTGCTGGGGCAGCGGTGGCTGTCCACCATCAAGAAGGTATCCTTCCTGGTGCGAGCGGGAGAAATCTTGGGGATAGCCGGGGTGGACGGGAACGGTCAGTCCGAGCTGATCGATGCCATCAGCGGGCTGCGGCCCATCCTGGCCGGCGCGGTGCGGATTGCCGGGGAAGAGGTGGCAGGGAAGAAGCCCGGGCAAATCCGGCGGGCGGGCCTGGTTCACATTCCGGAGGACCGCAACACAAGGGGGCTCAACAAGGAGTTTTCCATCCAGGAAAACCTGGCGGCCATCCACCTGGAGGCGGTATCCCGCTGGGGGCTGCTGGATAGGCGGAAACTGGCGGAAAACGGGCAGACCCTGATCAAAAAATATGACATTCGGCCGGACGATGGGCGGATAAAAGCCGGGACGCTCTCCGGCGGGAACGCGCAGAAGATCGTGGTGGCACGGGAGATTGAGGGGGGCGGAAAGCTGCTGATTGCCGCTCAACCTACCCGGGGGGTGGACGTCGGAGCAATTGAATCCATCCGCGGCTATCTGAACAGGGCCAAGCAGGAAGGCATGGCGGTGCTGCTGGTCAGCGCGGACTTGGACGAGATCGTGGCCCTGTCCGACCGGATCATTGTACTTCACGAGGGACGGATATCGGGAGAGCTGCCGGGAGGTGATGTGGACATGGAGCGCCTGGGGCTGCTGATGACAGGAGGGAAAGCGAGTGAAACGGAGCATTAAAATCAAGCCGGGGTTCCTGCTGGCCCTGCTGTTCCCTTTTGTGATTGGCGCGGTAGTGATGCTGGCGCTGGGCTATGAGCCGCTGGACGCGTATCGGGAGCTTCTGAAGGGGGCCTTTGTGGGGAATTTCAACTTGGGCACCACCCTGGAGAAATTTTGCCCCATCTTCCTGACGGCGCTGGCCTATTGCGTTACCAGCAAGGTGCGTTACTTCAACATGGGAGTGGAGGGCTGCTTCTACCTGGGCGCGCTGTGTTCGGCGGGGGCGGGCTTTCTGATCCAGGGGCTGCCCTGGTATGTCCACATCCCGGTGTGCTTCCTGTGCGGCGTGCTGGCCGGCGCGCTGTGGGCGGCCATACCCGGTGCGCTGCGGGCATATTGGAATGTGAACGAGCTGTGCTCTGCGCTGCTGCTCAACTATGTGGCGATCCATTTCGCCAATTACATGATTGCCGGCCCCTGGTCGGCGAAGGGCGCGTCTTCCCAGACAGTGCCCATCCAGGAGTCGGCCGCGCTGCTGCGGATCATGAAGCCCAGCCGGGCCAATGTGGGGCTGTTTATGGCGGTATTCCTCTATGCTGCCGTGTTCTGGATGTTCAGGCGCACCAAGATAGGCTACCGGCTGCGTTCCACGGGGAGCAACCCTTATTTTACCGACTATATAGGGGTCGATACAAAACGCATGGTTTTGTTAGCCGCAGTGCTCAGCGGCGCCATCGGAGGCTTTGCGGGGGCGATCCAGTCCCTTGGCGTATATGGCACGATCATTGACGGTTTTTCCAACAACACGGCCTTTGACGGGATGTTGGCCTCCCTGATTGCCAGCAACAGTTTCGCCCAGCTACCCGCCTATTCCTTCCTCATTGCGGCGCTGAAAACTGGTGCGTTGGGTATGGAGCGGTTCACCGGCGTGCCCAAGGCGCTGATCGACACGCTGATCCCCATGCTGATCCTGCTGCTCAGCATGGAGGGCCTGTTTGAACCCCGGTCCGGTCGGGGACGCGCCCGGAAGAAGCTGGACGGAAAGCGGAAGGAGGCCTTGCGATGAAACTGTCCGACGTGCTGTCCTACACCCTGATTCACGCCACGCTGCGTTCTACCACCCCGATCCTGCTGGCCACCATTGCGGCGGTCATCAGCAAGCAGGCCAGCGTTATCAACATGGGGATCGAAGGGATCATGCTGTTTGGCGCGTACACAGGCTATGTGGCCGGATATTTCAGCTGCAGCTGGGTGGTGGGCGTGCTGGCGGGGATGGCGGTAGGGGTATTGCTGGGGATGCTGGTGGGCTGCGCCCATCTGCGTTTCCGGGCACACATCCTGGTGGTCGGCTTTGGTGTGAATATGCTGGCGCTGGGCATGACCCGTTTTATGCTCCAGCAGGTGTTTGGGGTGTCGGGCGCGCTGGTACTGCCCGACCCGGTGTCCATCCCCTCCATCCACATCACGGCGCTGGAGTCCAACCCAGTGCTGTCCAGCCTGCTTAACGACTACTGCATCTTGGAGCCCTTGTCTGTGCTGGTGGTGGTTGGGCTGTGGCTGGTGCTGTATAAGACGGCGGCGGGTCTGCGCCTTCGCAGCGTGGGGCTCAATGAAACCTCGGCCATGACGGCAGGAATCAACATTGAACGCAACCGCTTTGTGGCCATTACCCTGTCCGGGCTGTTTGCAGGGCTGGCGGGGGCCTATCTGTCCATGGGTTATTCCAATATGTTTGTGGAGAATATGACCAGCGGCCGGGGATATATGGCGCTAGCTGCCATGAACTTCGGCGGCGGGAATCCCCTGTTTGCAATGGGCGGGGCGATGATTTTCGGTTTGATGGACTCTGTGGGGGCGAGGCTTCAGTCCTTTGGCTTCCCCTCCCAGTTTGTACTGATGCTACCCTATCTTACCACAGTACTGGTGCTGACCATTGCCATGGTGAGCGCCAGACGGAAGGAGAAAGCGATGATTTTGAAGCAATATCGGGACGACGGCCGGGCCGTTGAGGCGCCATGAGCGGCACGGGAATCGTGCGGGTTGGGCTGGTGGGCTGCGGGGGGATCGCCCAGGGGAAGCACATCCCGAACCTGCTCAAAAAGCAGGGGGCGGAGATCGCGGCCATTTCAGACGTGAGGGGCGAACAATACCTGGCCAAAGTGTGTGCACAGCACGGCCTGACCGGGGTAAAGCTGTGCGCCGACTACCGGGAGGTGCTGGCCGATTCGGGAATCGACGCGGTGCACGTATGCACGCCTAACGCTTCCCATGCCCGCATTACCATTGAGGCGTTGGACGCGGGCAAGCACGTGATGTGCGAAAAGCCCATGGCTTCGTCCCTGGAGGAGGCGGAAGCCATGGTGGCGGCCGCCCGGCGCAGCGGCAGAAAGCTGACCATCTGCGCCAACAACCGATTTACCCCCGCTATGTGGTATTTGAAGCAGCGGTGTGCCGCGGGGGAGCTGGGGGAAATCTATTTTGCCAAGGCCCACTGCGTGCGGCGCAGGGGGGTGCCCGTCTGGGGAGACTTTTTGGATGTGGACAAGCAGGGCGGTGGTCCTGTGCTGGATTTGGGCACCCACGCCCTGGACTTGGCGTTGTGGATGATGGACAACTACCGGCCACGAAAGGTGACGGGGAAGCTGTTCCATAAGCTGGGTCCCCAGGGCAGCCAGGCCAACCCGTACGGCGCCTGGGACCCGGAGCGTTTTACTGTGGAGGACAGCGGGTTTGCCATGATTGAGCTGGAAAACGGGGCGATGATCTGGCTGGAGACGAGCTGGGCGCTGAACACCAGGGACGAGCGGCCGGTGAGCGTGACGCTGTGCGGCACGCTGGCGGGATCAGATGTGACGGACGGTCTGACGATCAATACCGAGCGGGGCGGCCGGCTGGTGGATGAAGCCGTTGTGCTCTCGCCCCGGACGATTCCGTTTTACGAGCCGGAACAGATATACGGCCCCCAGCTGGAGATTTCCCAGTGGATTGACGCGCTGCGAACCGGCGGACAGCCGGTGGTGCGCCCTGAAGAGATGTATACTGTGCAGAAGATCATTCAGGCGGTGTATGACTCCGGCCGGCAGGGGGAGAGCGTATACCTGTAAAACATTCCGGGGGGATGGAACAGATGGCGAGTATTGAGGTAGTGGGAGAAGGCGCGCTGGCCCAGGCGCTTCGCCGGATGGCGGGGCGCGCCGGGAACTGGGTGCTGGCAGATGGCGTAGGCCGGCCGGATTGGGTGGCGCTGTGCGAACCCCAAGGGATCTCCGGGGATCAGGCAGCAGCGTGGATGTCCCGGGCGGGGGGGCTGCTGTGCCTTCCGTACGCGGCGCGGGACAGGAAGGTGGCACAGCAGCTGGCGCGGCTGGCGGCCCAGGGACAGGCAAAGGCCCTGCGCCCGGAGTGCTGCCAACCCTGGGTCGCCGGGCTGCGGGAGGCGCTGGAGGGAGAGTGGCTGGGCACGGTGGGAACTGTGGAGCTGCTCAGGAAGCGTCCCCTGGACGACGGGGACGTACGGGACGCGTTGGGCCAGTGCGGAATGGAAGAGGCCTCTGTAGTGCTGTATCTGCTGGGAAAACCCCAGCGGCTGTTTTGCACCGCCGCCGACCTGGGCCGGGCGGGGGAGCAGATATCCCTTACGCTGCAGATGGCCGGAGGGGCGCTGGTGAACATCCAGGGGGTGCAGGGCGGCACGGACGCGCCCTGCTTCCGGTATGAGTACGCAGGGCAGTACGGGCTGGCGGAGTACGACAGCCGGCAGGGCGGGCTGCGCTGGAATGGGATCGGGGCCGTACAGGAGCCGTGGGACGAGCAGGTGTGCGCCCAGGCGATGGAACAGGCCCTCCGGAGTCCGGATGACAACGGCCTGACGGATTTACTGCGCCTTCAGGCAGCGGCTCTGGATTCTGCGGCGCGCCGTCAGGTAGTAGGCTGGGAGGAGGCGCAGATTTGAAGCGGGTACGGATTGGAATGGCCGGCTTGGCCCATGCCCATGCGGAGGGGTATCTCCGCCTGTTGGAACAAGACCCGCGGGTGCAGCTGTCTGCCGTGTGGGACGAAGCTGGAGAGAAAGCCCGCCGGACGGCGCAGCGTTTCCAAATGTGCTGGTGCGGGAATTTGGAGGAACTGGTGGGACAGGGGTTGGATCTGCTGTTCGTGTGTACGGAAAATACCCGGCACTTGAAGCCGGTGCTGGCCGGGGCCAAGGCGGGGGTGGACATCCTGTGCGAAAAACCCTTGGGGACAGACCTGGCGGAGATGGATGCCATGATCGAGGCCTGCAGGGCGGGCGGGAGCCGGCTGATGACCGCTTTCCCCAACCGCTATGTGCCGGAGGTTCTGCGGGCCAGGGAGCTGGTGGCGCAGGGGCGGATCGGGGAGCTGCGGGCGGTAAAGGCATCCAACAAGGGGAAATTTCCCGGCGGCTTTTTTGTACAGCCGGAGCTGTCAGGGGGCGGATCGCTGATGGATCATGTGGTCCATGTGGCGGATTTGATGAACTGGTTTATGGGCGGCGGTCCGCAGTGGGTGTGCGCCCTGTGCGGTACGGTGCTGCACCCGGAGCTGGAGGTGGACGATGTGTCCATGGTCCACTTTGGGTATGCCGGCGGGATGACGGTTACTCTGGACTCAAGCTGGTCGCGCAGCGAGAAGTACCCCAGCGACCGGAATCTCAGCCTGGAGTTGATGGGGACTCGGGGGACGCTCTCGGTGGATGCCGCTGCGGACCACAACAGGATTTGCTCCGACCGGGCGGATCAGGAACTCTGGCTGCCCTTTGGGGAAAACAAAGTAAAACGGATGTTGGAAGACGCTGTGGAGTGCGTGCTGGAACACCGCCCATTCTCTGTGACAGGGGAGGACGGCAGGCGGGCGGCACAGGTGGCGCTGGCGGCAATTGCCTCCGCACAATGTGGACAGCCCGTCCGGATTTCCGAGTAAGAGGGATAACTATGAAACGAATTGATTCCCATGTTCATATTTCTTTGAACCACGAGCCTTCTACAGTAGCGGATGGGGCGCTGCTGTGTACGCTGCTGGAGGACGTGGATCGGATTAATGTGCTGAATATTGTGTTGGAAAAACCGGAAAACCTGCCCCGAAATGGGATATCCTTGCTACTGAAGCTGCGCAATCCCGGCCGAATATACAGCTTCGGCGGGATTGTGATGTCCCCGGGCCGGGGGGAAGCGGCGGAGTACGCGGCTCAGGTGGAACAGCTGCGCCGGATAGGCTTTGATGGAGTGAAGCTGTTTGGTAAGCCGAGCGTACGCGCCAGCCGCCCTGTTGCCTTTGATGACCCGGTCTATGACGGTCTCTACCAGGCGCTGAGCGAGAGCGGCACTCCGTTGAACTTCCACATCGGAGACCCGCCGGAATTTTGGGATTCGGCGGCCATACCAGCCTTTGCCCGGGAGCGGGGGTGGTATTATGGCGGGGGCGGCTACCCCTCTCCGGAGGGCCTGCTGGCGGAACTTGTCCACGTGTTGGAGCGGTTTCCCGACTTGAAGCTGCTGGCGCCGCATATGTTATTCCTTTCTCAGGATTTGGAGCGGTTGGGCGCACTGCTGGATCGCTTCCCCAATCTGCTGACCGATGTGACGCCGGGGCGGGAGCTTTACTTCCAGCTCTCCAAGAATCCGGAGGCAGCGCGAGGGTTTTTCCTGCGCTACCGCCGGCGGATTCTGTTTGGTACAGACAATGCGGTAAGTGTCGGCCGGCCGGACTGCCTGGATTCGTGCCGGGAGACCCTGGGCGCTGTGGAACGGTTTTTGGAGACGGGGGATCGTTTTCAAGCCTGGGGTGGGGAATTGACAGGGCTGGCCCTGCCCGAAGATGTGTTGGAGGACTTGTACTGGGGGAACTTTGTCCGGTGGGCCGGGGCAGAGCCGGCGGTGCCCGACCCGGCGCAGGCGGCGGCGTACTGTGGGGCGCTGGGGCGCACTGCGGCGCGCCTGGGCTGCGGGACGGCGCAGCGGGAATTGGACAAGGTGGCCGCGGCCCTGGCCGAATTTAGTGCAGCGAGGTGAAAGCAATGGAAAAATATCTGGCCTTCGATGTGGGGGGCAGTTACATCAAATACGGTGTGGTACAGGAGAACGGGACAGTGCTCTCCCGGGGTAAGAGCAAGACGAACAGCCACTTAGGCAGCGAGCATCTGCTGCAGCAGCTGTGTCAGATTGGAGAGCGCGCCATGGCGCGGGAGCAGTTCAATGGCATTGCCATCTCCACAACGGGGGTGGTGGATGTTAAGCAGGGGGCGATCCAGTCGGAGATCAGCAGCTGGATCGGCGGCTACAACGGCACCCGGCTGCGGCAGCTTTTGGGCCAACGCACGGGACTGAATGTGGAGATTGAGAACGACGTGAACTGTATGGCGTTGGGCGAGCATTGGCTTGGTGCGGCCAAGGGCTTTCAAAACGTGGTGTGCATGGCCATCGGCACGGGGATTGGCGGGGCGCTGCTCATTAACGGGGAGCTGTACCGGGGCAGCCTGAATATGTCCATGGAGGTTGGGCGTATGCCCGTCGCTCACAGCCACCTGGAGGATTTGGCCTCGGTCCGCGCGCTGATTTACGAGTATGCCAAGCTTTCTAACATCCCCACTCTAGATGTGGACGGGCTGTTGGTGGCACGGAAGGTGCGGGAAGGGGATCGGTATGCCCAAGAGGCGCTGGAGCAGATGTGCTATTATCTGGCTCACGGGGTGGCGGTGCTTACCAGCGCGTTCGCGCCGGACGTGCTGGTGCTGGGCGGCGGCATCACCAACGATGGGGAGCTGCTGGACAGCCGGCTGAAGAAGCACTTGAAGGAGATGCTGGACGACGCGCTGTGGGAGAGCCTGAACCTGCAGTATGCCAAGCTGGGCGGAGACGTGGGATTGGTGGGTGCGGTCAGACACTACCAGCTCATGATCCGGCAGCGGAAGGAGGAGGGAAGCTATGGGGAAGATGTATGCTGAATATATCCGGCAGGAGCCGGAGATGCTGAAACGGATATTGGCTGCGCGGCGAGAGCTGTCTGAGCCGCTGCTGCGGTTCACGGCAGACAGGCCGGTGGAGCAGGTGTTCTTCTTGGGCTCTGGAAGCTCTTGGCATTGCGGGTTGGTGTGCGCAGGGCTGGCCCAGGAGGCTTTGGGCGTCCGGGTGGAATGCCTGACGTCCACCATGGCGGAGCAGAAGGAATTTTCCAGGGATGGGCTGTATTTTGCTATTTCCCAGTCAGGGACCAGTAATTCCACCCTAGGGCTGATTCAGCGGGCGCGGGAAGCGGGGGGGATGGTAGTGGCGCTGACAGCGTGCGCCCAATCCCCCGCCGCCCAGGCGGCAGAGCTGACGGTTCCCGTGCTGTGCGGAGAAGAAGTGATCGGCCCCAAGTCGAAGGGGGTGCTGGCCACGGTGATGACGCTGGGGCTGCTGCTGTTGGAGCTGGGGCACAGGGCAGGCCGGCTGGACGATGAAGCATTTGAGGCCCACCTGCGGGAGTGGGAGCGGGTATGCGGCTGTGTGGCCGAGGCGGCCCGGGAGGGGGAGCGATTCTTCCGGGTGCATGGACAGGAGCTTGTGAGAGCCCCGGAGTGGATGCTGCTGGCCGGGCCGGGACAGATCGGCGTGGCCCGGGAGTGTGCCCTGAAAATGCTGGAGACCTGCTGGTCGCCGGCCTATGCTTGGGAATTTGAGGAGTATATGCACGGGGGACATTATACGCTGGGCCCTGGGCGACGGATATTCTACCTGTTTCCGGAAGACGGGGTGCGGGAACGGATGGAAACGCTATACCGCTTTGCCTTGGAGCAGGGCGCGGCGTGCTGGGCGTTAGGGCTGAACGATGAGGCGGAGTGGATATGGAATATCCCCGGAGCAAGGGGGACGGCGGGGGCTCTGTCCTGGCTGGCCTTTTTCCAGGCGCTGAGCAATTGCTGTTCCGAGGCCCGTAAAATCGACTGTGATGTGCCAAGATATCCCTTGTTCCACGAAAAAATGGGGACAAAATCCTTTAAAATCCCATGAGAGGAGAAATCCAAATGGAGTTGAATGGAAAGCTGCGCCTCGGCTGCATCGGCGGGGGAATGATTGCCAACGCAGCCCACGTACCGGCCTATGTGGAGCTGAGGGAGGAGGTGGCGTTGACAGCCCTTTACAGCCCCAGAAAGGAGACTGCGGAAACCACGCGCCAGAACTATCTGGAGCAGATGGCCCAGGCTGGCGCCGAACCAGACTGGGAGGTAAGGGTGTGTGACAGTTTCGAGGAGCTGTTAGGGCTGTCGGACGTGGTGGATATCTGCACACCCACCCGGTACCACGCGTGGTATGCGCAGCGGGCCCTGGAGGCGGGGGTTCACGCCATGTCGGAAAAGCCCATCGCCCGCAACTACTTGGAGGCAAAGCGCTTGGCGCAGGCGGCTCAGGGAACAAAGGCGCTTTACCAGCTCAACGATGACAATGTGTTTCTTCCCCGGTATCAGCATATCCGCAATGTGCTGGCCTGTGGGGAGATCGGGGAGATAACCAGCCTGACGCTCACGCGGGGCACGCCTTCGTCGGATCGGAATGACTGGTTTTTTGACCCTATGTCCGGCGGCGGGGCTATTCTGGACTACGGCTCTCACGCGGTGATGGGGGCGTGGTTCCTGCTGGGCTTCGACAAAATCCCCCGCCGGGTTCGGGCCATTGACATACGGGTGAAGGAGCGCACGCGATTTATCCGCGGGCGGCTGCGGGAGATCGAAACCGACGATGACGCGCATTTCAAAATCCTTTTTGAGAACCCGGCCAACGGGGATTTCATCACAGCAGTGCTGGAGGCCACCTGGTCTTGGCCGGATTTGGCGGAGAATGCCAGCGACACCCACGGGTACATCCGCGTGGATGGAACCCAGGGATGGCTGACAAGCTGCTTTGATGAAAAGGACAGGGAATATCTGGTGGTGCACCGGTTTGCCGGCGGTGAGCGGCGGATTCCCATCCAGAGCTACCGTTCCGAGACCCTCTCCTTCCGGGATGAGATATGGAACTTCCTGCGCAGCATCCGGCAAGGCGTGCCGTCCATGATCGACGCGCAGGTTGGGGCTACGGCGGCGCAGATTATCACCGGAGCCCAGATGTCCCAGCTCATGGGGCGCAGGACAGTGGATTTGGACGAAGTGGAACCTTACTGCCTGCGCTTTGACGATGGTTCAGGGGATATGCTGCAAATTAGCGACGGGATTGCCCTGAATCTGACCCGACCCTATCGGCGGGAGGGGTGACGGAAACAGCCCCGGCGGGGGAGGGAAAACCATGCTCAACAATGAAGATGTGAATCTCTGTCCGGATATGCGTCTGGTGGACGGCGGACTCCAGCAGGAAGAGTGCAGCGGGGAGTTCCTGATTGCCGTCTGCGTGGAAGGAGCGGCCTTGCTGTGCATGGGCGGTGTACGGCACCGCTGCGGCCGGGGTGATGTGGCGTTGATCCCCCGTGGCGCGGCCTACCGGATTCTGCCGGAGGGGGGAAGCGCCTGGGTTGCGGTGTGGCGGCTATTCCCTGAGGTGTTGTCGCGTCTGCGGGACAGGGGCTGCGGCGCGGCGCGGCAGCTGGCAGAGCTCGCGGCGCGGGGCAGGGTGCTGCGTCCGGAGGGGGAAGGCCAGGGGCGTTTGGAGTGGCTGGTGGGGAATCTGCTGGAAGGTTCGGCGGAGGACCCCTTTACAGGATGCTATCAGATGGCGGTGATGGAGCTGCTGCTCATTGAACTATGCCGGATGCTGGGGGGTGGCGCCGGGGACGGGCAAGAGGAGCGCGGCGAGACGGAGCGTTCCCGGCTCATAAAAAATGTGATCGCCTATATCAACGAGCACTACCAGGAAGACATCCGGCTCAACAGCTTGGCCCGCCAGTTCTGGGTGAGTCCATCCTATTTGAGCCGGCAGTTTAAAAGCAAGGTGGGCGTCAATATCACCCGATTTATTACCCAGCGGAGGCTCCAGGCGGCGCAGCGTCTTCTGATTACCAGCGATCTGGACATCGGTGAGATATCCAGCCGGCTGGGCTTCAAAAGCGGGAACTATTTCTATACCGTGTTCAAAAAAAGCTGTGGTATCTCACCGCGGGAGTACCGGCGGCGGGATCGGATCAGCGACAATCTGCTGGACCATCACGGGGAAATGGAGGAATAAGCTGTGGGTGGAGAGCGGTTTTTTCTTGGTGTGAATTGCAGCCGCACACGAGTACGCATTGGGGTGGCCAAGCGGGACGGCGTTCTGCGGGAGATGGCGGACTACCCCCTGGAGGCATGCACGGGCGCGGCGGTGGTGCATCGGCTGCAG
This sequence comes from uncultured Oscillospiraceae bacterium, assembly GCA_910588135.1. Lineage (GTDB taxonomy): Bacteria > Bacillota > Clostridia > Oscillospirales > Oscillospiraceae > Enterenecus. The sequence continues at coordinate 3,855 of CAJUOT010000045.1, read as the reverse complement.
GAGGCGGTGGCGGCTTACTGCCAAGCGCGGGGAGGACTGGACGTGGAAGCGGTAGGCGTTGGGCTGCCGGGGTATATCAACCCGTCCCAGGGTGTGTGGATGCGTAGCCTGGACCTGGGGGTGGATACCGCCCTGCCGGTGGCCATGCCGTTGAGCCAACAGATGGGTGTGCCGGTGTACATCGACAATGATATTAACGCCGCAGCTCTGGCGGAGCTGTACTTCGGCATGGGACGGATCTGCGAGGATTTCCTGTACCTGGGGCTGGGGGACGGGGTGGCCATGGGAATCGTGGCCAACGGACGGCTGATCCGAGGCATCGCCAACTGCGCCGGGGAGATCGGCCATATGTCGGTAGAGACAGGGGGCAGGCGGTGTGAGTGCGGCTACCAGGGCTGCCTGGAGGGGATTGCGTCGGTTGACGCGCTGCTCCGGGAAACCCGGCTGCTATTGTCCCGCTACCCCACCTCGCCCCTGGTGGGATTGGAGCGGGAGGGCAAGCTGACGGCGGAAGAAATCCTGCGCTGCGCGGAACAGGGCGAGGAGCTGGCCCGAAAGGTAGGCATGAGGGTGGTCCGGGCAGTGGGCACGGGGGTGGTGAACAGCATGAACCTGCTCAACCCGGGGTATATCATCCTTTCCGGCCCATTGAGCAAGAGCGAGTGGCTGGTGGGACAGGTAAAGCGCTATGTCTATGCCAACGGGTTTGTGTCCTCCATCGGGACGCTGCGGGATATTTCCAGATCTGTACTGGATCCGGAATACATAGACGTGCTGGGTGCCGCCTGCCTGTGTATTTGAAACCCGCGCAAATCAAGGTAAGGGGGAATCGCTGCAGTGTTAGCTGAATTGGCAGAACTCTACATTTTGTTTTTCCGCATAGGTGCCGTTACCTTTGGCGGCGGATATGCCATGCTGCCCATCCTGCGCCGGGAGCTGGTGCAGGGCCGGGAATGGCTGGACGAGGAGGACGTGATGGATCTTTATGCTCTGAGCCAGGGGCTGCCTGGGATCATCGCGGTGAACGTATCGGTATTTGTGGGTTGCCGCCGGCGGGGGACAGGCGGGGCGGCTGCGGCCGCGCTGGGCATTGTCTCCCCCTGTGTGATCATCATCTCGGCCATTGTGTTCCTGCTGGCGGGGTTCCAGGACAATCCGTATGTCCGGCGCGCCCTGTCAGGAATTTCGGTATGCGTGGCAGCGTTGATTTTGGACGCGGTAATAGGTATGTGGAAAAAGGGGGTCAAGGACGGCTTGGGAGTTTTGCTGTGCCTGGGGGCAATGGGGCTGAGTCTGTTCACAGATATCTCCCCCATCCTGCTGGTGGCCGCCTGCGCCCTGCTGGGGATAACGGCTGCCCGGGTCAGGCGCGGGCAGGGGCAGGAGCAGGAGGATGAAAAATGATTTATGTGCGGCTGTTCTGGGAGTTTTTTAAAATCGGGCTGTTTGCCGTAGGCGGAGGGATGGCCACCCTGCCATTTCTCCAGCGTCTGTCGGAGCGCAGCGGATGGTTTCCACAGAGCCTGATTACCGATATGGTCGCCGTTTCCGAGTCCACCCCGGGCCCCATCGGAATCAATATGGCTACATATGTGGGGTGCAATGTGGCGGGACTGCTGGGGGGAGTGGTAGCCACGCTGGGCACTATTGTGCCATCCCTGGTCATCGTTTTAACGGTCTCCCGGTACTTAGAGCGGTTCCGGGGCAGCCGGCTGGCCGGCGATGTCTTTTATGGCCTGCGCCCTGCCGTTACTGGATTGATCGCCGCGGCAGGGCTGGGGGTGGTCCAGAGCTGTATGCTCCAAATGGATATTTACCGGGAAACAGGGATTCTGGTAGATCTGTTTGATTTCAAAAAGCTCCTGTGCTTTGGACTGGCGTTTGCGGCCATCCGGCGTTTCAAGCTCCACCCGGCGGTGTACATTGGGTGCGCGGCGGTAGTGGGGCTGCTGTTGGAGTTTTGAGGCGGGCGTGAACGACCCTGCCAAGTCTGAACAAATTGTTGTCAGATGTTCGGATTAGGCAGGGTTGTTCTTTGTCCGTAGCCCGTATATTTCAAGGGCTACAGGTTTTTCAACGACAGGTGCCTGTTTCACTGGTCAAGAACATTAGAATTCAAAACGTGCAAATGAAAGGATTCGAACCTTACTGACATCACTTTGATTCCCCTATCGGCTGTCCCACATGAACAGTTCCTCTTGGTATGGTGCTTGGTTTCTCAATGTGCGATGCGGTCGTTTTGGTTAAAAATTCGATGCATGAGGCAAGACCTCGCTTGAAATCGGCCTCCGAAGCGTAAAGAATAAAGGCTCATAGCTCCCTTATCCATTAAAAACTTAATTTTTTACACCATTTGCCGATAGTAAACAAGAGGTTTCATATCTGACGCCATACCCGCCCTTGCGCGCAGGAGGTACAAGCGATGCTAATCTACTATCTGCAAATGCTCGATACGCCGGAGGAAAAGGTTCGGTTTGAGCAGATATATCTGAAATACCGCAGCCTCATGTATCATGTAGCGAACAGTGTCCTGCACAACTGCCAGGACGCAGAGGATGCGGTGCATAACGCTTTCTTGCGGATTATCAGGAAGTTTTCCAGGTTCCAGAACACCTCCGCAGAGGATCTGGCCCCGCAGATCGTAGTCATCGCCAGGAACGAGGCCATCTCCCTGCTGCGGAAGCGTAAGGGCGAGGCCCCGCTGGAGGATCAGGACGGCCTTGTCGAACCGTCAGAGTCCATCAGCGACTACCACGCTTTGGTGGACAGCTTTGCCCAGCTGCCCCAAACCTACCGGGCGGTCATGGAGATGAAACTGCTGCTGGGCTACTCGGACGGGGAGATTGCCGCCAAGCTGGGCCTGACCAAAACAGCGGTCAGCACCCGGATTAGCCGGGGCCGCCAGCTTCTGCGGGATATTGTGGAGCGGGAGGGCTTTTTACTGGATGCGTAATGCTCCGCCCGGAGGGCAGAGCAAGTTTTCAGATACTTTTGAAGTTTCTGTGAGAATCCGCCTCCTCACTGCGCTAAGCATCGTGAGGGGGCGGATTTTTGCTGTTGAGAGAAGTACGCCCATGAAAACCCATGAAAAAAACGATATTGTCGATGGAAATGGGGAGACCACATTTATAAGCGCAAACAATAAGCCGATACAAGACGAGATGTGCTGTCAGTATCGCAGAAAATTCTTTGAAAAAATTTTTGAAAATACTGTGAGAATCCGGCCTCTCGCTGAGTTAATCATAGTAGAGGGGATTTTGTGGCTGCCGGACAGCTAGACCCGGTGTTGATCTAAGGAGAGGAGGGATTCGTTTGACAGAACAGGCGTTAGATGACCTGGCCCGCCGGGTGATGCTGGATGTGGCTCGTCTGGAGTACGGCGGTCTTATGGAGGGGGCGTCAGAACACGACTTTTCCCCGGAATTCGAGCGGAAAATGAAAAAACTGATCCGGCAGGCTGACCACCCCGTTCGCCACAGGTGGCTGCGGGCTGCGCAGCTGGCGGCGGTGCTGGCCGCGCTTTTGATGATGGCCACCATTGCGACCGCCGCCGCTGGCTATGATATATGGCGGATGCTGGCCCGGTGGACGGCGGAGGTCATAACCCTCGCGCCGGGGCAGATCCAGTACGCCGGCCAGGACGACATCCACATCCCGGAGGGGCCGGAGGAGTACGCCAACATCCAAGAGGCGCTGACGGCCTGCGGCTTCGACCGCCCCGTGATCCCCCAATGGCTGCCGGAGGGATTCACGCAGGACGAGCTGATCGTAGATTATTGTACTGTAGACGGATTCATCGCCTTTCACGCCGCGTATAAGCGGGATCCTCGATTTGGGCGGCGAGTTTCACTATTC
>CAJUOT010000044.1 GCA_910588135.1 uncultured Oscillospiraceae bacterium | reverse complement strand
TGTTGGACAGCGAACAGAACAGTACCTTTCGCGACCATTATCTGGAGCTTCCCTTTGACCTGTCAGACGTGATGTTCATTACAACCGCGAACACCACGGATACTGTGCCACGCCCGTTACTGGACCGTATGGAGGTTATAGAACTGCCCAGCTATACGGACAAGGAGAAATTGCAGATTGCAAAACGCCATCTGCTGCCCCGGCAGTTAAAGCGTCATGGGCTGACCCGGGCCCAGCTGAAGATCAGCGATAGCGGTATTGAGGCTTTGATTGCCGGGTATACAAAAGAGTCCGGCGTACGCCTGCTGGAACGGAAATTGGCGGCGCTGTGCAGAAAATGTGCCATGCAGATTGTACGTGATAATGTAAAGCAGATAAACGTTACAGAAAAGGAACTGCAGGCGCTTCTGGGTCCACGCCGTTATTTAGATGACAAACCTGCCCGAGAGCCGCTGGTGGGTGTCGTCAACGGCTTGGCATGGACCTCTGTGGGCGGCGAGATCCTGGAGGTGGAGGTCAACGTTGTGCCGGGGACAGGTAAGGTGGTTCTTACCGGCAACCTGGGTGATGTAATGAAGGAGTCGGCCAAAGCAGCGCTGTCCTATATTCGAAGCCGCGCAGCCCAGTTGGGAATTGACCCAGAATTCCACAGCACAAAAGATGTTCATGTCCATTTTCCAGAGGGCGCTGTACCTAAAGATGGTCCGTCTGCCGGGATTGCGATAACCACCGCCATTGTGTCTGCCCTCACTGGCGTTCCGGTACGCCGGGATGTGGCAATGACTGGGGAGGTGACCCTTAGGGGGCGAGTATTGGCCATTGGCGGCCTGCGGGAAAAGACTATGGGTGCTCTGAGAGGTGGTATGTCAACGGTCATCATCCCTGAGGACAATAATAAGGATCTTGATGAGATTGATCAGACTGTCCGGAAAGCGCTTACTTTTGTACCAGTGCATCAGGTGGACGAGGCGCTGGCTCAGGCGCTGTCAGGTAAGCTGCCTGTACAGGCGGATCTTGCGCCCCGCCAAACTCCAGAGATGCCGTGGGCGGTGGGCCGCGCCGTCAATCTGCGCCAGTGAGGGGCTTGACCATGACAATAAATTGGCATATGGCAGAATTTGTCCGTTCGGCGGCTAAGGCGGCAGATTTTCCTCGGGATGGGCTGCCACAGGTAGTATTCGCCGGACGGTCCAATGTGGGCAAGTCTTCTGTCATCAACCGATTGCTTAACCGTAAAAATTTTGCCCGTGTTGGTTCTGCGCCGGGGAAAACCACCCACATCAATTATTTCCGAATTGATGAAAAGCTGTATTTGGTAGACTTGCCTGGTTATGGGTATGCCAAGGTATCCAAGCAGGAACGGGAACGTTGGGGGCGGCTGATTGAAGCTTGGTTTTCCGATACCAGGCGGATAGCTGTGGGCATTCTTATTGTGGATGCTCGGCACAAACCTACTGTAGACGATTGTACCATGGCCCAAGTGTTTTTAAGCTCAAACCGACCTTTTCTGGTAGTTGCAAATAAACTGGACAAACTGAAAAAAAGTGAAATTGAAGGGAATATTAAATTGATCCGCGACACCCTGGCCCTGGCAGATAGTGTTCCCGTGGTTCTGTTTTCTGCTGAAAGGGGAGAGGGGAAAGAGGAGCTTCTAAGGCAGATGATGAATCACCTGTAAGGAGACCATGTTGAACAGTCCGCTTCTACTGACCGGAATACGCCTCTCGGCGGGCAGATCTGCCCGCCGAGAGGCGCTTGGAAAAAACTTTATAAAAAGGGTTGACAAACGACGATGTTTTGGTATAATAATTTACGGTTGTTCAACGGCAGTAAAATAGCGGATTAGTGTAATGGTAGCACACCAGACTCTGACTCTGTTTGTGAGGGTTCGAATCCTTCATCCGCTGCCAAAGAAAAATCCCTGGAATTGTTTAGCTTCCAGGGATTTTTCTTGTTTTTGTCAGAAAGCAGCACCAAAAATTGCGGCGTTATCTTCATGTGCCGAGGCCTGTCCCTTCCCTCCAATTGGAGTCTGTATTATTGGCCGGCTTTTTTTTCGTAAACCCTTGCAAACTCTTACCAGATTGGATATACTATACCTGTTCGACAAAAACTGCAAGGAGGCTATCCCAGTATGGCTAAAATCACGAAGGATACCATTATTGGCGATATTTTGGACATCGCACCCGACACAGCGCCCATTTTCCTGTCCATCGGTATGCACTGCTTAGGTTGTCCGTCTTCCCGCGGGGAGACGGTGGAGCAGGCCTGCATGGTTCATGGGGTGGATGTGGATGCTCTGCTGGACAAGCTGAACTCCACTATCGCCTGATCGGCACGTCTGAAAAGAGCGGAGGTTCCGCTCTTTTCCTTTATCCCAGAGAAACAGGGGTGTAAATGTGGAATTGTCAGCAAGGCTCCAAACCATTGCCCAGCAAGTGCCTCAGGGGGCGCGGCTGGTTGACGTAGGCACTGACCATGGTTACCTTCCAGTCTGGCTGTTGCAAAACGGACGTGTGGAGAAGGCCATTGCCTCCGACCTGAGAGAAGGACCTTTAGAGCGAGCCAGAGCAACCGCACGTCAATATGGGATAGAGGGGACGCTTTCCCTTCGACTGTGCGACGGACTGGCCGGCATTGAGGCGAACGAAGTTGACACGGTGGTCATAGCCGGCATGGGAGGGGAAACCATTGCCTCTATTTTAAGGGCTGCTCCATGGGCGCATCAGGACAAGCTGTTGCTATTACAGCCTATGACCGGAATGCCTCAGTTGCGCCGATGGCTGCAGGAGAATGGCTATGCCATCCTTTCGGAGCGGGTGGCACAAGAAGGAACAAAACTCTACAGCATTTGGACGGTACGGGGAGGGCAGATGGGGCCTTTATCTCCAGCGGAACTGTGGGCAGGGAAGAACAGCCCCGACCCACTCCGGATAGAATATCTGATTTTGGCAGAGGAAAAGGCAGAAAAAGCTCTGCAGGGGCATAAGTCGGCCCGTGATCCCGACTTAGCTGCCATTTCGGAGCTGGAAACGGTGCTGTCTGGGTTACGAGTGATGAAAAAGGAGCTGAACACTACGACAACTGCGGAAGAAGTTTTCGCCTTTTTACAGGAAAAGGCCCCGTTTGAACTTCAGGAAAGCTTTGATAACGCCGGTTTCCTGGTTGGAAGGGAGGAGGCTGCCGTTACAAAAATCCTGGTGACGCTGGACATTACCGAAGATGTGGTTCAGGAGGCCGCCAAGCAGGGAGCTCAACTAATCGTGTCCCATCACCCGGTGATTTTCGGTGGAGTCAAATCGGTGACAAATCAAACAGTCACTGGTCGAGTTCTCCTTGCCTTGATAGAAAACCACATCGCAGCGATCTGTGCCCACACCAACCTGGACGCGGTGGAGGGCGGTGTAAATGATGCTCTGGCGCTGCGCCTGGGCCTGACGAACATCGGTCAGCTGAGGACGGAAGGTGCTGATGCGCAGGGGAGACCCTATGGCATCGGCCGGGTGGGGGAAGTGTCTGAGCAGCCCCTGTACGACTTTGCGATGGCGGTGAAACGGCTGCTGGGCGCCAATGGCATCCGGCTGGTAGACGGCGGCAGACCTGTCCGCCGGGTAGCCGTGGGTGGAGGTGCCTGTGCCGACATGATGAATGATGCATTGACTTTAGGCTGCGATACTTTTGTCACTTCCGATGCCAAATATCATCAGTTTCTGGAGGCGCGTGCACTGGGGATCAATTTAGTGGACGCAGGGCATTTCCCCACAGAAAACGTGGTCTGCCCTGTGGTGAGGAATTGGTTGGCGGAGAGGTTCCCCAATATTTCTATATCCCTTTCCCAGCACCATCATGAGGTGTTTTCCTACCTGTGACTTCTGGTATGAAGCGATCCCTCTTCACATATGGTGAAGGGAAGGGGGACTGGCTTATGAAACGGGATATGCTATTGTTATTTCTTTGCCTGTGTGTGCTGGGAGGAGTCGGCTGGCTAGGTACGCAACCGCCCCAGTTTCTGGCGGCGGTGTCTGCCGCCGGGGGGGAGTATACGCTGATTTTGGATGCAGGACACGGCGGGGAGGACGGTGGGGCCAGCACCTCAGCCGGGGCAAAGGAAAGCGATATCAATCTATCTATCGTGCGAAAAACTCAAGCGCTGATGGTATTCCTGGGCATAGAACCCCACTTGACCCGGGAGGCAGACGTCTCCTTGCACAGCAGCGGAGCGGAGACCATCCGGCAAAAAAAGGTGTCCGACTTGAAGAATCGAGTGGCCTTGATATCAAACACTCCTAATGCGGTGTTGATAAGCGTGCACCAAAACCACTTTACAGATTCGAGGTATGGCGGGGCGCAAGTGTTTTTTAGCGGCGGCGATCTGGATCGCCAGTGGGGGGAGCATACTCAGGATGTGCTCCGGCAGGTATTGAATCCAGGAAATGAGCGCAAAGCGAAACCCATCCCTGATGGAATTTATTTGTTTGACCACACCACCTGTCCCGCTGTTCTTGTGGAGTGCGGCTTTCTCAGCAACGGGGAGGAGGCGGCGCTGCTCTGCACCGATGCCTATCAGCGAAGGGTGGCGCTGGCACTGGCGGAAGCATATTTGAACAGAATACATATGATATCTACAGGTTTGGGAGGGGAGCAGAGTGGCTAAAGCCAGATCACTGTTTTACTGTACGGACTGCGGCAACGAATACTTGAAATGGCAGGGAAAATGCCCTGCCTGCGGCGCATGGAACACGATTGTTGAGCAACCTGTGGTGGACACAAAGAAAAAGGCGGCCGTTTCTGCCGCGGCTGGCCTTGGGGCACACCATCCCCGCCCAATAGCTGAGGTGGAGGCAGTGGATGAACTGCGCTTTAACACGGGTATGAAGGAGTTGGACCGGGTGCTGGGGGGCGGGGCAGTGAAGGGGTCCCTGGTTTTGGTGGGCGGTGCCCCTGGTATTGGAAAGTCCACGCTGATGCTTCAAATCTGTGACCATTTATGCCGCTTTTGTAACGTTTTATATGTATCTGGAGAAGAATCTGAGCGCCAGATAAAGCTCCGCGCCAGACGGCTTAACATCCGGGAAGAGGGACTATACCTTTTTTCTGAAACGAATTTGGAAGATATTGTGTCTACCGTCCAGACTGAACGCCCTGATATTCTTATTGTTGATTCCATCCAAACCATTTACAGCGGAGACGCCAGCGCTTCGCCGGGAAGCGTGGCTCAAGTAAAAGAGTGCACCATGACGCTGATGCGTCTGGCGAAGGGCATGGGAGTTACAGTATTCGTCGTGGGTCATATAAACAAGGAGGGCTCTCTTGCCGGACCTAAGGTGCTGGAGCACATGGTAGATTGTGTCCTCCATTTTGAAGGGGAGGAGCACAATTCTTACCGCATCCTCAGGGCAGCTAAAAACCGTTTTGGCGCCACCAATGAGATTGGCGTATTTGAGATGGGGGATCAGGGGCTGACGGAAGTACCCAACCCATCGGAGGCGATGCTATCCGGTCGTCCAGAAAATATGCCTGGCTCCTGTGTCACATGCGTTATGGAAGGGGTGCGCCCGGTACTGGCAGAGGTACAGGCGCTGCTGTCGCCGTCTGGCTATGGAAATTCCCGCCGCACCAGTAACGGCTTTGACTATAACCGGGCGATGATGATGCTGGCGGTACTGGAAAAACGGGGCGGACTGGCGCTGTCTAATTGTGATTTTTATGTCAATGTCATTGGTGGGCTGACGCTGGATGAGCCTGCCGCTGACCTGGCGCTTATTGTGGCGCTGGCTTCCAGCTTTCGGGACAAGCCCGTGCCCTTTGACTTGGCTGCTATCGGGGAAGTTGGGCTTACCGGGGAACTGCGTTCGGTAAACGCGGTCAACCAGAGGCTCAGCGAGATCCGGCGGCTGGGTTTTAGCAAGTGTCTGATACCTGCCAGAAGCAGCGGCAAGCTGGCTGTACCCGCTGGGCTAGATCTGATTCGGGTGTCCAATATCCGTGAAGCCATCGCTGTGCTGGTTTGACAGGCGGGGCGTGAAATTAAGGCAGGCATCATTGGGAACTGCTTGACCTGCGGTCTGAGCCTGTGCCAGTGTACACAGGCCCTCATTCTGGAATTTGCAGTTTTGCGTACACGGGATGAAGCTCATAAGCAGATCACCTGAATGGTTGAATTATAAATATCGGATCAATCTATACGGAGAGGAGGTACGGCTTGGCACGCCCTCAACTCAACAAAATAAAAATTTTGTTGAGTTGAGGGGAGGGAGATTTGTGGGTGGGGCTTGATTATGCTTTGGAATAGATCGCGCTGGGGTACGGTGGTCTTTCCGCTGCTTAGTCTGCCCAGCTGTCCATGGGTTATGAACATGTCAGGCTTTTTTGTCATGATGGATTATCGAACTGAGGCGTCCCCCATTCTTCGGGATTTTCTGACCTACCACGAGACCATCCAGGGACACTCCCAAAAAACTGTGGATGAGTATTTCCTGGATCTGCGTACCTTTTTCCGCTATATAAAGATTGAAAAAGGCCGTGTTCCACGCTCCATGCCGCTGGATGAGATTACGATTGACGATGTGGACTTAGCCCTGGTGAAATCGGTTACTTTAACCGATATATACGCCTTTCTCAGTTTTCTCAGCCGGGATCGGGTGAAAAATGCCAACGCCCTCAGCGCCCGGTATGGGCTGGAGGTGTCCTCACGGGCCAGAAAAGTGGCGACTATCCGGTCGTTTTACAAGTATCTGGTAGTAAAGGCCAAGCTTTTGGAGGAAAGCCCTATTCAGGAGCTGGATTCCCCCAAAATCCGGCAAACCCTGCCGCGCTATTTGACCCTGGATGAGAGCATTCAGCTTCTGGAATCCATTGACGGTGACAACGCGGAACGGGATTTCTGTATTATCACCCTGTTTTTGAACTGCGGTGTACGTATTTCCGAGTTGGTGGGACTGAACCTCACCGATATCCGGGGTGATCGCCTGAGGGTGCTGGGTAAAGGCAACAAGGAGCGGGTGGTTTACCTGAATGCGGCCTGCCAGAGTGCTATTGAGGATTGGCTGGCGGTTCGTTCTCATTCTGGAGCGGCCGACCCAAACGCACTGTTTATCTCCCGCAGGCACACCAGGATTACCAAAGACGGTGTACACTATATGCTGAAGCAGCGCTTCGTTGCCGCCGGTCTGGACAGCAGCAAGTACTCCGCCCATAAGCTGCGCCACACTGCCGCGACCCTGATGCTGCAAAACGGCGTGGATGTGCGGACGCTTCAGGAGGTTTTAGGCCACGAGCACCTGAACACCACCCAGATCTACACCCACGTGGACAGCGATGCTTTGCGGGATGCGGCCCAGTCCAACCCACTGGGACAGGTCAAAGCCAGGCCCCGCCGGGGACGGCCCTCAAAGCAGAAAACGGAGGATGAGACATGAATAGTGATATCCGGCGGATTTCCTGCGGAAATGGGAATTGTTATCTGATTATCGATGGAAACAACGCGATTCTTGTGGATACCGGCCGGGAAAAGTACCGTCAAAAGATATTGGATGCCTGCCGGGGACTCAGGGTGGCTCTGATCGTGCTCACCCACGGGCACGTTGACCATGTGCAAAATGCGGCCTATCTCTCCAATGCACTGAATTGTCCCGCGGCGATTCACAAGGGCGATCTGGCGCTGTTGTCCGATAATATGAGACAGCCTTTGTCGGCGGACGGTGTTTTGGGGAAAATCGTGCTGGCGGCCTCTGTCAAAAGCTTTCAAGCGGATGTCATTCCTCCCTTTATGCCCGCAGTGTTCCTGGACGACGGTGACAGTCTGGACAGCTATGGGATCGCCGCCAAGGTGGTGGGCCTCCCCGGCCACACCGACGGCTCCATCGGCCTGGATGTTAATGGGACCGATTTGATTGCAGGCGACGCGCTGATGAATATGTTTTACCCCGCTGTCTCCATGCTGTACCACGACAGGGCCGCAATGCTGGAGAGCGTGAGGAAAATTGAGGTATTGGGCCCTCGGACGATCCATTTCGGCCATGGAAAGCCGGTCAAAAACAGAAAGTGGATATAACAGGCAAACAGCGTGGAGGAACTCAACCCTCCGCGCTGTCTGTCTGCCGCTCGCCGGATGCGGGTCCGTCCGTCACCTTGAGCGCCCCTACGATATGAAGGAACCGCCACTCCACCACATTCTGGTAACTGTCCAAAGGCCGGTAGTCGGCATCGTTAGAGTGGGCCGCGATGAGGATGTTGTCCGGCCTGGGCACCGTGCCTACCGAAACGATCACTGGCGTGTGGGCGAATACCTCTCCGCTGGTCTCAAATCGGAGTTGGACAAAGTCACCGGGGCGCAAGAAGTTCATATGGACTTGGATGCCGACAGGACCGTCGGTAGGCTGGGGCCGGGTCATGAAATCCCAGAAAAACTGCACCCCTGTCCAGGCCGGAGCCCGGTCGGTGGCGTCGATGTAGTACCAGCCAAATTCCGGGGTGAAATTCATAATACCGGTGCCAGCATACAGGCACTGGGACGCGAAATTGGTGCAGTCCCCGCCAATCTCACTGAAGTCATAGAACGCCGGATTACGGGTATAGGCCCATTTGTGAGCGTAAGCCACCGCCGCCCGGCGGTTATATGGGAGCAGCTGGATCATACTGCCATTCCCCCTTTCCTGCCATCGTATGCCCGCCGTCATTTTGTTGACACTGGACAGAAAAAAATCTTCCGGTTTTGTAGTTTTTGACTTGGAAAAGCCACCGCTTCCCCTTGCAATTTTCTGTGATAAATGTTAAAATCATAACGGAAACCACCAAAATTTAATTTTGATAAGGAGTTGGACAATTATGCCACTGGTTACCTCGACCGAAATGTTCAAGAAGGCCTACAATGGCGGTTATGCTGTGGGCGCCTTCAACGTCAACAACATGGAGATCGTTCAGGGTATTACCGAGGCCTGCCGTGAGGAGAAGGCCCCCGTCATCCTCCAGGTGTCCAAGGGTGCCCGGGCTTACGCCAACCATACCTACCTTGTAAAGTTGGTGGAGGCTGCCGTAATTGAGTGTCCCGAAATCCCCATTGTGCTCCACCTGGACCATGGCGACAGCTTCGAGACCTGCAAGAGCTGCATCGACGGCGGTTTCACCTCCGTCATGATTGACGCCTCCTCCAAGCCCTTTGCGGAGAACATTGAGATCACCAAGAAGGTAGTGGAGTATGCCCACGACCACGGTGTGGTTGTCGAGGCTGAGCTGGGCGCCCTGGCCGGTGTGGAGGACGAGGTCAACGTCTCTGCTGAGCAGTCCCACTATACCCGCCCTGAGGAAGTTGAAGAATTCGTGTCCAAGACTGGCTGTGACTCCCTTGCCATCGCTATCGGTACCAGCCACGGCGCGTACAAGTTTACCGCTGCTCAGTGCACCCGCAACGAGAAGGGTGAGCTCGTTCCCCCTCCCCTGCGTTTCGACATCCTGAACGATGTTGTAAAGCGTCTGCCCGGCTTCCCCATCGTGCTCCATGGCTCCTCCAGCGTACCCCAGGAGTATGTGAAGATGGTCAACGCCAACGGCGGCAAGATGCCCGACGCGGTGGGCATTCCCGAGGAGCAGCTGCGTGAGGCCGCCCGGAGCGCCGTATGCAAGATTAACATTGATTCCGATCTGCGTCTGGCCATGACCGGCACCATCCGCAAGTTCTATACTGAGCACCCCGACAAGTTCGATCCCCGTGAGTATCTGAAACCCGCCCGCGCCAATATCAAGGAGCTGGTGCGCCATAAGCTGGTGGACGTACTGGGCTGCAACGGCAAGGCCTGATTAACAAACACAAAGGAGAAATTCAATATGGCACAGTTAAAGGGCGCCTGCGTCATTGGCCAGTCCGGCGGTCCCACTTCCGTCATCAACGCCAGCGCGTATGGAGTGATTCGTACCGCACTGGACTGCCCCGACATCACTGCTGTCTATGGCATGGCTCACGGCATCAAGGGTATGCTGAACGACCAGTTGTATGACATGGGCCAGGAAGATGCAAAGGAACTGGAACTGCTGCTCAACACCCCGTCTTCCGAGTTGGGCTCCTGCCGCTACAAGATCGCCGATCCTGACGTAGACGACACTGACTATAAGCGCATCCTGGAGATCTTCAAGAAGTACGATATCCGCTACTTCTTCTACAACGGCGGCAACGATTCCATGGACACCTGCGCCAAAGTCAGCCGCTTCATGGCCAAGTCCGGCTATGAGTGCCGGGTGATGGGTGTACCCAAGACCATCGACAACGACCTGTTCGGCACCGACCACTGCCCCGGTTTCGCCTCCGCCGCCAAGTATATCGCTACCTCCTGCGCCGAGGTATACAAGGACGGTCACGTATACGACACTGGGATGGTCACTGTGATTGAGATTATGGGCCGTCACGCTGGCTGGCTGGCTGGCGCCGCCGCCCTGGCCGGGGTGGTGGGCTGTGCCCCCGACTTGGTGTACCTCCCCGAGGTGGACTTTGACATGGACAAGTTCCTGGCCGATGTGGACACCATCTATAAGAAAAACGGCAACTGCATTGTGGCCGTTTCCGAGGGCATTCACTACGCCGATGGCTCCTTCGTGTCCGAGGCCAAGACTTCCGCCACCGACGGCTTCGGCCATGCCCAGCTGGGCGGTCTGGCTGCCCTGCTGGCCAACGTGGTGAAGGAAAAGACCGGCGCCAAGGTCCGTGGCATTGAGTTGTCCCTGCTCCAGCGCTGTGGTGCGCACCTTGCCTCCCAGACCGACATCGACGAATCCTTCCTGGCGGGCAAAACCGCCGTGGAAGCCGCTGTAGCCGGCGAGACCGACAAAATGGTGGGTTTCGAGTGCACTCGTGAGGGCAGCAAGTATAACTGCAAGACCAAGCTGTTTAACCTCTCTGAGGTGGCCAACTTTGAGAAGAAGGTGCCTCTGGAGTGGATTAACTCCGAGCACAACGGCGTGACCCAGAGTTATATCGACTATGCCCTGCCCCTGATCCAAGGGGAAAACCACCGGGTCACTGAAAACGGCCTGCCCCGGTTCGCGCGGCTGAAAAAGATACTGGCTAAATAAAAACGCAATAGCTTGCATAAAAAACGTCCCGAAGACAAACCTGTCTTTGGGACGTTTTTATGCAAGCCTACCGCTATTATTTTACCAACAGGACCCATATTGGTCTAAAATTTTTAGGAACATAAGAGAAAACTGCCGCTTGTTATGCCATCCTGTCATCTGAAACGCCCGTCATAGCACGAGCTACAATTTCGCTCATTTCATCCAACCCCTTGGTCATAGAGAGGGCTTCCGTAATATCATAGTCAACGATATCGTCACCCTTCATTGCCACTACCCGGCAGCTCTTCCCTTCCGCCAGCAGCTTGACCGCTTCATAACCCATAAATGTGGCCACCATCCGGTCGCGTGACGTGGGCGATCCGCCGCGCTGCACATGTCCCAGGACAGTCACGCGGGTATCCAGCGCCGTGGCCTCTCGAATCTGGTCAGCTGCCCGGTAGGCTCCGCCTGGAACGCCTTCAGCCACAATCACCATAAAGTGTGTTCGGCCGCCCAGCCTGGCTCTGCGAATAGGTTCAATAACATCCTGCTCAAAGTCTACCTGCCGTTCAGGAACCAGCACTACTGTAGCACCGCAGGCAATGCCAACCGAATAAGCCAGATATCCAGCCCGGTGGCCCATGACCTCCACCACCGAGCAGCGCTCATGGGATTTCATGGTGTCCCGCAGGCGGTCAATGCTCTCCAGAGCGATATTGCACGCAGAATCGTAGCCTATGGTGTAAGAAGAACAGGCGATGTCATTGTCAATTGTACCGGGAATGCCAATGACTGAGATGCCGCTGTTAGCCAAGGTGAGCAATCCCTTAAAGGTGCCGTCACCACCGATTCCAACCAAAGCGTCCATTCCCAGCAGTTTACAGGTCGCAAGAGCTTTTTTTCGTCCTGCTTCCTCAATAAACTCCAGGCTGCGGGCAGAATAGAGCATGGTGCCGCCTCGGCGAGAGATATCACTTACACTTTCAAAATCGAGCTTTGTAAAATCGCCATTAAGCAAACCATGATAGCCTCGACGAATGCCAATGCACTCAATGCCATAATGCAGCGACGCACGAACCACAGCACGGATAGCGGCATTCATGCCGGGGGCGTCCCCCCCGCTGGTAAAGACTCCGATCCGGCGAACAGCTGATTTCATATGTAATCAATCCTTTCCTAAAATAGATGCAAATTTGCGCTTATACCTTTAGCGATTCTGCCTGACTGTCCAAAGCGTCCGGGTGGGAAGTCAGCACAGGCTGAATAAACTCTGCCAGGAAGTCAGAAACTTGCTTCGGGCAGCGGCCAATATATCGTGACGGTTCCAAATGGGCAGCCAGTTCTTCACGATTTAAGCCAAATGCTGGGTCGTCAGCCAACAGGTCAATAAAATTATTTGTAAGGCCAAGCTCCTTTACATTACGTCCCGCCTCAATGGAATGAACCCGGATACGCTCATGGAGCTGTTGACGGTCCCCCCCCCTCTTCACAGCATCCATCATAATGTTCTCACTGATCATAAAGGGAAGCTCATCCATAATGTGCCGCTCAATTACCTTTTCATGAACCACCAGACCAGAGGCCACGTTTTCATAGATATTCAGGATGGCATCCACCGCCAAAAAAGCCTCAGGTATAGAGATACGCTTGTTGGCAGAGTCATCCAAGGTGCGTTCAAACCACTGAGTTGCTGCGGTATAGGCGGGGTTAGCGGCATCGGCGATTACATAACGGGCCAGCGCACAGATGCGCTCACAGCGCATGGGATTACGCTTATAAGGCATGGCAGAAGATCCGATCTGACTGGCCTCAAAGGGCTCTTCCACCTCCTTCAAATGGCACAAAAGGCGTATGTCGGTAGCAAACTTGCAGGCGGATTGGGCAATTCCGGATAAGGTAGCTAGTACTGCAGAGTCCACCTTTCGAGAATAAGTTTGACCAGATACTGGAACCGTCTCTTCAAATCCCATTTCCTGGGCAATTTTGCGGTCCAGCTCTTTACACTTTTCGTGGTTGCCCTCAAAGAGTTCCAGAAAGGATGCCTGGGTTCCAGTGGTACCTTTGCATCCCAGAAGTTTCAGCGTGGAGATGCGGTACTCCACCTCGTTTAAATCCTGAAGCAGCTCATTCATCCAAAGAGTAGCCCGTTTCCCCACGGTGACCAGCTGAGCCGCCTGAAAATGAGTAAAACCAAGTGTTGGCAACGATTTATACTTGTCAGAAAACGCAGCCAGAGCCGCAAGCACCCATACCAACTTGTCCCGGATCAGCTGCAGCCCTTCCCGCATGATAATAATGTCAGTATTGTCACCCACGTAGCAGCTGGTCGCCCCAAGGTGAATGATGGGCATAGCTTTGGGGCATTGCGCCCCATAAGTGTGGATATGAGCCATCACATCATGCCGAAGCCTCTTCTCCTCTGCTGCCGCTGTGCCGTAATCAATATCTGTGATATGGGCCTCCATCTGGTCGATCTGCTCTTGGGTAACAGGCAGACCAAGTTCCATCTCTGCCCGGGCCAAGGCAACCCATAACCTGCGCCAAGTGGAAAACTTTTTATCCGGAGAGAAGATATGCTGCATATGCTCGCTGGCATATCGAGAGGACAGGGGGCTTTCATAAATAGACGTATTCACTAGTTATGTCACCTCAGATTCTGGGATATGGATTCAAATGGGCTATAATTTATTATATCATACCAGAGCTCCCCAAACAAGCCGCAACGGAAAATTTGTGACGTGAACGCAAAAAAGGGCCGTGCTCATACAGCACGGCCCTTTTGTCTGGGTTATTGATCAGCCCTCGCCACGCATCTTGGCAAAGCACTCGCTGCAATACACAGGGCGGTCAGACTTCGGCTCAAAAGGAACCTTCGCCTCGCCGCCGCACTGGGCGCACACAGCGGTAAAGTACTCGCGAGGACCACGGGCAGCAGCCTTGCGGGCATCGCGGCAGGCCTTGCAGCGCTGGGGCTCATTCTGGAAGCCGCGCTCTGCATAAAACTCCTGCTCACCGGCGGTGAACACGAACTCCTGACCACACTCTTTGCAAACTAAGGTCTTGTCTTCGTACATGGAAATACCCTCTCTTTTGATGCCCAGAATCGGAAATACAACCTGCTGGGACTGTAATATTTGCGTCAGCTTTCGCTGAATACGCCAAAACCGTCGGCAACCTTGCGCCGAATACGCTGAACAGCATTGTCTACCGACTTAATGGGACGTCCCACCTGCTCACTGATCTCCTGATAGGACAAGCCAAGAAGAAAAAATTTCAATACTTTGCGCTCCAGCAGGGACAGGTGCTGCTCTAAACTTGTGAGAAGTTCTGTCTCCTCTTCCCTGCTGATGTACTGCTCCTCCAAGCTTATGCCTACCCCCAGCATCGGGGATTCAAAAGGAACACTGTTGTTCAGTGGGGCGTGTTTGCTTCGGACGGCATTGGTAACCGCAGAGCGAATCCGGTTCCGAATGCATACCTCTGCAAAGGTTTTAAAACGGACATCCCGGCCAGGGTCAAATTCCCGGATGGCCTTCAAAAGTCCAAACATTGCTTCCTGAATCAAATCTTCGCTGTCCCCGCCCACCAAAAAATAGGGTCGGGCATACACGCGCACCGGACGGAGATAACGTTTAACTAACTCTTCCTCCGCATTTCGACACCCGTCAGCCACCAGCGCGCAAAGCTCCTCATCACTGTATTCACTTACTTTTGATGGGATTACACTCATAACTCAACCTTGTTTATTTAATCACAGAATAGCTGAATTGTCAATTGTTTTCCATGATTATTTTAGAAAATCTTCTAAAATTGTCTGCATATGGTTAGGAAATGGAAAAAAATGAATAAATTCCCAGTCCCATCCGCGCTTACCCGGTTAAAAGGACAGCTGCTCTGGGACGGCTTCACCACCAGGAAGCGGTAAACTGAGGTGGCGGTAGGCTTTGGGCGTAACGCACCGGCCTCTAGGCGTCCGGGTAAGAAAACCCAGCTGCATCAAGTAAGGCTCATAGACATCCTCCAATGTCACAGATTCTTCATTGATGGTGGCGGCCAGCGTATCCAGCCCCACCGGTCCGCCGCCATAGTTTGTAATGATGCTCTCCATCATCCGCCTGTCCACATTGTCCAGCCCCAAATGGTCGATCTCCAACGCCTGAAGAGCCCGGTCAGCCACAGCGCGGGTAATGACGCCGCCGGCAGTGACCTGGGCAAAATCCCGCACCCGGCGGAGCATTCGGTTTGCAATACGGGGGGTACCCCGGCTGCGGCGGGCAATTTCCAATGCCCCATCCCCTTCAATGGGTACATCCAGGATTCCGGCAGAACGGGTAACAATTGATGCCAGCTCCTCCGGCGTATACAGCTCCAGCCGCAGAGTGACACCGAATCGGTCCCGCAGAGGTGCGGACAACTGCCCTGCCCGGGTGGTAGCCCCGATCAAGGTGAACTTGGGTAGATCCAACCGAATAGAGTTGGCAGAAGGACCCTTGCCGATGATAATGTCGATGGCGTAATCCTCCATGGCGGGATATAAGATTTCCTCCACGGAGCGGTTGAGGCGGTGAATTTCATCTACAAATAGAATGTCATTTTCCTGGAGATTGGTGAGCAGGGCCGCTAAATCTCCTGGCTTCTCAATAGCCGGACCGGAGGTAATGCGGATGTTCACCCCCATTTCATTGGCAATAATTCCGGACAGGGTGGTTTTACCCAGCCCCGGAGGGCCGTGGAGCAGGACGTGGTCCAGCGGTTCCCCCCGCATTTTGGCTGCCTGGATAAAAATGGACAGATTGTCCTTGGCCTTCTCCTGACCGATATACTCGGTCAGGGTTTTGGGGCGCAGGGACCCCTCTCCCTCGTCCGCTTGGGTCAGCGAGGTGGTCACCAGCGGGGCCTCCGTCTCGAAGCCGCCGTTCTCAGAAAAATCAATGCTCAAGGATTCACTTCCTCTTGTTTCTCTTAACTTTGGGGGAGGTAATTACGTAGATGGCTCCGCCAATAATTACGGCAAAGAACACCGTAAAGCCGATCCACATCGGCATCGGGCTTTTCAGTTCATCACTGGCCACCAGCACACCAAAACAGGTTGCACAACATTATTCTGCCTACGGCGCGGTGCAGCGCTTTTTCATAGCTTCTGCTATTTCCTGCGGCAAAAGTCCGTCTGTGGCAATCTTTACCGTAGCCTGACGGTCATAAAGCGGGAGGTATTCCATACTCCGTTTCAATACGTCCGGGCCCCGCAGACCGGCCCGGATATCCGCTTCAATCCGATGGCGCAGAGCATATTTGGAACACATTAGCGTAAACTGATAGAGCTTTACATTGTCTAGTGAAAGCCGTGCCAGTATATCCCGGACAACCTCAGGCTGATGCATTACCCAGCCGAAAATCACATAGTCCAACTCCGGGCTGGACAGGAACCTAGAAAGCGTTGCCGTAATATTGTCCAGTACCATGGCGCGGGTTTCATCCGTTACCCGGAAGGGATTTATGTTCCAACACCAATCGCCGTCCAAATACACCCCTGGCGTCAACAGCTTCAGCAGTTCCTGACACACAGCAGTCTTGCCCACCCCCATGGGTCCGTTGACAAAAACCAGCGTTTTCACGCCTTCACCATCTTTTTCAGTGCCTGTTTGATCACGTCTTCCAGGGAAAGCCGATCCAGATCAATGCCTTTCAGCGCCACTGTAATCTCGCGCTGACTGTACCCCAGCACCGCCAGCGCAGCGGACGCCTCGCTGGCCTTGTTCTCCGGAATAATGGTTACGCCGCCGGCAAAGGTTTCCCCCCCGCCTGTGACAAGCTGGCCCTTGGCAAGCTTATCTTTCAATTCCAAAATGATGCGCTGGGCAATTTTTTTTCCAATGCCAGGGGCGGAAGTCAGTGCTTTTTCATTCCCGGACACGATGGCCATGGCCAGTCCTTCCGGACTATTGGCAGACAGGATAGCCAGTGCCGCCTTAGGTCCGACTCCGGACACCCCGATGAGCATCCGGAAACATCCCAGCTCACTCTCGCTGGCAAAGCCGTACAGTTCAAAAATATCTTCGCGAACATAGAGGTGGGTGTAAAGTTTTGCAGCCTTCCCCGTATTGAGTTTTCCAATGGTATAGTTGGTGGTACGGCAGGCGTAACCCACTCCCCCACAGTCGATCACCACCAGATAGGGTTCGATATGGGTTACCGTACCATTTAAGTAATAAAACACAATGATCGCTCCAAATTCAGTGTAGTGTTTGTAACAGTGAGGTGGATGACCGCGCATGGCACAAAGCGATAGCCACTGCGTCTGCCGCATCGTCCGGCTTGGGAACAGCGTTTAAATTTAACAGGCGTTTGGTCATGTCCATCACCTGCCGCTTTTCCGCTTTTCCGTAGCCCACTACCGCCTGTTTGACTTGGGAAGGGTTATACTCGCAGATGGGAAGGCCCAGCTTCTCTGCTGTCATAAGAATGACGCCCCTGGCCTGGGCCACACCGATTCCTGTGGTGACATTGTGGTTAAAAAACAGCTCCTCAATGGCCATCACATCGGGGTGAAACCGGCCAATCAGCTCCTCCAAGTCGGTAGCAATCCGCCATAACCGGGCTGGCAGCCGTACGCCCGCCGGGGTATTGATGGCGCCACAGGCGGCCATACGGTATTTTCCCTGGGTGGACTCCACCAGCCCAAAGCCTACAATGGCGTAGCCGGGGTCTATTCCAAGAATCAACAACGGCCCGCCCTCCTCTTTGTATTACAGGTAATTTTGATGATACCACAAAAGGAAGCTGATGACAAGCCAAAACGGCGGATGACGCTGTCATCCGCCGTGATTATTTTGCAGCTGGTCAGGCTCTGGGGTGTGCCCTGGAATAAACATCCCGCAGTTTTTGGTTTACGACCTGCGCATAAATCTGGGTAGCAGATATATCCGCATGCCCCAGCATCTCCTGGATAGATTTCAGATCCGCACCGTTTTCCAGCAAATGGGCTGCAAAAGAGTGGCGCAGGGTGTGAGGGGTAATATCTTTGTGAATGCCCGCCTTGTCCTGATAACCCTTCACGATTTTCCAAAAGCCCTGGCGGCTCATCCGTTCTCCGTTCATATTAACGAACAGGGCGGCCTCCTCCGGGTCCTCCAGCAGCTGAGGCCGGACTTCGCTGATATAGGCAGTCAAAGCCCTCACTGCCCCTTTATACAGGGGCACCACCCGCTCCTTGCTTCTGCCCCGGCAGCGCAGGAAGCTGGCGGACAGATTCAGGTCCTGGACATCCAGGGAAATCAACTCAGACACCCGGATACCGGTGGCATACAACAGCTCCAGCATGGCTTTGTCCCGGCACCCTTTGGAATCGGTGGGATCAGGCTGTTCCAAAAACAGATCCACCTCATGGTTGGAGAGGATCGCGGGCAGTTTACGTTCCACCCGATTGGGCGTAAACCCCTTGGCGGGGTTCACCGGTACCGCCCGGATGGACAGCATATATGTGTAGAAAGACTTCAGCGCTGCCACCGACCGAACCACTGTAGCGTTGGATTTACCCTTTGCCTCTAAATTCTGGGCGTATTGTCTCACATCCTCCTGGTTGACCTGGCTGAGAGACAGCCGTTCACCTCCGGCCCATTGTCCAAACTGGCGCACGTCCCGGAGATAGGAGCTGAGCGTATTGGGAGCAGCCCGTTTTTCCCGGGCCAGCCATATCTCATAGCCGGAAATATAGTCCACCTTTGCTCATCTCCTCTCTCATGGCAGAAACAGCCGGGTGCAGACCACTGATAGCAGCGTGGGCATCAGCGTCTGCTGTAAGGCTACGGCTAACATCATGGCCCCCGCGCACGGGGCCAGCATTTGGGCCCTCAGGCTCCAAGATGGGACACGCTCGCCAGACAGCCGGCTCAAAGACTGGCGGAAAGCATCCGCAGCTGTGACAAACAGCACCGGAACCGCAACCAAGGCAGACACGCCAAATGCGGCCAGGGAAGCCGCCAAGCCGGAAAGCCCAAACATTCGGATAAAAGTGGCTGCGGCAAAGGACAAAAGAAAACCGCGGATTCCCAGCACAAGGGGTACACCCACCACCCCTAATGCAGTGGATCCCAGAAAGAATGCGGCCAGCGGCCAGCGGGACAAATCCCATACGGAGAGCCACAGGGACGGCTCTGCCCCTTCTCCTTTCCCAAGTGCCTGAAAATAGTGGGACAGATATTCCAGCAGCTCCGCGTCATCCCGACCCCAGCAGGAGAATAGAAAACCACCCACAACCCCCGCGGCAAAGCAGACACACAGTATAACCAGCTGGGTCAGCCCGTCCCACGTGAGAGGAAACCTAAGACGGCTTCCAATCCTGCGCACAGCCATACCACCACCCCGGCATTCTAATAGTTTATCCTATAGCTATGCTCCAAGAAGCAGTGGTATGCCATTCTCCTTTATGGGCGGCCATTTCCAGGCGTATCAACTTTTTGTCAGCCCTGCCCATGCCCATATACAGAGCGTATTCGCCGGAGGTAAACAACATTGATGGAATCCAGGTTGGGCTCTGACGAGCTTAATGCCCTAAGCCGGTGTTCTCTAATATAGACCTCTTTTGCTGGAAACGCAAGAGAAATCGCCCAAAATTTTTCAACTTTTTTGTTATGTATAGTTGTTATGTCTTCTATATTATGTATACCAACGGGACAATGCAAAGCAAAGCATAATCGCGGCACAGGATATTGTAGCAAAGTGACCCGCAGCCTCAAAATGTAGAGACTACGGGCCTTTTGTCAACTTTCCCGATATTTTGTGTAATTGAGCCTACGCTTCCGCCATCCCGGCGCGGATGGCTTTCATAGCGATGGCACACTCCAAACGCTTACGCTGCATCTCGCATCCAAAATGGTTCGGTTTTTTTATGTCACCGTTGGTAAGCAGGTTAGATGCGGAGCACCCGCCGCTGCAGTAGAACTTTGCCCAGCAGTCTTTGCAGTCAGGACGGCTGTAGATGTTGAGTCCGGCAAATTTTCGGGACAGCTCCATGTCAAATGTATTGTCATAGAGGTTTCCCAGCCGGTATTCTTCATTGCCTACGAACTGGTGGCAGGGGTAAATGTCTCCTTCCGGGGTAATCGCCACATACTCGCACCCTGCCCCACACCCGCGCATCCGCTTAATGACACAAGGCCCCTGAGACAAATCCACATTGAAATGGAAGAAATTCACGTCATCCCGTTTCAGCAGCTCTGCTGCCAGCCGCTCATACTCGGCCAGAATTCCTGGCAGATCCTCTTCCTGGAATGCATAACCGCAGTCTGGACTGCCTACGACCGGCTCCACCGATACATGACGGAACCCCTGGTCGGCGATATGAAGCACATCAGCGGCAAAATCAGAGTTGTATCGGGTAAACGTGCCTCGAAGGTAGTAATCCTTTTCCCCTCTGCCCCGCACCAGCTTCTGAAACTTGGGGAGGATTATCTCGTAGCTGCCGCCCCCAGATACCGTCTTGCGCATCCGGTCATTGACCTCAGGCCTCCCATCCAGGGACAGCACCGCATTGGACATCTCACGGTTGATGTATGCGATGTTCTCGTCATTGAGCAGCACTCCGTTGGTGGTAATGGTGAAGCGGAAGTTCTTCCCCTTCTCCTTTTCAATGGAGCGGGCATACTCTACTGTGGCCTTCACTGTGTCCATGGCCATCAGCGGCTCCCCGCCGAAAAAGTCTACTTCAATATTTCGGCGGCTTCCAGAGCGCTCAATTACAAAATCAATGGCTTTCTTTGCCGTCTCCACGTCCATGGTTATGCGGCGGCCGGTGCCAAAGTCGCCGGTTGCGGCAAAACAGTACTGGCAGCGCAGGTTGCAGTCGTGGGACACATGGAGGCACAGTGCCTTGATAGGAGCGTCCTGCTGCATCAGTGTTGCGGCAGCCGGGTCGATATAGTCGTCCTGGGTAAACAGCAGTCCGTTCCTCTGGAGCTCCAGCAGTTCCGACCAGGCCTCGTCCACCACCTGAGGGGCATATTGAGACAGTTTGGTGTAGATTTTCTGAGGGCAGCTGTCTGCCAGAGGGGCGTCCAGCAGGGAGAGCACATCGTAAGCGGTCCGATCCAGCACGTGGACGGCACCGCTGTTCACGTCAACCGCCACGGGAACGCCCAGGCAGATAAATGTATGTACCATATTCTCGTCCTCCTCTGACCCGCAAAAAAGGGTGGGACAAGCCCACCCTTTCCGGCGCGTCGATGCTTACTTGTTATTCTCGCACTTCTGGTTGGCCACGGTGCAGGAGGTCTTGCAGGCGGACTGGCAAGAGGTCTGGCACTCGCCGCAGCCGCCATGGGCGGCGCTCTGTTTTAAAGTCGCCCCATTCAGCGTCTGGATGTGGGTCATGGATTTCTCCCCCCCTATTTTTAAGATTGCTTTATTATACCATGCAGACAAACAAATTTCAACACCCTTGTGTCCCGCTCTTTTGGTGGATCAAAAAAGCGGGATCAGCAGTTCAGCGAACAAAAACAGCCCCCGCCGGATTGGCGGGGGCCAAAGGTCTGGGGGATCAGAAGTCCACCTCGGTGTCGTAGTAGCAGCACTTGAGCAGTTTCTCCATCTCCTCCACAGAGGGCTGGCGGGGATTGGAGCCGGTGCAGGCGTCGCCCAGGGCGTTGACGGCGATGTCGTGCAGCCGCTCCAGGAACACGTTCTCCGGGACGAAGCCCTGGTCGCAGGGGTAGCTGTCCGGGCCGTACTTGCCGATACAGTGGGGGATGTTCAGGTCGTCGTTCATCTTGCGCAGATAGGCGATGAGCAGCTCCACCTTCTCCTCGTCGCTGGAGCCGCCCAAACCCATGAAGTCGGCGATCTCGCCATAGCGCTTCTTAGCGGTTTCGTCTTTGGCGTTGAAGGCGATGACCTTGGGCAGGTACATGGCGTTGGCTGCGCCGTGGATGATGTGGGCGCCGTAGTCGGCGAAGGCTGCGCCAGTCTTGTGGGCCATGGAGTGGACAATGCCCAGCAGAGCGTTGGAGAAGGCCATGCCGGCCAGGCACTGGGCGTTGTGCATGGCGTCGCGCTTGGCCATGTCGCCGTTGTAGGAGTCCACCAGGCCGTGCTGGATCATCTTGATGGCGTGGAGGGCCAGGGGGTCGGTGTAATCGCAGTTGGCGGTGGACACATAGGCCTCAATGGCGTGGGTAATAGCGTCCATACCGGTGTGGGCCACCAGCTTCTTGGGCATGGTCTCGGCCAGATCCGGGTCCACGATGGCCACGTCGGGGGTGATCTCAAAGTCGGCGATGGGGTATTTGATGCCCTTCTGGTAGTCGGTGATGATGGAGAAGGCGGTCACCTCGGTGGCGGTGCCGGAGGTGGAGGAAATGGCGCAGAAGCGGGCCTTCTTGCGCAGGGCGGGGATGCCGAACACCTTGCACATCTCCTCGAAGGTGATGTCGGGGTACTCATATTTGATCCACATGGCCTTGGCCGCGTCGATGGGGGAGCCGCCGCCCATGGCCACGATCCAATCGGGCTGGAACTTCAGCATGGCCTCCGTGCCCTTCATCACGGTCTCTACGGAGGGGTCGGGCTCGATGCCCTCGAACAGCTCCACCTCCATGCCGGCCTCTTTCAGATAGCCGACAGCACGGTTCAAAAAACCGAACTTCTTCATTGAGCCGCCGCCCACGCAGATCATCGCGCGCTTGCCGTCAAAGGACTTCAGGGCCTCCAGGGCGCCCTTACCATGATACAGGTCCCGGGGAAGAGTAAAACGTGCCATATGTATTACCTCCAAATCTGTTTTGAACGTTTGGTACGTCCAAAGTCTGTTAAGATTTTAACACTTTAACTTTTGAATTGCAAGGGGCAATCCCAGCCATTTGTCAGAAAAATCACAACTGACTTCTCACCATTTCCTTAAGGAGCCACTGATTAAAAGCGCCGAGACGCATTTAATCAGTGGCTCCTTAAGAAAATCTTTC
>CAJUOT010000043.1 GCA_910588135.1 uncultured Oscillospiraceae bacterium | reverse complement strand
TCGACGCCTGCATCGCCCGCCTGACGGGAAAGGACGCAAAAGCCGCTTACGCCCTCACGCAGCAGATCACAGCGGAAAGCCGGGATTCCGCCGCCTGGTATCCGTATTTTGATTGTTTTGCGGAGCTGCTGCGCCACAAAAACTCCCTGATGCGGAACCGGGCCATCTCCATTCTGGCGGCCAACGCCCGCTGGGACAAAGATGGGAAATTTGATGTTCTACTGGACGAATTTCTGTCCCACATGACGGACAGCAAGCCCATCACCGCCCGTCAGTGTGTCGCAGTTCTGCCGGAAATCGCGGCGGCAAAGCCGGAACTCCTCCCCAGAATCCGTTCTGCGCTGAAACAGGCTGATCTCAGCGGTTATCCAGACAGTATGCGGCTCCTGGTTCTAAAAGACATTGTGGCGGCGCTCCAAAAAATGGACGATGTGGAGTTGTCCTAACTTGTTGTATGCGTCTTGTTGATATAGTTCCTCCCAAGATTTTGGGGTGGGATACTCCAAAAAGTGCAGACGGAAACGGAGGCGGATCATGCGGATCATCATCTCACCGGCCAAGAAAATGGTGGTGGACACAGACAGTTTCGCCGTAGATGGCTTGCCCGTTTTTCTGGAGCGGACGGAGCAGTTGAAAGCCGCTCTCCAGAAAATGTCCCCGGCAAAATTGCAATCCCTCTGGAAGTGCAATGACGCCATCGCCAAGCTGAACGTGGAGCGGCTACCCGCCATGGAGCTGCGCCGCCGCCTCACCCCCGCCATTCTCTCCTATGAGGGCATCCAGTACCAATACATGGCCCCCAGAGTGATGGAGACGGCCCAGCTGGACTATCTCCGGGAACATCTGCGCATCCTGTCCGGCTTCTACGGTCTGCTGCGGCCCTTCGACGGCGTGACCCCCTACCGGCTGGAGATGCAGGCCAGGCTGCCGGTGGACGGGCACCGCGATCTGTACGGCTTCTGGGGCGATGCCCTGGCCCAACAGCTTACTTCTGAGACGGATTTCGTGCTGAACCTGGCCTCCAAGGAATACAGCCGTGCCGTGGAGCCTCATCTGCCCAAGTCTGTCCGATTCCTCACCTGCACCTTCGGCGAGTGGAAGGACGGCAAGGTGGTGGAAAAAGGCACCCTGTGCAAAATGGCCCGGGGCCAGCTGGTGCGCTGGCTGGCGGAGAATAACGTTACCAGCCTGGCGGATATCCGGGCGTTTGACCAGTTAGGCTATCGGTTCCAGCCGGAGTTGTCCGCAGAAGATCACAATGTATTCCTGAAAGCTGCGCATAAAGCAAGCGCCCACGGCTGACCGCGGGCGCTTGAGCCATATTCATTTGTTCCCCTTGAGATAGGCCAGGACCTCCGCCGCATTGGTGTCTGGCTTCACTTTGGGCATGACCCTCTCAATAACGCCGTTTTCGTCGATAATGAACGTGGAGCGCACCACGCCCATGCTCACCTTGCCGTACAGCTTTTTTTCCTGCCACACGCCGTAGGCCTGGATGGCGGTCAATTCCGGGTCGGAGAGCAGAATAAAGGGCAGGCCGTGCTTCTCCGCAAACTTTTTGTGGGAAGCCACAGAGTCTTTACTGATCCCGATGACCACCGCGTCGATTTGCTTGAACTCCTCAAAGGCCCCGGCAAAGGCGCAGGCCTGCCGGGTGCAGCCGGGGGTATTGTCCCGGGGGTAGAAGTACAGCACCACCCTTTTCCCGGCGAAGTCCGCTAGCGAGACGGGATTCCCCTCTGAATCCGGCAGCGTGAAAACAGGCGCTTTCGCGCCAACCTCCAGCAGCTTGTTTGTCTCCATATACAGCAGCCTCCATTGTAAAAATGTCAAAAGAATATATGTCTGCCCAGCAGTATAGCGGAAATCCCCGCCAATTTCAAGTATAGTGCGTTAAGTTTTAGGTGCTAAACCCCGCCCAATTTCTTTTTTCTGGAGTTGGGAACAACTTAATCCGGCTCATCCTGGTGGTCAAAACCTATCAATTGAACTGTGCCCATTGGATCGACACGGAAGGCCATTGTTTCCAGTCCATACGGCGGATTGTGGGGGCCACAGAAAGTCTCCACCTGAATCACGACCTGATAATACGGCGATTGTGAAACCTTCTCGACGCTGAGAACTTCCTGCTTCCAGTATTGTCTCAATCCATCATATTGGTCATTGACTGCCTCCCTGATTGGCTGGTGCAAAAGCCGCAAAATGACCTGCTCCACGGCGTCCTGCGGCGGCTCGCTTTTTGATTTCGCCGCCGCGCCTGTTGACAGTAGAATGACTGCCGAGGTCATGAGTCCAACGGCAAAAAGCGTAAATTTACGCATCGTAAATCACCCCGGGATAGGATGCGCAAACCGCCGGTATTTCATAAATACGCAGAATCCTGACCCACTATCAGCCCCACGGGCGGACAGCGGCCTATGCGCACGTCACCACCGGGCAGTCCCAAACAGCAACCGCCCGTGGACAGAACACCGCCCAACGGTGCCGAAAAGTGCCGTGCGGACGTTCAGACATCAGTTTGGGAGCAGGAGGTCGCACGTTCAAATCGTGTCACCCGGACCATTCAGACGGAAAACCGCTTGTTTTTTGCGGTTTTCCGTCCGCTTTTGTTCTCGCTTTTTATTTGGCTGACCCACTATGACCGTTTAGTTTGTGGGCAAAAAAATAGCCGGAGGTGAGTTGTTTCCGCCGCCGGATCAGGTTCTACCCACTATCTGACCCACTACCCGATAGAACCGTATACCAGGCGGTGGGCACGGCAGCCTTGCGGTTTCAATTCAGAGATGATAAAATCAAGTCCAATATTACCCACTTGGAAGGAGTCTCCACCATGAACACACTAAAAATCGCCCTGCTGCAAATCGCGCCCTGCGGTACGCTGGAGGGGAACCTTGAAAAGGGGATCGCGTCCTGCCGGAAAGCGAAGGAAATGGGCGCGGATATCGCGCTGTTCCCCGAGATGTGGAACAACGGTTATCACATTTACGACCGGTCCATAGAGCAGTGGACGGCGGAGGCAATCCCCGCTGACGGCACGTTTGTGAACGCCTTTGGCGCTCTCGCCAAAGAGCTCGACATGGCCATCGGCATCACCTTTTTGGAGCAGTACGAAGGCGGCCCCCGGAATTCCATGGTGTTGTTTGATCGGTTCGGGGAACGGAAGATCGCCTATGCCAAGGTCCACACCTGCGATTTTGATGTGGAGCGGAACCTGACGCCGGGGGAGGAATTCTATGTCACCACGCTGGACACCCGCTGCGGCGAGGTGAAGGTGGGTGCCATGATCTGCTATGACCGAGAGTTCCCCGAGAGCGCCCGAATCTTGATGCTCCAGAGTGCGGAGCTCATCCTGGTGCCTAACGCCTGCCCCATGGAGATCAACCGCCTCTCCCAGCTGCGCTCCAGGGCCTATGAGAATATGCTGGCCATCGCCACCTGCAACTACCCGGACTCAGTGCCTGACTGCAACGGCGGCTCCAGTGTTTTTGACGGCGTGGCGTACCTGCCGGAGCTGGACGGCTCCCGGGATATGTGCGTTTTGCAGGCGGACGGCGCGGAGGGAATCTACCTCGCGGAGCTGGATTTGGAGCTGCTTCGGCGCTACCGGGAGAGCGAAGTGCACGGCAACGCGTTCCGGCGGCCGCAGAAGTATGGGCGTCTGCTTGATACGAAAGTAGAACCACCGTTTGTCAGACATGATCGGCGGATGTGAGATAGAGGTTGGCAGGAGATCAGTCGGATTTGTCTCTGACAAAGCTTAGGGGCCGCTCCACCGAGAGCGGCCCCCGTTTTGTTAATCCTGCTCATCCCACCCGCCCCATTTGCCCGCCGCGGCCTGCTGCATCTGAGCAGTCACATAGATGTGGGTGTCCAGCGTGAACCCCGCGCTGTAATGCCCCAGCATACTGGACACCGTCTTTACGTCTACACTGTTGAGCGGGACGGCTGTTGGCAAACGTATATACGAAATCGTGCGGCCCCCCAATGCTGGCGGCAACGGCCTTGAACCGCTTGCAGAAGATGTAGTATTTGCCGCCCTTGACCTTCTCCCGCTGAAGCTGTTGGCTTACTGTGATCCGGCCCTTCTCAAAGTCCACCTGCTTCCAGGGCAGGCCAAGGCACTCCCCCTCCCGCAGACCGGCGAACAGGCACAGGGCGCAGGCGTTGCGCATGGGGGAGCCGTCTATGGCGGCCAGGAACTGGGGTATTTCGCCGTCCGCAAGCGGGCGTATCTCCCTGTGCTCCGCTTTAGGCAGCCCTGCGGCGTCGCAGGGGTTAGCGGTGATGATCCTCTGTTTCAAGGCCACGCTGAACGCCTTGTGCAGCACAGCGGACACGTTTTTGACCGTTTTTTCTGACAGGCGCGCTCGGGTCATGGAGTTATAGAGCTTTTGCACTTGGGCGCCCCGGACGGCCTGGAGCTCCACCGCGCCCAGGGCGGGCACGCTGTTCTATTATTCCTGCCGCCTCATGATCCAGGGGGCTGTTTCATTGAGAACCATGGCAGCTTGCTGAAGCGGTGGCCAGTGAATGTCCAGCAGCTTCCTGCCTGCGTCATTCATTTTTCTGTATCATGCCTTAATTATGCTGCTTTTTCTCCTGCTGGTACAGCTTCTTAGACCACAATATTTTTTACGATATTGAATACAGCAATACCCAGTACCAAAAGCTGCACAGCGTTGAACGTCCGGTCCACCGCATCCTCGCTGAACCGCCTGTTCATTCCGGCGCCCAGAGCACCGCCCGCCACAGCCCCTGCCGCCATCAGTGGCGCAATGGACAGATCAAACCCGCCGAACCCGGTGGTCAGCGCCACACAAGCCAGCTTAGACGCCTGGGCAAACAGAATGGTTACCAGAGAACACGCCGTCGCGGTCTTGGTGGAACAAGAAAAAAGGAAGATCATGACGGCCACGTTAATGGGCCCGCCGCCAATGCCTAAAAACGAGGAGCACATACCCAGGAACATCCCGGTGAGCAGCGCTGCTGGTACACCATTCAGCTCATACCCCCGGATTCTGTTTTTGTTTTTCATGTAAAGAAATACCATCAGGATGAGCAGGGCAAGGGCCGCATTCTGCACCGCCGTCACGGCGGCGCTGGTCACGGCGGCTTCCACCGCGGCCCCCAGCAGCCGTTCGCCCAACAGCCCGCCCGCCGTTGAACCTACTGCCAGGGGGACGGCAACGCGGAAGGGAATTTCCGTTTTTGCCAACAGATGTTTTCCAATGGACACCTGCGACATGGTAAATACAGTAATGGAGGACAATATCCCGATGGTCTGTACATCATACCCCTGGAGCATATCCATCAGCGGCTTGATGATCACGCCGCCCCCCATGCCGGTGAGGGCCCCCACCGTAGTCGCTCCCAAGGCAATCAGAAAATAGAGCGCACACTCCATAGGCCCGTATCAGCCCCCGCAGGGGCAGCCCGTAATGGGAGCGGCATTGAGCGCGGAATCCTTCATACACAGGTGGACCGCGGCGGTGGTAAAGGCATGGGGCAGCGCCAGAATATTGGGGTTCGACCCCACATATTTTTTCATCGCGTCCTCCAGAGCCTCCTCAAAAGTGGCCCTGGTCTTGAGCCCCATGACCCGGGCATAGCCCGGCTCCCGAGCCCCTACAATGTAGATGGCGCTGGTGTTCATCTCGGCGATGTGCCCGCAGCTCATCATTGAGAAGCCGTGGAAGGGGTGGAACGCGTTTGCAAAGCGATACTTGCGTATGTACTCCTCTTTGGTGGCAAAGTATTCCCCATACCGGTTCATGTCTGCCAGCGTGTTCATATAGTCATGCTGGAACAGCTCGTACAGTTCACGCAGGTAGGGCCAGCGTTCGTCGTGGAAATAGCCGTCGCATACGCTGCTGACAATGAACACACAGCGGTCGGATAAAATCCGCTTGTGGCGGATTACCTGGGCGGACAGCGCCTGCATCATTTGAATGGGATTGGTGCCCATACCGTCGCCATAGTGAAATTTGGTAGGCATGCCAAATACCACCACGTCGTATTTTTTTTCCGCCCAGTGGATATAGGTACGCCTGTCCGCCGTTTTCCAGGACACAGGCTGCATTTCCTTGGCCCAGCCGGAGTTGATTTCAATTTGACGGCTGGCCGTATCCAGCACCGCGTCGCAACAAAAAAATTTTCTCCCCATCTTCTGCTCCATCCACATCCCGTGCTGATCGAATTTCTCCCGCATCATGCTGGAGGTGGATACAGGCACAAAGTCCTGGCGGTGCATCACTTGAGGCACATGGTGGGAGGAAATGCTCCGCCAATGGGTAATTCCGGTGGCGCAGTGCTTATAGCCTCCGGAATATCCACCGTATGGATTCCCCTGGGTGTGCCCAATCAAAATAGGAATATCGGCATCGAAAATGTACTTGTTCAGCAGAATATGGTCCCCCTGCGGCGTGAAGCCCAGATCTGCCAGATGCTCGTAGTCCTCGCTGTCGTGGCTGGTGATCTGCCCGGTCGGATAAAACTCACCGAACAGCTCGTCGCCCAGGATCGTCCTCATCTCAGCCACGGTGGCCCTGGGATGCAGACCGTTGGAAAAGATCAGCAGAATATCCTTCTTTTCCACCCCGCCGGCGTACAATTCATCCAGGCAGGCCCGGATGGCTACCTTCCGATGGCTTGTAGCCTGGTTCCCGCCCTTCACAATGTCCGGGATGACAATAACCGCCGTCTTGCCCGATCCGGCCAGATCCCTCAACGGCTCCATGCCAATGGGATGACGGATGGAATTCAAGGTCGCCTGATAGAGGCTGTCCCAGTCCTGGGGCAGGCAGGGGGGGTCCGGCACCGTTGCGCCAGGAATAAAAACGTCCGTGCTGTTGGGGAGCTGGGCAGTCATTGTACCGTGACCATATTCAAAATCCAGTTTCAATTCAATCCCTCCCGCAGTTTCCCAGGTAGCGCCGGATGATTTCCAAATATTCCTCCGGGTAGAAGCCAATCTCTCCGTCAAACCGGGTCAGGGCGATCAGCCCCCCGTCAATCTCACCAATGGACGCGAGCATTTCAGCGTTGCTGGCCTTGAGGCCGCCGCCATAAACCACAGCCATTCCCCCGCTGCGTTCTTTGATAAAACGGGCGACTTTTTCGATATAGGGCCGATCCGCCGGCGTTTTCCCCGGCCCAATGGACCAGACCGGCTCGTATGCCACGACAGCCCGGCTTTTATCCACCCCCGCCAGGCCGATAGAAAGCTGGCTGTCCAAAACGCTCTCCCACCCGGCCTGCTCCTCGGCTGTTTCGCCGATGCAGTAGAGCACCCGGAGACCCGCAGCCTGGGCGGCCTTGATCTCGCGGTTTAGCAGGCGGTTGACCGCGGCGGGATCGGTTGCGCCAGCCTCGGCCAGGACGCCCGCCTTATCGCCGCGCTCCTCACTATGACCGATAATGGTCCACGAGCACCCCAGCGCGGCGGCGGCGTGGGCAGTACGGTTGGTGGTAAACGCGCCAAAGTTCCCCCCCGCCACCGTATCCTCCCGGAACACGCCCTGGCAGCCCAGCCACACCGGGCTCCCGGCGCACCTCGCCCGGCCGGCGGGAATCAAATGTGCCTCAGGGAAAAAGTCCACAAACTCAGCCTCATCCGCATGGGCACGCAGGTCCTGCTGTGTTTGGGCCACAATGGCTGCGCCCCAGTCCTCCGGCCGGGCCAGACGGTTGACACCACCCAGCTCGGGCGGGATGTCAAAGCGTTTCAGGTTCAAAAAAATATATTTCATCGTTTGCCTCCTGTTTTCCACTGGCGTTTTGCCATTCCTCTCAGGACATCCGCCCTCCACCGGGGTGGGCGCCCGAACCCCTCCCGGTAGGTCCCTGTCCGGCCCGCTACAGCAGTTGGGCCATGGCGGGCAGCTCCGGCCCGATCAGCGGACGGCACCAATCCAGAAATTCCCGGGAGGCACCGGCGCGCCGGCAATCCAGGTATTCCGCCGGAAGCACCCGCTCCCCCAGCATGACCTGCTCAATAGGGGCAAGGAAGGTTTCGCATACATAGGGCGCGGTGGAAACCCGGCGCAGCGCCACCATCCTGCCGCTTTCCCCCGCCAGTGCCGCGCGGCAGGCCACGCGGCCCACTTCCTCGGCCTCAGCTGCGTCCACCGGGGATTGCCACGCAATGGAAGCCCGCGCTAGAATCCCCGGTTTTTCGCTGCGGGCCTTGATACCCAGGCGGCGCACAATGGTCTGCGCCAGATGGGTGGACACATCTCCAAAATAGGTGGAGCGCCCGGTCTGGAAAATGGGTGGAACAACGGGTTTGCCGCCCTCCCCCCGCAGACCTTCACTGGCCACCACCACTACGCCGCCCAGCCGGTCATAAAGCGCTTTGACCTCCTCCAAAAACTCCTCCTCGCAGAATGCCCGTTCTGGCGGATAAAGCAGATGGGGCGGACGCCCCTCCCCCGTCCGGGCCAACGCGGAAGCCATGGTCAGCCACCCGGCGTTGCGGCCCAGGCACTCCAGCACCACCACATGGATGGGCAGGCTGCGCACATCCTCTCCCAGTTCCCGCACAGTACCCGCCATGTAGCGGGCCGCGCTTCCAAAACCGGGGCAGTGGTCGGTGACGGCGATATCGTTGTCCATGGTTTTGGGGATGCCGATGACCCCAATACCCTTGCCTTGGCACGCCGCCGCCAGCCTGCCGCAGGCATCCATGGTGCCATTCCCGCCGGTCATCAGCACATAGCGAATGCCGTTGCGCGTTAAAATCTCTGCCATGCGGGCATAGTCCCCCACGCTAAGCTCCTCCCGGGAGGTGCCAATCGCGGAGGCCGGAGTGCGGGGAAGCTTATGCAGCTCCTCCTGGGGCACACCGCCGAAGTCCAGCAGGTGCTCCCGCAGCAGCCCACCGGTTCCACCCACCGCGCCATAAACACGGCCCACTTCGCCGCTGCCCAGCGCCTCAGTCACCGCGCCGTACAGGGAACAGTTCAGTACCGCCGTCGGGCCGCCGCCATGTATGATAAGCAAATTGGCTTTTTTCACACCGTCCGCCTCCCATGCTGAGATTTTTCCCGCCGCCGTCAGGCCGTGTACACCGTCCGGCCCGCCACAATTGTGCGGCACACCCGGTTTTCCTCGTCTAACACAGTGAAATCCGCATCCAGCCCCACTTCAATAAAGCCCTTGTGCGCATGGATGCCCAGCAGGCGCGCCGGATTTTCCGTCAGCAGCGGCAAAACCTGTTCCAAGGGCCGGCCCGTAAATGCCAGCAGGTTGCGCAGCGCCGTGTCCTGGGTCAGCGTGCTCCCCGCGCGCACCCCGGTATCCGCCAGCTTCGCATCTCCGTCCTCCACAACCACATCGTTGATCCCCAGCTTGTACCGCCCATCCGTCAGACCCGCAGCCTGGATGCTGTCGGTAATGGCTACCACCTTATCCCAGCCCTGGCATTTCAGCAGCATCCGGACCGCGCCGGGATGCAGGTGCCGCCCATCACAGATGGCCTCGCAGTAAATACCGCTTTCCAGCACCGCGCCCATGATAGCAGGGTAATGCTGATGGAACAGCCCCATGGCGTTGAAGGTATGGGTAGCCGCTGCCGCCCCATTTTTAATGCAGCGCATCGCCGTTTCGTAGTCTGCGCCGGAATGCCCAATTGCCACCACCACGTCCTTCGCCGACTGGGCCACCAGCTCCGGAACCCCCGGCACCTCCGGGGACACCGTCATGTAACGCACCAAGCCGCCTGCCGCCTGCCGGTATTCCTCCAGCAGGCTGTAGTCCCCCTCCCGCAGCAGGGATTCTGGCATTGCCCCTTTATACTCTTTGGAGAGAAACGGCCCTTCCAGATGGATGCCCAGCAGCGCTGCACCCGCCGTCTGCCGATCATGGAAGGCGCGAAGCTCGCTGATGCAGCGCAGGGTCTGATCCCGGGTGTCCGTCAATACGCTGGCCAGCCAGCCCGTAGTGCCGTGGGAAGCGTAAAACGCCGCCAGCCTTTCTAAATCCCCGCCATCGGCCCCGTTGACATCCACCCCCATGCCGCCGTGGGTATGTACGTCGATAAAGCCGGGCGCAAGCCTGCGCCCTTTCAGATCCAGCTGCGCCTGCACGGCGCGGCGTCCCGCGTCCTGCCCTACTGCCGCGATTTTTCCATCTTCGATCAGCACGCTGCCCGGCTCCCACCGATGCGAACGGTATACCAGCGCATGCTTCAGCAACAAGCGATCCCCCATTGCCAACACCTCTCTTTCCATGCTCAAAACGGCCGCTGGGCCGCTGTGCTGTTGGTCAAGATCACGGCATTCGGATGGCCCTGCAGAAGCGTGGCGGGGAAATGCCCGCCCGGTTCTCCATAGGCCGCCTGCCGCACCACACTGCGGTGCCACTCCCGAAATACACCGATGCAAACCTTCCGCGCGCCAAGGATTTCCTTCATACCGATGGTCACGCAGCGCCGGGGCATCGCGTCAATGGCGCCGTTCAGCTCCCCGATGGCATTAGCCGTGCGGGTTTCCCGGCTGATGGACAGCACCCGAGTGGGAAGCTGTGCAAATTCCTCCGCCGAAAGCCCGTCCTGAGCCTCGTTGAAGGCCAGGTGACCGTTGATGCCAATGCCGCCAAAGGCAATATCCACCCCACCCAGCTCCTGGATTTTCTCCCCGATGCCATCCGGATGGGCCGGATCGGGGAACAACCGCTGTTCCGGCGGCATGACCAGGGATGGGTCCAGCCGGTCATAAACCTCCCGCTGCATGAACCCCCGGAAAGACAGCCGGTCACCACTGTCAATGTAGGTGTCGTCATCGTTCAGATATTCGTCCATATTGATGAACCAGCAGTGGGCAAGGCTGATCCGCCGGCTGTTCACCAGACGGACAAAGATGGGGTACTGCCCCACCGGCCCTACCGGGCAGATGAATACCGTGCGCCGCTCAGCGGCGTTGTTTTTCTCAATCTCCCGCACCATTTCGATAGCCAGCTCGTAAAACACCTCCCCGGAATCCCCGAGCTTGAGGATGGGGATACGGGAATTCCGGCCCAGCTCCTGGGCGGAAATTTCATAGTATGCCTGCATAGCATTATCCCTCCGTCATTCAGTCCCGGCGCTTCACAGCCGCCGGCAGGTACAACTCAGGCCGCGCCGAGCCACGGCGCGGCCTGGCGGCAGCT
Organism: uncultured Oscillospiraceae bacterium; assembly: GCA_910588135.1. Classification (GTDB taxonomy): domain Bacteria; phylum Bacillota; class Clostridia; order Oscillospirales; family Oscillospiraceae; genus Enterenecus. The sequence goes on along the minus strand of CAJUOT010000043.1, from coordinate 11,951 downwards.
CGTGTCAGTTTGTGTCTGTTCTCGCACTCACATTCTCCACCGCGTTGCGGATGAAGTCCACCAGGATGACATCCTTGGCCTGGGGCGCGGTATCAGCATCCAGCCCGTTGGTACCCATATGGGAATTTCTGATCTGTTCCAGATAGGTATAGCCGTCGGAGTCGTCGCTGGTATATAGATCGCGAAGATCATCCAGTCCAAACCAGTAGGCGGCGTCTGCTCTGGAAATGCAGTCCTCATAGGAAAGCTGATCAAATTCCATGCCCATTTTTGCGCAGTTTTCCCAGTTCTCCTCATGGTGCCGGTAATCCATCCCCTCAACCAAGGCATTGACAAAGGCCTGGAACAGTTCGGGGTTTCGTTCAGCAAAGTCCCGGTTTACCGCCCAGGTGCTGGGAGTGATGGTGTTGGACAGGTGGGTAAAGGGGGACGCGGCCATCACATAGGCCTCTGTTTCCCGCTCCAGCGTCTGCCGGGGGTTGCCATAGGTGACGCAGCCGTTCACCGAATTGTCCTGCATGGCGGCGGTAATGTTGGCGTTGGTGGTATTCAGAATGAGGATCTGTTTTTCCGGCGCGCCTTTGAGGGGATAGCCGCCCTCCACGTCCTCATACCAGATCTTGTCGGCATCCGCCCTGCCCTCGTTCATGGCGTTGACCAGCCCCCGCAGGAAGGTTCCGGGCGTTGTGGTCAGGTCGCAGGCCAGGGTCATGCCGGGCAGCTTTTCCGCCAGGGATTCCAGTGTCTCATCCTCGCCGATGCCCAGGCCAGTGCGGACCAGCAGGCGGTCGTCATTGGTCAGGTTATCCAGGGTGATAATGGCGATTTTGCTGTCCGGTTCAAAATAGTGCCAGGCCATGCCGTTGCCCAAATAGCCGATGTCCAGTTCACCGGCGGACAACGCAGAATAAATATTGGGACCGGTGGTAACCACCAGATCAATATCAAAATTCCACCTCTTGTTCAGCTCCAATGCCTTGATCATATAGCCGGCACTGAAAGAGCTGCTGTTGGGCTGGTATGCATAGCGTACGGTGCCCAGCGGCTGCGCGGGCTGGCTCTCCTGGGTGCCTTGGGACTCGCTGGGGCTGGCCGGTTTGCACCCCACCAGCACGGCCATGCACAGGACGAGCGCGAGGATTATGGACAACCACTTTTTCATCATATATACCCCTTTCATTTCCATAAATCCCGTTACTGCTTCACTTCCAGATACTCCTTGTAAACCTGATCCCAGATCTGGTTCTTGTACTCATTGAATTTGCCGTCCATTTTTGTGGCCTGGTTGCGGGGGTAGGGCAGGTCAATGTCAATGGCACTTTTGATGCGTCCGGGCCGCGCGCTCATAATGATTACCTTGGTGGCCAGCAGCACAGCCTCTTCCACATCATGGGTGATGAACAGGCAGGTCTTCTTCTCCTGCGCCCAGGTGCTCAGCAAATCTTCCTGGAGCTGGGCTCGGGTCTGCGCGTCCAGCGCGCCGAACGGCTCGTCCATCAGCAGCACATCCGAGTGGATGGCGTAGCCCCTGGCCAAGGCCACACGCTGCTTCATGCCGCCGGACAGCCCCGAGGGGTAGGATTCCTCGAAGCCCTCCAGATTCACCATGTTGATGTATTTTTGGGCCAGCGCCTCCCGCTCCTTCCTGGTGTAATGCACGGATTTCATGGCGGGCTTCCCCGTCACGGGGTCTGTCTGGCCTGTGGAAACATCGTGGGTCTGGAACTTGATGGCAAATTCCACATTCTTCCGCACCGTCATCCATGGATACAGGGCGTACTGTTGGAAGATCACTGCCCGGTCCGGCCCTGGCCCAATTACAGGCTGGCCTTGAATCGTAACGCTACCTGAATCATAGGGTTCCAGTCCCGCTATAATGTTCAGCAGGGTGGTTTTTCCGCATCCCGAGGGGCCGACCACGCAGATAAACTCATTCTCCTGTACTACCAGGCTCACGTTGTTCAGGGCATGGACATCCTTGCCGCCGGGAACCTTATAGACTTTTTGCAGATCCTTCACTTCAAATACTGTTCTGGCCATTGCCTTGTCCTCCTATTTCCAGCGCGTGAGCCGCTTTTCGAGACGCAGCAGGGTCTGATCGAAGATAAAACCAAGCATACCGATGGTAATGATGCCCATCATTACGATATCAATGCGGGCCGCGCCGCTGGCAATCTGGATGCGCGCGCCCAGTCCCGCCATGGCTCCGGTCATTTCCGCCGCGATCAGGGTAGTAAAGGAACCGGCCAGGGCCTGCCGTGCCGCGACCAAGATATAAGGGAACGCCGCCGGCAGCGTAACGTACAGGAACAGATCGCTGTCCCGCGCGCCAAAGGTATAGGCGGCCTTGATCAGCACCTTGTCCGTCTCCTTGATGCCCTGATAGATTGTAATGGAACTGCTGAGGAACGCGGACATGAAAATGATTGCTATTTTGGATTTCTCGCCAATGCCAAACGCCACCACCATAATAGGTATTGTGGCGATGGGCGGAATGGTCCGAAAAAATTGCAGCCATGGCTTTACCACCGTGCGCAGCGACTTATACCAGCCCATAAGAAAGCCCATGGGGATGGCGCAGGCCATACCCAGCGCGTAACCGCTGAGCACACGGCTCAGCGAAGCCCAGATGTCATCAAAAAAGTACCCGTCACGGATGCGCTGTACGGTGACAGCCCACACCGCCTCCGGCGTGGACAGAACCAGCGACGGCTTTTCAAACCGAGTCACGAGGAACCAGACCAACGGCCCCAGCAGGATGCCGCAGATCAGAAGCAGCTTATATTTTTTCGACGATGTGTCGCTGAAGTCCTTCAGCTTGCGCATTTTGATCACAGGCCGCCCACCACCTGATATCTCATCTGTCCCAACCGCAGTATGTTTCTCTTGCATATTCTGCCCACCTTTCTTGTGAACCTTCCCGGCGGGAAACCCGCCGAAGGCCGATCCGTCCACCCCCGGCCAGAAGCCGGGGGTGGAGCCGCGCGTTACATAAAGGGGATGATCTTCCGGTATTTCTCCATCATAGGCTTGTTAAACTCATCCCCGGCGGGGACGTTGGAGCTGAGAAACACCTCGGGCTTGATGTTCTCCTCCAGCATAAGCTCGATGGCCCGGCAGGTGATGGCCTGGGCAATGGCGGCCCCGGCCAGGGTGGAGATGGGGCCGGCGGTGAAGCCGTCAAATTCAATGGCGGCATCCCCTACCGGGCCGTGGTTGTCGATGGAGATGTCGCAGGCCTGGTGGACCAGCAGCCCGGAGGAGTGGTGGGCGCCCACGGCGTTGGCGTGCTCCACGCTGGATATGCCGATACTGGTAATACCCAGCTCCTTACACAGCAGGCAGGCGTCTACCGAGGTGGCGTTCTTGCCGCCGTAGCAGTACACCAGCATTGTGTCACCCTTTTTGAAGGGATAGCGTTGAAACACCTCCGCCGTAATGCCCTCTTTCCGCTCCAGCATAACGTCCTCAGGCTTCTTAATCAAATGGGGCATAAGCCTGTCCTCCAGGATGGGGTAGCACGCGGCCAGACCGCCCGCCCGGCGGAAGGTTTCCATGCACAGCATAGTGGAGTGGCCTGTGCCGAAGGTATAGAGCATACCGCCCCGGGCCATGGTGTCCTTCACGGCCACTGCGGCCTTTTCAATGTTTTCCGCCTCCACCTCCATAATGGTCCGCAGCTCGTTGATGGCGTAATTCATAAATTCTTGTGCCTTATTCATTTTGTTTTCCTCCTGAAATTAAATGTGATGTATTGTTGTGGACGTACTGAGGGCACGGCCTGATACCTGCGTGAAATATCCTGGTTCTCCTTTCGTTTTTTCGTTCGTGTTCCGCCTGGGCCGGAAGGCAGATTGACCGTCAAATTTTCCCGCCTTTATCAATGTGTCCAGGCGCTGAACCATTCTCGCCTATTGAGCCTCATATGATTTCGCAGCTGTAGGTGTGATGAGATTCCCGCGCATCAGCGTAATAAAGATCAGTTTTTCGTTCCAGCTCCCGCGGCGTAGCTTCCTCCTCACATATCCCCCACCACGGCTCCACGCACAGGAACTCCCCGCCCTTGGAAAACCCCCAAAGGGTGACGTAGGGCGCGTCCTGCCACTGGTAGCGCAGTTTCACACCGTCCTCCCGGATGACGGTGCAGCCGCCGCAGGGGTGATCTAGCACCAGCGAAGTTTTTTCGTCATAGACCTCTTTGCACAGCTCCAGTGTGCCATTGGGGGAAAGCTGCTGCGCCGGACGGTGCAATATCCCGTCAAAGGGCAGGTAATTCAGTGCAGCGTCCTCGTCAAATTCCACCCGAACCGTCTTGCCCACTGTTTGAAAGCCTGCATGGGCGCCCACCTGATACGGCATCCGCTTTCCATCCAGATTGGATACGGCATAGGTCAGGGAGTACCTTTTCCCCTCAAGCTGGTAGATCAACCGCAGGCAAAAACGGTAGGGATACCGGCTCAGCGTTTCTTCATTGCTCTCCAGCCGGAGAACCAGCCGCTCCCTGGTGTGCTCCTCCACGGCAAAGGTCTCCCACCGGGCCACGCCGTGGGGCAGGCGGAACTCATACCGCGTCCCATCCACCAGATAGCCATCCCTCAGCTTGCCCACAAGTGGAAAAATCACCACGTCCTGATACCGCCATGTCGCCGGGTCACCCTGCCACATCAGCTCCATGCCGCGTTCCTTGTCATAAACCGATACAAGGCATCCCCCTGTCTGAGCTACCTTGATTCGCAGCAGCTCATTTTCGATCGTCAATTCACCCATCTTTTTACCACCGCCTTTCTATTTTTTTGTTAGACTTGCTGTCTATGTTTTCAATAATAAAATCTCTTTTTATGTTTGGCAAGAAAAACCAGGGCAAACGTTCGCAAAGACGGTCAAAAAAGGTTGAAAAGAGGGGGGGCGTTTGCTATAATTCACAATATATAAAACGCATAATAATTGTCTGGCCATTTCGAAGAATTTTTGACAATCGTACAAATTTTGTGTTAATATGACCGCTTCTGCCCAACATTTCAACCAAAACATTTGTTTTCTCAGGCCAGCCGTCTGATATCCAAATTAAAAGGTACATATGTCCTGTCCGGAAATCCGGACCGGTCCGACGGCAGCATTTGAGGATGAAGGCAAACGTTTTCACCCGTCCCAAAGGAGGAGCACATGGGTTTGAAAGAAATTGCACGGCTTACCGGCTACTCTGTCTCCACTGTCAGCCGCGTTCTGAATGGAAGGTGCAAATGCGCCTCCACAAAAACAGAGCAGGAGATCTGGGCCGCCGCGCAGGAGTTGCACTACAGCCGCAACGATCACGCCGCGAACTTGAGAACCGGTAAAAGCAGCCGCTCCAAGGCAGTTTACCGCATCGGAATCGTCATGGCCCGGGGGTCTGAATCCCTGGAGGACGAGTTCTATTTTCAGATCGAAAAAAGCGCGAAGGCTGCCATCCTTCGCGCTGGCCATCAGCTGGGTAAGACGTTTATGCTGGACGCCGTACTGCAAAACATCGGCTGTCTGGCAGATATCAGCGGGCTTATCCTTTTAGGAAAATGCGAGGTGCAGAATTTAAAGCTTTTGCGTTCCGCCTGCGAGTATTTGGTTTGTACCGGCCTAAACCCCTATCACATGGATATTGACCAGGTGTACTGCAACAGCGAACGCATCGCGGAAGCCGCAGTTCAGTATTTTGCGTCAAGGGGACACGAGCGGATTGGATATGTCGGCGAATGTGACGGCGACGTGCGCTACCGCGGTTATCAGAAGGGCCTTGAAAATGCCGGTTTGAAGACAGTCCCCTCCTTTGTTTTTGAAGTGTCCCAGACAATGGAGGGGGGACGCGCGGCCGCCCGGGAATACATGACGCATGAAAACCCGCCCACCGCGATTTTCTGCGTCAACGACGTAAGCGCCATCGGTTTGATTGAGATACTGAAACAGGCTAAGCCGGACATCCCCATCCCCGCAGTAATGGGCGTTGGAGATATCAGTTATGCAACCGACTTCCAGCCCAGCTTAACCACAGCCCAGATACCGCTTGCCGAAATGGGCAGTATATCCGCCCATATCCTGCTGGCGCGGATGAACCGGCAGCTTTTGCTCCCCATCAAAGTGGAGTTGCCCCACAAAATCGTCTATCGTCAAAGCTCCTAAACGCCAGGCGCCACAAATTGCTTTGCTTGGAAGGGCAGCGCAGACGTTCGATTTTTGTACGGCATAAAGCGGTGATATCACCGCTTCCCACACCGTTCCGCAGTGCGGACCGGAAGTGCGAGGTCCAGCGGACTTTCGAGCATTCCGTGGTCTGTTTTGAGAAATTTGACATGACATCACTTTGAAGAACCTGCCATCATGTTTGCAAGCTCACCCACGAAATCCTCACGGACTTGGTAGACCACATCAAGATTTACGACAATGGCAATATCAGCGTTCATTATCATGTTCGCGGACGAGTTGCGCCGGATTGCCGAGTACACTGAAATCAATACCGCCGATACCACCGAGGCGGGCTGATATCCGCCAATGCATGAAAAGCCTTTGAAACTGCGCTTTCCTAAATATGAGGCAATCACAGCAGCCCTGTGGTACATAAATACTTCGTTGCGGCACCTTACTTTTGCCGGACGCCTTGCCGTGCCATTGCTACGGTTCAGACGGCGGACAATGGGGAAGGGGATTTGCTGCCGAAAAAGCAGCTTCCCGTCAGTAGCACGATGACGTTTTTCATTTATTTGTTATTCCGGGCTGCACCGTCCCCGACATCCGGCCCGGAATAGCTGTCTCTCTGCGTACATGAAGAAAGGGGGCAAACTTTTACCCATTGACAAACCAATCCCGGTATGGTATCATAGCAAACGATCCTGAACGGCCGCCGATTCGGAGAGATGTCCGAGTGGTTTAAGGAGCCGGTCTTGAAAACCGGTGACCCGAAAGGGCCGTGGGTTCGAATCCCACTCTCTCCGCCAGATTACAATTTCATCTTTTCGATGTTTTTCGACACGCGGAAGTACCCAAGTGGCCGAAGGGGCTCCCCTGCTAAGGGAGTAGGCGGGTAAAACCGTGCGAGGGTTCAAATCCCTCCTTCCGCGCCAATGCAAAAGCCTTGCGCCCCAACGGGTACAAGGCTTTTTTGCTGTTCTCAAAGAGTTGTTTTCCCTTATTTTTTCCCTTTACAGATTTTTTACCCGCCCGACGCCATGCTGTCATAGTAGTTTTGCACCCGCGCCGCTGTGTCCTTCATCATCTTCTCAGAGGTGTGGGCATACACGTTCAGGGTAAAGCTGGCCGTGGCATGGCCCAACAGCTCCTGGACGCTCTTCACGTCCGCCCCGCTGGCAATGGCAACGGTGGCCGCCGTGTGCCGGAGATCGTGGGGCCGCGCGTCCGGGCGGCCAATGCTGGCCGCAATGGCCTTGAACCGCTTGTAAAAGGTGTGGGTGGCGTAATGGGTGCCGGACTCATCCGTGAACACCAAATCGTCCGGGTTGCTCCAGATGGGCCCAGCTTTGAGCCGGTTCTCTATCTGCTTCACCCGCTCGGCCCGGAGGTATTCAAGGGCAATGGGCGGAAGCTCGACGGTGCGGGGCTTCCCGCTCTTTGTGCTGGGGGCAATGTAGTATCTGCCGCCCTTGGCCTTCTCCCGCTGAAGTTGTTGGCTTACCGTGATCCGGCCCCGCTCGAAGTCTACCTGCTTCCAGGACAGGCCCAGGCACTCCCCCTCCCGGAGCCCTGCGAACAGGCACAGGGCGTAGGCGTTGCGCATAGGGGAGCCGTCAATGGCGGCCAGGAACCGGGGTATCTCGCTGTCCGCGAGCGGGCAGATCTCTTTGTGCTCCGCTTTAGGCAGCTCCGCCGCATCGCAGGGGTTGGCCGCTATGATCCCCTGCTTCAGTGCCACGCTGAACGCCTTGTGAAGCACGGCGGACACATTCTTGACCGTCTTTCCCGACAGGCCCGCTCGGGTCATGGAATTATAGAGCCGCTGGATCTGTGCGCCCCGGACGGCCTGGAGCTCCACGGCCCCCAGGGCGGGCACGATGTGGTTCTTGATGATGGCGGCATAGCTTTGGAGGGTCAGCGGCTTCACCTTGTTGGCGCAGAACGTGGTAAGCCATTCCTCCATCCAGGCAGATACGGTGATCTTGTTGGGGGTCTGGTATGTGCCCCTGCTGATTTCCACAGCGGCGGCCTGTAGCTTCTCCCTGACTTCCTTTTGGGTCTTGCCGGAAAAAGAGCGCTGGATCTGTTTCCCGGTGCCAGGATCGCGCCCAACGGTGATCCGGGCCTCCCAATAGGTATACTCAGTCCCCGAGCGGGTGACGGTTTTCTTGCGGATTGTGCCGCCGCCCTGGGCGCTGCGCGTGCCTTTTCTCGCCATTGATTTTCCCTCCGATTTCTGATAGAATAGAGGGGCAACAGGCCGTCGAAAGTTTGTTGCCCCTATGGCCGTCCCTGGTGTAGCAGCACCGGGGGCGGTTCTTTTTTGTTGATTTTTGGCGTATGCTGTGATATGCTGGGGCCAGGAAAGAATTATCTTTCAGCGCTGCCAGTAACGGTAGGCGGTTGGCCTCTCCATCCCGGAGGGGACTTCTTGCCCCCTCTGCGAAAGGAGGGGGTGCCTATGCTTACACATTCAGAGCTGTTTCAGTTCTGTCTCGTGGTCATTGGTATTGTCGGCCTGTTCATTCAGGTGCAGAACAAAAAGAAGTAACCGCCCAGCTCCCCAGCTTTAGCGGTTACTTCAATCGCAATATAGGGGGCTAACCGTCTACCGGCAGCGCCCTTTCTATTTCCAGTATAACCGCTGTTGATGAAATTGTCAAGGACATATGCGCACACAGGCGCACAGCTATGCACCCGTTGGAACCGCCCGCCGCCCACAAGGGCGGCTCTTTTTTTGCCCAAAATCACAGGCGCTTGGGAATTTGCTGGGGTACGGTGAAGTACCGTCCCCTCTACTCGCACTCTGGGGGCTCCTGAAGCGCATCCATTCGTGGGGTGGCATCTGATTGCAGGCCAAGAGGTTTGCGCCCCCTACTCCTAATCAAGTTCTTAACGGCATTAATGCTATCTTGCGGTAACTGGGTCACTTGATCGCTTGCCAAAAAGAAGGATTCATTGGAATCTAAAAAGAAAATCAATAAACCTGTTTTTCCTTCTTGCCCCCAATACGTAAAAAATATTCTATTTAGGTGAAGCCAATCATCCCAAGCGTGCTCAAAATCATTATCCAACTTATCGGCCTTTGCATAATCATCTATGCTGTCACCCACTAAATCCAACCAGAATATGCCAAGCGGTGTAGAAATTTTCTCAAGGGTTTCCTTCTTGGGGTTGAGCTTACCAAGTTCATATTTACGAATGGTCGGTTCGGCTATTCCGCATAAATCGCCAAGTTGCTTTTGAGTTAGGCCAGCCTTCTTCCGTGCCGCTCTAATTTTTTCGGCTGTAGTCATTACATCACCCCAAGTACACTATAGCACACAAATTTCCTAACAGCAAGAAAAATATCTGAAAATAGTTGACAGGAAGTTTTGTGTCTGTTATACTTTAGGACAGGCACAAAAATATCTGACGAATTGTGAGGATAAGCGAATGACTATCAAATCACAGAACATTGAAAAAATGCTGGCTGAAAAGGGTTTAAGCAAAAAGGATTTTGCCGAAAGGTGCGGCATTTCCCGGCAAAGTATTAGTACCATCATCCGGCGCGGAACCTGTGAGCCCAAGACAGCCGGGAAGCTTGCGGCGGGCCTGGGGGTTCCTGTAACGGACATAATTGCGGAGGTGTAGCCGATGAAACAAGAAACCGAGCGGGCGGGCCCCGCTTCCCTTGTCCTCGCCCCACAGCGGGCGACAGGGGAACCGTATACCACCAGCGAGATCATAGCGGCTGGCACAGGTATCAACCACCGGCGCGTCAGGGACGCTATCCGCAAGTACCAGACAGACCTTGAGGCATTCGGAAGGGTTATCGCATATCAGGCACCCCGTGAAACTATTTCTGTCGCATATGCGCCCGAAATAAAAGGCCAGGAAACACGGGGTAGAAAGGCTATAGGCTACATACTGAACGAGCAGCAAGCCACGTTCCTGCTCACCCTGCTGAAGAATACCCCCGTTGTGGTGGCGTTCAAAAAGGAGCTGGTGCGGCAGTTCTACGCCATGCGCTCCCTGCTCCTGGAACGGGCCTCCCCCGTCTGGCAGGACGCCCGCTCGCTGGGCATTGCCGAGCGGGACAGGGCCCAGGTGGTGCAGCTCACCGCCCTGCTGCTGGTGGAGCAGACCATAGCCCGGGAGATCACGGCGGGCATTGAGGCCGGGGTTCCATACTGGGCTATTTACCGGGCAATCAGGGACAGGCTGGCGGCGTTCCCCGCCGTGGGCGCGCCGGCCGGAAAGGAGTGACAGCATGAAAGCAGACCGCAAAAAGGTAAAGCAGATCATGGCACAGGCGCATATGACCGTCGAGGCCGTGGCCCGGGCCGCAGGACTGCCGCCCCAGACCACCGCCGCCATTATCTGCGGCATGAACGTACAGCCCGACACGCTGGCCCGGATCGCCCAGGCGCTGGACGTGGGATTGGATGAAATTGCCGTGGGAGTGGTGGCCGTATGCAAAGGCAATGGCCGAGCGGGCGGGGGATCGTCCCGGGAGCCGGAGCCGCCGAAGCTGCCCGCCGGACAGGTGCGGGTAAATACGGCCCGCTTTGCGCAGGCCCTGGCCCGCTCGGGGCTGACCGCCGCGCAGCTGGCAAAGCGGGCCGGGGTGACGCCTGAGACGGTGCGCTCCATCACCAGGGGCGCGGAGGCCAAAAAGGCGGAGACCGTGGACAAGCTGGCGGACACGCTGGGCGTGGCCGCGGGCGATCTCATCAAGAGGGAGGGCAAAGCATGAAGTTCTACAAGGGCAAGTGGCACTACCGGGGCCGTACCTATGCCACGCTGGGGGCCGCCCTGCTGGCGGTGTGGCCGGACAGGGGGCGCGGGCATGGCTGAGCTTACATACAGCGTTACAGAGGCGGCGCAGGCCCTGGGCGTGTCCCGGCACACCATGTATAACCTGATCCACAGAGAGGGGTTCCCTACGCTTTACGTGGGCGGGCGGCGGCTGATTTCCAAGGAGCTGCTGGCGGAGTGGGTGCGGGAACAGGCCGGAGGGCAAAAAGAAGCCGCCCAGGTGCTGACACACCAGGACGGCGGAGCGGAACAGGCTTTGGCTGGCGCTGTTTCCGCTTCCCATCATACCACAAGGACGGGGGTTTTTCAAGCGTGAAGCGTGTTGATCTCAATGATATTTGCAGATATTTAGGTGTACGTGTTTTCTCATATGAAACCAGGGTGGAGTTAATCGGAAAACTTCATCTTGAACAGGTGGCAAAGGAAAATTCCTGGATGACCTGTCTCTACCGCGGAACGCCGATCATCTTTTTTGACGCCACCCGCTCGGCCCGAGCAATTCGCTTTTCCGTGGCCACAGCCCTAGCCTATTTTGTCCTGGGCTATTTGAACGGGCAGGAAACAGAAAGGCTGACCAGGTGGGAAAGGCTCAAGGCAAACTTGCTGGCGGTGCGGATCCTCTGGAGGCTTGCAAGGGCGAATTGGAGATTCCAACAGCAGGACTTGGAATATCGGCAGGATCAAAACACCGCCTTAGAACTGGCGGCGGAGCAGCGGGCCGGCGCCGCACACTGAGCGGGGCGCGGCATGGCAAAGCGAAAGAAAACCATCACGGCGGGCCGCCTGGTGAAAACCATCCTCTACACGGCCCCGGAACCCCGGGACGGTGAGCGGGCCAGGGCGGAAAAGTCCCGCATAACCGCCGCCGCCCAGCAGCGCATGAACGATAAGACCGCCAGGGGCAAGCTGGAAATGCTCCTGGCGGCCAACTTCACCGGGCGGGATCTGTTCGTCACCCTTACATACCGGGACGGGGCGCTTCCTGCCAAGCGGGC
>CAJUOT010000042.1 GCA_910588135.1 uncultured Oscillospiraceae bacterium | reverse complement strand
AGGATGAGGCCCAGTAGCCGGAGCGTGCCTGCCCAGAGAGCCCCCGTTTTGGTGAAAGGGGGCGAGGAGCCGTTGGCGAATACCCCTCGGAGCGGCCGCCTGAACGGGGTGTCCCAAGTAGGGCCGGACGGGTGCGCCCGGTACAGCGCCGGGGTTCTGGTGGGAACCCCCTGAGGCCGCTTTTGCGAGAAAGCGGCAAAACAGAGGTGGTACCGCGAGCTTTCGCCCTCTGTCCCAAAGGGACAGGGGGTGATTTTGATGAAGGGCAAAATACAGCTGGAAAGGGTTCCCTTGGCGGAAGCGGAACGGCTTTGGCAGATGCAGAAGGCCGCTTTTGGAGAACTGCTGGCAAGGTATCAGGACAGGGACACCAATCCAGCCTGTGAAACGCTGGAGTGTGTGCGGGACAAGATAACGCGGCCAGACTCCGCATTTTACTGGATCAAGCGAGGAGATACGCCAGTTGGGGCAATTCGCGTGGTACTCCGGGAGAATGAAAGCAAGCGGATTTCTCCATTATTTGTCCTGCCCCAGTATCGCAACCGGGGGATTGCCCAGCAGGCCATCACGGCGGCTGAAGAGCTTTATGGGTTCAAAGACTGGACGCTGGATACGATCCTGCAGGAGCCGGGAAACTGTCATCTATATGAAAAAATGGGATACCGCCCAACCGGGGAAGCGAAGAAGATCAACGAAAAAATGACATTGATATTCTATCAAAAGTAAGGAGAGATCATTATGACACTTTACGACGAACTCGTGGCCCGGGGCCTGGTGGCCCAGGTCACCAGCGAGGACGAGGTGAAAAACCTCATCAACAACGGCAAGGCCACCTTCTATATTGGCTACGACTGCACCGCCGACAGCCTGACCGCGGGCCATTTCGTGACCCTGACGTTAATGAAGCGCCTCCAGCAGGGGGGCAACAAGCCCATCGCCCTCATCGGCGGCGGCACCACCACCATCGGAGACCCCTCCGGCCGCACCGATATGCGCAAGATGCTCTCCCGGGAGGACATCGACCACAACGCCGCCTGCTTCAAAAAGCAGATGGAGCGGTTCATCGACTTCGGCGAGGGACCCGGTCAGGCCATGATGCTCAACAACGCCGACTGGCTGCTCAGCCTGAACTATGTGGACCTGCTGCGGGAGGTGGGGGCCTGCTTCTCGGTGAACAATATGCTCCGGGCGGACTGCTACAAGCAGCGCATGGAAAAGGGCCTGTCCTTCCTGGAATTCAACTATATGATCATGCAGTCCTACGACTTCTACCATATGTTCCAGACCGTGGGCTGCAACCTCCAGTGCGGCGGCAACGACCAGTGGAGCAATATGCTGGGGGGCACCGAGCTCATCCGCCGGAAGCTGGGGAAGGACTCCCACTGCATGACCATCAACCTGCTCACCGACTCCCAGGGCAACAAGATGGGCAAGACCGCCGGCAACGCCGTGTGGCTGGACCCCAGCAAGACCAGCCCCTACGACTTCTACCAGTACTGGCGCAACGTGGGGGACGCGGACGTGATGAAGTGCATCCGCTGGCTCACCTTCCTCCCTCTGGAGCAAATCGACGAGATGGATCACTGGAAGGACGCCCAGCTCAACCAGGCCAAGGAAATTCTGGCCTGGGAGCTGACCTGTATGGTGCACGGCAAGGAGGAGGCGGACAAGGCCCAGGCCGCCGCCCGAGCGCTGTTCTCCGGCGGCGGGGACGCGGCGGATATGCCGTCCACCGCCCTGTCTGAGGGCGATTTCACCGGCGGCTCCATCGGCGCGCTGACCCTGCTGGTGAAGTGCGGGTTGGCGGCCTCCAACGGCGAGGCCCGGCGGCTCATCCAGCAGGGGGGCGTGATGGTGGCGGACGAAAAGGTCTCCGACCCCGCCGCCCAGTTCCCGAAGGAGAAATTTGCCGGAGCGGGCGTTATCGTCAAGAAGGGGAAGAAAGTGTTCCACAGGGCTGTATTGGCATAAAGCGAAGAATCCCTCCGGCAGAGCCGGAGGGATTCTTCTTATCTGTTGATGAGGTGGGACATATCGTACAGTCCCGGGGTGGACGCCCCGGCCAGAAACTTGGCGGCCTTTACTGCCCCCGCGGCGAACACCTCCCGGCTGGCCGCGTGGTGGGTGAGCTCAATCACCTCGTCCCGCCCGGCGAACACCACGGTGTGCTCGCCCACGATGGTGCCCCCCCGGAGGGAGGAGATGCCGACCTCCCGCCTGTCCCGGGGCTTGCGGACGCTGTGACGGTCGTACACGTACTCCGCCTCATAGGGCAGAGCGGACGCGGCGGCATCCGCCAGCATCAGGGCGGTGCCGCTGGGGGCATCCAGCTTGCGGCGGTGGTGGCGCTCCTCAATCTCCACGTCGAAGTCCTCCCCCAGCAGGGCCGCCGCCCGCTTCACCAAATCCAAAAGGACGTTAATACCCAGCGACATATTGGCCGAGCGGAACACGGGAATGGACTTGGCGGCCTCATTGATACGCTCCAGCTGCTCGTCCGAATAGCCGGTGGTGGCCAGCACCACGGGAAGCTTTTTCTCCAGGCAGAAGTCCAGCAGAGGCCCCAGGGCGGCGGGGTGGGAGAAGTCGACCACGGCGTCCGCCTCCACGGTGCAGGCGGCGGGGGTGGAGAACACCGGGAAGCCCTCCATGGGCTGGGCCAGCAGGTCGATGCCCGCCACCGCCTCCGTCTCGGGGTCGTTGGCGCAGATGTCCGCCACCACCCGGCCCATGTGGCCGCAGCAGCCGGAGATGATTATCCTTTGCATGAAAAACAGCTCCTTTGGGGGCGTCGCTTTATAAAACCTTGCAAGGACGGCTGATCGCCGCCCCCGGGCGCACGATATGCGCGCCTTCTGGGTGGGATTAGTTCAGTAAACCTGCCCGTTTCATAGCCTGCCGCAATACCTCCAGGTTCTTCTCCGAGATGTCGCACAGGGGCAGGCGCAGGGGGCCCGCCTCCATGCCCAGCAGGTTCATGGCCGCCTTGATCGGGATGGGATTGACCTCGGTGAACAGGGCGTCGATGAGGTCCATGTACTGGATTTGCAGCCGGGAGGCGGCGGCGAAGTCGTTGTCCAGGCACAGGCGGGTCATCTTCACCATCACTTCCGGCACGATGTTGGACGCCACCGAGATGACCCCCTTGGCCCCCAGGGCCATCATGGGCACCACCTGGTCGTCGTTGCCCGACCAGATATAGAAGTCGTCCCCGCACAAGAACCGGGTGTGTGCCAGCAGGGAGAAGTTGCCGCTGGCCTCCTTCACCCCGTTGATCTTGGGGTTCCGGCTGAGCACCTGGTAGGTCTCGGCGGTGAAGGATACCCCGGTGCGGCTGGGCACGTTGTAGAGGATGATGGGCAGCTCCACCCGGTCGGCGATGTACTCGTAGTGCTTGATGAGGCCGGTCTGGCTGGCCTTGTTGTAGTAGGGGGTGACGTGGAGCAGGGCGTCGGCCCCGGAGTCCTGGGCGTGCTGGGACAGGTAGACGGCGGCGGAGGTGTCGTTGGAGCCCGCCCCCGCGATGACCTTCACCCGGTGGTTCACCCGCTTCACACAGAACTCCACGGCGGCGATGTGCTCCCGGATGGACATGGTGGCGGACTCGCCGGTGGTACCGCAGACGCACACCGCGTCCACCCCGGCCTCGATCTGGGCGTCGATGAGCTTGCCAAAGGCGTCGTAATTGATGATGTTGTTCTGGTCAAAGGGGGTGACCAGGGCGGGGCAGGAGCCGGTAAAAACGGGAGTTCTCATAAAACAGCATCCTTTCAGGCGTTTTTAAGCCTTCCCCCTCAAAGGGGGAAGGTGGCACGGCGAAGCCGTGACGGATGAGGGTGTGAAAAGGGGTGCTCTTGATGAACTCCCCCTCATCTGCCCCTTCGGGGCACCTTCCCCCCTATGGGGGGAAGGCTTTTTCAAGTTACCTGCGCTCAATATACCCTTCCGCGCACAGCAGCTCGGCCAGCTCCACGCCACCGCCCGCCGCGCCCCGCAGGGTGTTGTGGGACAGGGAGACAAACTTGTAGTCGTACTGGGTGTCCGGGCGCAGCCGGCCGATGGACACCGCCATACCCTTCTCCAGGTCCCGGTCCAGCTTGGCCTGAGGCCGGTCGGGCTCCTCGAAGTAGTGCAGGAACTGCCTGGGAGCGGTGGGCAGGTTCAGCTCCTGGGCTCGGCCCCGGAAATTGGCCCACGCCTCTTTCATCTGCTCCATGGTGGGCTTGTTTTTAAAAGTGACGAAGGCGGCGGCGGTGTGGCCGTTGGACACAGGCACTCGCAGGCACTGGGCGGTGATGGAGGTGCCCTCGGCGTTGACGATGACGCCGTTTTCCACCCGGCCCCAAACCTTCAGCGGCTCCTGTTCGCTCTTCTCCTCCTCGCCGCCGATGTAGGGGATCAGGTTATCCACCATCTCGGGCCAGGTGGCGAAGGTCTTGCCCGCGCCGGAGATGGCCTGATAGGTGCATACCAGCACCTTCTCAATGCCGAACTGGCGCAGGGGGGACAGGGCGGGGACGTAGCTCTGGATGGAGCAGTTGGACTTCACCGCAATGAAGCCCCGCTTGGTGCCCAGGCGGGCCCGCTGGGCCTTGATAACCTCGATGTGCTCCGGGTTCACCTCGGGGATGACCATGGGCACGTCGGGCGTCCAGCGGTGGGCGGAGTTGTTGGACACCACCGGGCACTCGTGCCGGGCGTACTCCTCCTCCAGTGCCTTGATCTCGTCCTTCTTCATGTCCACGGCGGAGAACACAAAGTCCACCTGGGACGCGATCTTCTCCACATCGTCCTGGGCGGAGAGCAGGATCAAATCCCTGGCCCCCTCCGGGATGGGGGTGTCCATGGCCCAGCGGCCCGCCACCGCGTCCTCGTACCGCCTGCCCGCGGAGCGGGGACTGGCGGCCACCACCGTAAGCTGGAACCAGGGGTGGTTTTCCAGCAGGGTGACAAAGCGCTGGCCCACCATGCCGGTGGCGCCGATGACGCCCACTTTATATTGTTCCATGTGAATCTGCCTCCTGTGCGCCCGCCGGGAAATTAGGGCTTGCGGCCTGACGGCGGATACGCTATAATAAAAATACTGTCGAAATCCAAGGATACGCCGGGGAATGCCCCATGGTATTATCTATCAATATAACATTAACGCGCTAAAGTGTCAATTTCATGCCGCCCCTCAATGTGGAGAAATGGAGAAGCCAATGAAGCGAAAATTCGTGCAAATTGCAGCCTTATGCCTGTCCGCCGCCCTTTTGCTATCCTTCGGCGGTGAAAAAGCCGCCGCCGCTCCCCTTCCCTCCTCCGCCGGCGGAAAAAACATCCGGGTGGGTCTGCACTACGGCACCGGGACTATGGAAGGGCTAAACCTCCTGAACGAGACAGGCTCCGGTTACCGCTTCGGTTATTATGACAGCGCCAGCCAGTTTGTGGTGCTGGGTTCCACCGCCCAGAAGGCCGTCTCCATCGTCCCCACGGTAAATGTCTATTACGGGACCCTCAATGACTATGCCAGCTATCACACTGCCCTCACCTCCTCCGCGGTGGCGGTAGGCGTGTACCACCTCCAGCTGCCGGGGGTGTACGCCTCTTTTGACGAGGCCCAGGCCGTGGCCGCCCAGTACCCCGGCGGCTTCCCCGCCTGCATCGAGGGCGCGTTTTATGTGCGGGCTGGCTGCTACACCACCAGCGACCAGGCCAGGGCCGCCCAGGCATCCCTGGGCGTGGAATCCACCCTCAGCTGGACCTCCAAATACGGGGTCAACGCGGTGGTCACCGGAACCAGCACCATCCTCTTCCAGTACGACGACAACGGCCAGGGCACCGGGCTGGGGGTGGAGCCCATCCAGACCGGCGGAGAGAAGTGCACCACCTGGAGCAAGGGCTATCTGTACAACGGCGGCTTCCGCTTTGAACGCATCAACGGCGGTATGCTCACTGTGGTGAACATTCTGGGCCTGGAAGACTATGTCAAGGGCGTGATCCCTTACGAGATGAGCAATTCCTGGCCCTTGGAGGCACTGAAGGCCCAGGCGGTGGCGGCTCGGAGCTACGCCGTTTCCCTGGGCACCGTACACGGCAGCCACCATTTCGATGCCTGCACCACCACCCACTGTCAGGTCTACCAGGGCCGGAACAAGGCGGGAGCCAACTCCGATGCGGCGGTGGACCAGACCGCCGGGCAGTTTGCCCTCTGCAACGGCAAGGCCGCCCAGACTTTCTTTTATGCCAGCAACGGAGGGGCCAGCGAGAGCGTGTCTAACGTGTGGGGGAGCAACCAGGCCAGCTATCCCTATCTGGTGGGCAAGGCGGACCCCTATGAGCTCACATTGAACCTGAACGACTCCTGGAACCGCACCTTCACCAGCGCCCAGATCATCTCCCGGGTGCTCAAGGATTACAGCGTCAGCGGCTCCATCGTCTCGGCGGCGGTAACCGCCTATACCGACGCGGGCAACCCCAGGACCATCACCTTTACCGACAGCGCAGGGAAGCATTACACCGTGAGCAGCGCCAAGGTGTATTCAAGCCTGGGCCTGCCCTCCTTCCGCTTCGGCTTCGCCGGCAGCGGAGGGGGCGGCCAGCCGTCTTCCCCACCCGCCGCCCCCTCCGGCAGCGTGACCATCAACGGGAGCACCGCGGTCAGCGGCACCTCCGGGCTGTACGCCATTGACGGCAGCGGGAATCTCACCCCCCTGGGCGGAGAGGTATACGTGGTCACCGGCAGCGGAACCGTGTCCCAGCTGGGCCAGGGCCAGGATCAGGGCCAGGACCAGAGCCAGTCCTCCGGCACCGGAAGCTGGGCCTCCTCCGCCAACGCGGTGAACGGCTCCCTCACGTTCTCGGGCAGGGGCTCGGGCCACAACATCGGCATGAGCCAGCGGGGCGCATACGCCATGGCCCAGCAGGGCTATACTTACCAGCAGATTCTGCAATTCTACTATACTGGCATTACGGTGGGATATATGTGAAAACCTCCGATTTTTATTTCGACCTGCCTCCCGAGCTCATCGCCCAGACGCCGCTTCCGCGGCGGGACGCCTCCCGCCTGCTGGCGCTGGACAGAGACACGGGAAAGACCCGGCATATGCGCTTCTATGACCTGCCCTCCCTGCTGCGTCCCGGGGACTGCCTGGTGCTCAATGACAGCCGGGTGCTGCCCGCCCGGCTGATCGGCAAGCGGGCGGGGGGCGGCGCCTGCGAGGTGCTGCTGCTCATCGACCGGGGGGAGAAGGTATGGGAGTGTCTGGTGCGGCCGGGGAAAAAGCTGCGCCCCGGGGCAAAGGTCACCTTTGGGGACGGGGCGCTGTCCGCCGAGGTGGTAGGCGAGGTGGAGGGCGGCAACCGGCTGGTCCGCTTCGACTACGACGGCATTTTTCTGGAGACCTTGGAGCGGCTGGGCAAAATGCCCCTGCCCCCCTATATCAAAGAGGAGCTGGAGGACTCTGAGCGCTACCAGACGGTGTACTCCAAGGTGGTTGGCTCTGCCGCCGCCCCCACGGCGGGGCTGCACTTCACTCCAGAGCTTCTGGAAGAAATCCGGGCTATGGGAGTACAGGTGTGCTATGTGACCCTCCATGTGGGCCTGGGCACCTTCCGTCCGGTGAAGGCGCAAAATCTGGACGAACATGAGATGCACTCGGAGTACTGCGTCATCCCCCAGGAGACCGCCGATGTGGTCAACGAAACGCGGCGGGCCGGGGGCCGGGTGATCTGCGTGGGCACCACCTCCTGCCGCACCATCGAGAGCTGGGGGGCGGAGGACGGTACGCTGAAGGCGTCCGCGGGGTGGACAAACATCTTCATCTACCCCGGCTACCGCTTCAAGGTGCTGGACGCGCTCATCACCAATTTCCACCTGCCCGAATCCACCCTCATCATGCTGGTGTCCGCCCTGGCGGGCCGGGAGCACGTGCTGGTGGCCTACCAGGAGGCGGTGCAAGCGCGCTACCGCTTCTTCTCCTTCGGGGACGCCATGTTTATTGCCCGCGGCATTCAGGCGTAACAAAGCCCGGAGTCTCTGCACCGCAGAGACTCCGGGCTTTTATCCCGCGTTTTCCAGCCTCGCTTACCGCCCTCCGCCGTGGAGCCGCTCCAGCTCCAGCAGCCGGGCTTTCACCTCCAGGCCGCAGGCAAAGCCGGTGAGGGAACCGTTCTTTCCCACCACCCGGTGGCAGGGCGTGAAAATCAGCAGCGGGTTGTCGTGATTGGCCATACCCACCGCCCGGGCTGCCCCGGGCCGGCCCACCGCCTTGGCAATCTCCCCATAGGTGCGGGTCCGGCCATAGGGGATGTCCCGCAGAGCCTGCCAGACCTCCAGCTGGAAGGGCGTTCCCCTGGGAGACAACGGCACGGTAAACGCCGTTCTCTCCCCGGAAAAATACTCTCTCAGCTCCTCCGCAGCCCGGAGGGTCAGCGGGGTCCCGTCCCCCGCCGGCGGGGCTTCGCCCCCCTGGTATAAGAATACCCGGCTGAGGCCCTGCCCGTCGTCTGCCAGCCCTACCGTCCCGATGGGGCATTTCACATACAGCACCGGCCCGCAGCGCGCCTCCCCCCTGTTCATTGTGGATTGAGCTCCAGGTACGTCTGGTCGATATGGTCGTCCACCTGGCGGGAGAATTCCAGGGCGGCGTTGTAGCCCATCTTTTTGTTCCTGTTGTTCATGGCGGCCACCTCAATGATCACGGCCAGGTTCCGGCCAGGCTTCACAGGGATGGTCAGGGTGGGAATGCGCGCCTCCAGCAGCGTGGTGAAATGCTCGTCCGCCCCCAGCCGGTCATAGGCCTTGCCATCCTGCCAGATTTCAAGCTGAATCATCATATCAATGGCGCTGTCAAATTTGACGGCGGACATACCGAACAGCCGCCGCACGTCCACCACGCCGATCCCCCGCAGCTCGATATAGTGGCGGATGAGCTCCGGCGCGGTGCCGATCAGCCCCCCGCTGGGGTTGCGGCGGATCTCCACCGCGTCGTCGGCGATGAGCCGGTGGCCCCGCTTGACCAGCTCAATGGCGGTCTCGCTCTTGCCCACGCCCGATTCCCCCGCCAGCATCACGCCTTCGCCGTACACCTCCACCAGCACGCCGGAACGGGTGATGGTGGGGGACAGCGCCGTGCGCAGGTAGGCGATCATGGTGCTCATGATGTTGGCGGTGTTCTCCTGGGTCCCCAGGATCACCTGGGCGTGCTTCCGGGCCATTTCCATGCACTCCGGGTAGGGCTTCAGCCCCCTGGCAAAGATGACCGCCGGAGTGTGATAGGAAAACAGCGTGTCAAACACCGCGGCCCGCATCTCCGAGGTGATGCCCTCCAAATAGGAGATTTCCACCAGCCCCAGCAGCTGCATCCGCTCCTTGTCAAAATAGTCAAAAAAGCCGGTGAGCTGGAGGCCGGGCCGGTTTACGTCCTCAATGGTGATCCTTCTCTCCCGGTATCCCTCCGGCCCATAAAGCACGTCCAGATGGAAGGTGTCAATGATGGTGCCCAGCTTGATGCCCGCGTTTTTTGCCACTCCTGCCACGCTCCTTTTCTCATGTTCTCCCCTCTATTCTACCACATCCCCGCCCCGAAAAAAATAGCGGATTCAGCAAATTCGCACTTGATTTTTCCCGCTTCCTGTGATAGCATATCATAGTTATCGTTTGAACAAATTCCAACCAGCAAGGAGGTTAGTCAATATGGCCAAGTGCGAGTTCTGCGGCAAAGGCGTGAACTTCGGCATTCAGGTATCCCACTCCCACCGCCGCTCCAACCGCCCCTGGAAGCCCAACGTCAAGCGCGTCAAGGCTGTGGTGGACGGCGCGCCCAAGCACGTCTACGTGTGCACCCGCTGCCTCCGCTCCGGCAAGGTCACCCGCGCCGTGTGATTCCATAAGGAAGCAGATCGAACCCCGCGCTTTCGCGCGGGGTTCGATTTTTTTACCGGTAAATCACTGTGTTGCGGATCAAGGGCGCCAGATAGAAAAAGCGCTTTACCTTACAGCCGGCAAACCCCTCGAACTTGGTCCAGGTGTGGTCCGTGAAAAAATTCAGATGCAGCTGGACGCCCGGCTGCTCCCCCATGTACCGCGGATGGAGCTTCAGCGGCCAGCGCACGCCGCCGCAGTGGGGCTCCACAAAGGTGGACACACATGGGACTACGGAGATCAGATGTTCCCCCACCCGGTCCATCTCGGCAATCATCCTGCACAGCTTTTCCATCGGCTCAATGTGTTCCAGCACGCCCACCGTCAGCACCAGATCAAAATATTTGTCCGGGAAGGGCAGATTTTCCCCGTCCGCCTGACAGAACGTGAAATTCTCCTGGGTGAACCCCTGGAACCGGACATCCACCCCCCACAGCTGGTACCGGGAGGCGTCCGACATGAACTGCATCATGTCCTTGCCGTTGCCGCAGCCCACCTCCAGCACCCGCAGGGGCCGGTCCGACCGCCGGGGGGCCAGCTCCATCAGCCGCCGGAACCTCCGCGCCTTCAGGCCGGTGGCCCACCGGCCCTTCCACTTCCGGTACAGCTTCATATGCCCGAGAACCATCGTCCGCGTCCCCCTTATTCGTTCTCCTTCTTCCGATCCGCCGGCTGTCCGTCTCCCGGCGCCTGCGTGGAACCCGCCTCGGGCGCGGGCGGCTGGTTCTGCGCCTCCCTGGCCTTGCCCGCCCTGGACTGGCTGCCGGCGTGGAACGCGAACTTGGACTCGGTCCCCTTCACCAGACGCACCATATTCCCCCGGTGCTTCCACAGCAGCAGCCCGCCCATCACGGCGGCCAGCAGCAGGATCAGCGGGTCACGGTACACAAACCAGGACGCAAAGGGAAAGGAAAATCCCGCCCAGCACGAACCCAGCGACACATATTTGGTGGCCACAGCCAGGATGATAAACCCGCCCCACACCACCAGCGCCACCCGCCAGTCGATCATCAGGGCGATGGCGCCGCCGGACAGCACCCCTTTGCCTCCCCGGAACTGGAAGGTGCAGGGGAACATATGCCCCAGAATGCAGAATGTCCCTCCCCAGTATTTGGCCAGGGTGACCAGATCCGGCGAGATGTGGCCGGCAATGAACATGGCGAACAGCACCGCCAGCACCGCCTTGACCACGTCGCTGAGGATCACCACCGCCGTCAGCGGCCCGCCGAACACCCGGTAAAAATTGGTCAGCCCCGCGTTGCCGCTACCGTGATCCCGGATGTCATCCCGAAGGATGTACCGGGACACCACCACAGCCCCATTGAAACAGCCCAGGAAATAAGCCACCACCGCCACACCGATGGCCGCCACCGCCAGCCAGCCGGAGCTGACGCTGGCCGCTTCCAGCATACGAGAGTTCATGGTCAATCCTCCTTGTCGCCCTTTTGTCGGATGGTGATGCGCACCGGGGTCCCCGTCAGGCCGAAAACAGCCCGAATCTGGTTTTCCAGGTAACGCTGGTAGGAAAAGTGAAACAGCTTTGCGTCGTTGCAGAAGATAACAAAGTGGGGGGGCTTCACCCCGATCTGGGTCATATAGTAGATCTTCAGCCGCTTGCCCTTGTCCGTGGGGGGCTGCACCCGGGCCTGGGCGTCATTAAGCACCTGGTTGAGCACCCCGGTCGGTATCCGCATGGCCGCCTGGTTCACCACGTTGTCAATCAGCCCGAACAGCTTGTCCACCCGCTGGCCAGTCAGGGCGGAGAGGAACAGCACCGGGGCGTAGGTCATATAGCTCAGATCCCGGCGGACGTCCTCCTCCATGCGCTGCATGGTCTTGCCGTCCTTCTCAATGGCGTCCCACTTGTTCACCACGATGACGCAGGCCTTGCCCGCCTCGTGGGCCAGTCCGGCCACCTTGGTATCCTGCTCGGTGACCCCCTCCTGGGCGTCGATCATGATGAGGCACACGTCGCTGCGCTCAATGGCCATGGTGGCACGCAAAACGGAAAACTTCTCCACCCGGTCGTCCACCTTGGACTTTTTCCGCATCCCCGCCGTGTCGATGATGAGGTATTTCTGCCCGTTCTTTTCCAGGTAGCTGTCCACGGCGTCCCGGGTGGTGCCCGCCACGTCGGACACGATGACCCGCTCCTGGCCCAGGATGCGGTTCACCAGGGAGGACTTGCCCACGTTGGGCTTGCCGATGATGGCCACCTTCACCACATCGTCCTCCTCCTCCCCCTCGTCCTGCGGAGGGAAGAACTGGAAGCAGGCGTCCAGCAGGTCTCCGGTGCCGTGGCCGTGGACGGCGGACACCGGGTAGGGGTCGCCCAGCCCCAGATTGTAAAACTCGTAGATATCCGGGTCGGTATGGCCGGTGGAGTCCATCTTGTTCACCGCCAGCACCACCGGCTTTTGAGACCGCTGGAGCATCCCGGCCACCTCCTGGTCGGCGGCAGTCATGCCGGTGCGGATGTCGCACACAAAGACGATCACCGTGGCGGAGGCGATGGCGATCTCCGCCTGCTCCCGCATGAAGGACAGAATCTGGTCGTCCGTCCCCGGCTCGATGCCGCCGGTGTCCACCAGGTCGAAGGTGCGGCCCCGCCACTCCGCCTGGGCGTACAGCCGGTCACGGGTGACGCCCGGCGTGTCCTCCACAATGGACAGGCGCTTGCCCGTCAGCTTATTGAACAACATGGATTTGCCCACGTTGGGGCGGCCCACAATGGCCACCAAGGGCTTCGCCATGATACATTCCTCCTACAAGGCCCGCCGGAAAAGCCCGGTATTCCTGAGCGCGGCAGGCGGCGTTGCACACATTATAGGTTAGTATACCAAATCTTCCTAAAAAAAGATAGGGGGAAATGGGAAAAATTCCGGGGAGAAAACAACAAAAAAGCTGCCGCTCGCACGACAGCTTTTTCTATTACTTTTCGGCGGGGGCGACCTCACGGCCATTGTAGCTCATGCAGTTCCTGCATACACGGTGGGGCAGGGTGACGGTACCGCACTTGGGGCAGGTGTTGATACCGGGCGTTTCCAGCTTCCACACGGAACTGCGGCGCTTGTTGCGGCGCTGCTTGGATACTTTACTCTTCGGGACGGCCATTTTGACACCTCCTTATTTCGTCAATGTCCATGGACATACAGCCTACTGGTCTGCTTTCTCCGGTTCCAGCAGCTGGGCCAGCTTGGCCAGCCTGGGGTCGATCTCCCTCTTGCAGCGGCACTTTTCCACATTCAAGTCCACGCCGCAGCCGGGACAAAGGCCCTTGCAGTCCGGGTCACAGAGGTTTTTTGTGTCCATTTCGAGGAGGAATACCTCCCGCATCAGCCCGTCCAGCTCCAGTTCGCCGTCCGGGCCGGCCACCACGATGTCGTCGTTCTCCCCGTTCGCCAGCTCAAGGGCCAGCAGGGTTTCATACTCCACCGTTTTCCCACGCTCGAAAGGCTTGGCGCACCGGTCGCAGGCCAGCGAAAGGATTGTGTCCAGCCGGACGGTCAGCATCATCGCCCCCGCCCTGTTCCGGACCTCCCCTTTGACCTGGATGGGCCGGGTAAACGGCCGCGTGCCGCTCCACTCCACATCGGACAGGTCCAGTTGGAATTGGAAGGGCAGCGCCCCTCCGGGCTGCTGGGCAAAACGCTTCAGATCCAGTTTCATGGCACACCTCGCATAATGGCACGACTGGTATTATACTAAACCTGGCCGGAAATGTCAAATCTTTTCGAGAATTATTTTCTTTTTTTCAGGAACTCCTCCAGCCGGTCCATGCCCTTTTCGATGTTGTCCAGGCTGACGGCGTAAGACCAGCGGACAAAATTGGGGGCCCCCATACCGCTGCCCGGCACCGTGGCCACCAGGCCGTGCTTGAGCAGGGCGGCGGCAAACTCGCCGCTGCTGCCGATGCGCTCCCCGCAGATGGTGCGGCCCAGCAGCTTCTCCACGTTCATCATCACATAGAACGCACCTTCCGGTTTGAGACAGCTCACACCGTCCATGGCGTTGATGCGCTCCACAATATAGTTCCTGCGCTCCTCAAAGGCCCGGCGCATCCCCTCCACACAGTCCTGGGGGCCGCCCAGCGCCGCCGCCGAGGCGGCCTGAGACACCGAGCTTGGCGATCCGGTGGAGTGGCTGACGTAGTTTGCCATCACCCTTGCGATCCGCTCGCTGGACAGCAGGTAGCCGATCCGCTAGCCGGTCATGGCGTAGGACTTGGACACGCCGTTGACGAGGATGGCGCGCTCCTTCACTCCCTCCCCCAGCGCGGCCACCGAGGTAAAGCCCGCCCCGTCATACATCAGGCTGTAATAGATCTCATCGGAGATGATGTAGATATCCCGTTCCACGCACACCCGGGCAAGGGCAGCCAGCTCCTCCCGGTCATACACCATGCCGGTGGGGTTACAGGGGTTGTTGAGGATGAGGGCCTTGGTCCTGGGCGTAATGGCGGCGGCAAGCTGCCCCGCCGTCATTTTGAAGCCTGCGGACTCCGGGGCGGTGACCACCACGGGCACGCCGCCCGCCATTTTCACCA
Source organism: uncultured Oscillospiraceae bacterium (assembly GCA_910588135.1). Lineage (GTDB taxonomy): Bacteria > Bacillota > Clostridia > Oscillospirales > Oscillospiraceae > Enterenecus. Next base: position 8,736 of record CAJUOT010000042.1, on the reverse strand, counting down.
GCTCCAGATAACTCACCCAGAAGGGGGCGGGCAGGATCACCTCGTCGCCGGGGTCCACCAGCGCCCGCAGCGCCAGATACACACAGTGCTTGGCCCCGCTGGAGACCACAACTTGCTCGGGCGTATAGTCCAGGCCGCAGTCCTCCTTCATTCTTCGGCACACGGCCTGCTTCAGCTCCGCGGTGCCGGAGGCGGGGGTATAGCGGGTCACATTGCCGGCAATGGCCTGCTCCGCAGCCGCCTTGATATGGTCCGGGGTGTTAAAATCCGGCTCGCCCGCGCCGAAGCCGATCACATCAATACCGTCCGCCTTCATCTTCTTTGCCAGCGCGTCCATGGCCATGGTGCTGGACACCTGCACCGCAGAGGCGATTTGAGCCAGCTCCTTCAATGCAATCCCTCCCATTGTTTTTCCTGCACATTATATGCCCGGCCCTGTAGAAACGCAAGACCTTTTGGCGCATCCGCAGCGCTTCCGCATCAGGGGAAAGCTGCGGATGCGGCTCCGTTAAAACACCCCGCCCGCTTTGGCGGACGGGGCGGCGCTCAGCGGCGGATATTTTTGCGGTACAGCAGGTACAATCCCTTGACCAGAAGGTCATGGTCGTATGTGATCTCCCTGCGGCACAGCCGGTAGAGGGCGGGGGCGCGGCCCCCCGTGGCCACCACGGCGGCGGCAGCGGCCCCGGCGGCGGACTCCAGGGACTCGATCACCCGGTCAAAAGCGCCGCTGTAGCCGTACAGCACCCCGGCCCGCATGGAGTCCACCGTATTCCGGCCCAGAGGGGTGTCCACCTGGGCCATGGATATCTGGGGAAGCTGGGCTCCGTTCCGGGACAGTGCCTCCAGCGCGATGTCCACCCCCGGCATAATGGCGCAGCCTTCGAAGGCGTTCTCGCTCATATAGGAAAAGGTGACGGCGGTGCGGGAGTTGATGACAATGGCGGGGGTCGGGTAGAGGGCGCAGGCGGCCACACAGGAGGCCACAATGTCGCTGCCCAGCTGGTTGTGGATCTCCGCTTTGATGTTGAGCCCGGTTTTCAGCCCCGGCCCCACCACCAGCGGGGGCTTGCCTGTGAGCCGCCGCAGGGTGCGGGCGTAGGCGCCGGTGATGGGGGGCACCACGCTGGACAAGATCGCCCCGTCCACCGCCCCCAGGTCCGCCCGGTAGAGGGCGAACACCCCCATCAGGTCGATGGCGCAGCGGTCGTCGGTGATTTTCGCGTCCGTCTCCAGCTCCGACTGGAAGGACAGCGCCCCCTCCTGGGTGAACAGGGCGATGGTGGTGCGGATGTTGCCCACGTCAATGGCTAAAATCATGTCCTCTCTCCCCTTCTCTCTATCCATTCAGTATATCCATGACCCGCCGATATTTGTTTCGGTAAAGCTCCCTGCTCCGGGGCGACAGCTTTTGAAAGCTCCGCTCCAGCTTTTCCTTCACGAATTTCTTCCCTTCCCCGAACTCCATGCCCCGCTCCCGGTAGGCCAGATACAACAGGCTGGGCAGGCTGTCAAAATGAGAAATCGCGTCCGCGTCCGCCACGCACAGCGCCTCCACGCTCTCCCGGTCCAGTGGCACGCTGCCCCGGTGGCTGCGAATGCAGTTTTGCACCAGCGCAATCTTTTCTGGCTCATAGTTCCATTGGGACAGAATGCCTTGGGCCATCTCCGCCCCGTGGATGTGGTGGCCGGGATACAGGCTGTAATCGGTGATAGATGCAATATCATGGAGCCATGCCGCAATCATCACAACCTCTTTGTCCGCCCCGTACCGCTCCGCCAAAAAAGCCCCGTTTTTGACCACTGCCTCAATATGATCGTACACGCCCATCCCAAATTGATTGGAGGGCTGCTCACAGCGTTGCCGGAGCTCCTCCCGCAAATAATTCAAAATATCACTTCTCATCTCTATTACCCCTTATATCACCTATTTTATCACGGGACGCCGCTCATTGCAAGGAGACAATGGAATGGCCGGAACGTCTGGCGTCCCGGCCGTTTGCTCAAATACTTGCGCGGATAACCTCGCCCATTTTCTGCGTCCCAATGACGCTCTCCCCCGGCCGGGCAATGTCGGCGGTGCGCCAGCCGTCGGCCAGCGCCTGATCCACGGCGCGCTCAATGGCGTCCGCCTCGGCGGCCAGCTGAAAGGAGTAGCGGAACATCATGGCGGCGGACAGGATGGTGGCGATGGGGTTGGCCTTGTCCTGGCCCGCAATGTCGGGCGCGGAGCCGTGGATGGGCTCGTACAGCGCCGGAGCGCCGTCCCCCATGGAGGCGGAGGGCAGCAGGCCGATGGAGCCGGTGACCATGGACGCCTCGTCGGACAGGATGTCGCCGAACATATTCTCGGTGACCACCACGTCGAACTGCCCCGGGTCCCGCACCAGCTGCATGGCGCAGTTGTCCACCAGCACGTCCTCATATTCCACGTCGGGGTACTCCGCCGCCAGCCGGTGCATGACGGACCGCCACAGCCGGGAGGTCTCCAGCACGTTGGCCTTGTCCACGCTGGACACCTTTTTGCGGCGCAGCCGCGCCATCTCGAAGGCCCTGCGGCCGATGCGCTCGATCTCCTTTTCAGAATAGGCCATCAGGTCGGTACACTCCAGCCCCCGGTCCTCGGTCTGGTAGCGATCCCGCTTGCCGAAGTAGATGCCCCCGGTGAGCTCCCGCACCATGAGCAGGTCGATGCCCTTTTCCGCCGTCTCCTTTTTCAGCGGGCAGGCCTCCGCCAGGGCGGGCCGCAGGGCGGCGGGGCGCAGGTTGGCGTACAGCCCCAGGTCCTTGCGGATGGCCAGCAGGGCGGTCTCCGGCCGCTGCTCGGCGGGCCTGTCGCTGCCCCATTTGGGACCGCCCACCGCACCCAGCAGCACCGCGTCGCAGCTTTTGCACAGCTCCGCCGTGCCATCCGGGTAGCTCACCCCCACCGCGTCGGTGGCGCAGCCCCCCATGGGCACGTCCACGTATGCAAAGGTGTGGCCGAACCTTTCACCGATTTTGTCCATGACCTTTACCGCCTCGTTGACGATTTCCGGGCCGATACCGTCCCCCCGGATGAGGGCGATTTTATAGTTCATTAGGTTTCCAGCCTTTCTATTCAAATTTGCGGAGTCAAGACAGGGCCTGCACTGCCGTCTCCACCACAGAGATGACATACCGGTGGGCGGGGTAGTAGATATAGAAGAACCATTTCGGCCCCCTCCCCCGCTGTCCGTTGTAGAGCAGCATAAAGGGCAGGGCCAGCGCCATCCGGCACTGGAACGGGTCGAAAAACGTCATGGTGAAGGAGGAAACATCCTGGATGGGATAGTAGAACCGGCCCGCCACAGCCCCGGCCATGCACACCAGGCAGAAGGCGGCGAACACCCCGCACTGCCGCCCCTTCGTTTTGGCAAAGTAGAGCATCACACCGAGGAAAATCATTCCGCCACCGTAATCCACACTGCTGAGCGTGGGCAGAAAGCTGTCGATGAGGTTGTGCGTCAGGAACATTGCCGCAATGCCGTCCCCCATACGTGGCAGCTCCCATAGCGCCAGGCGCAGGGGCTGGGCCAGAAGCGGCAGAACACAGCACAGGAGAGACAGCGCCGCCCCCCGCCAATTGTGTTTCCGGAACCCTTCCACCACCCCTTCCACAGCCCAGGAATACAGCGCCACGTAGAAAAAGGTGAAGATGATATTTCCCGGGGTGCTGTACCCCACAATCTCCCCAAACAGCAGGTTGGTGGCGGCCACGAACAACCCCGTCCCCATCCCCGCCAGATACAGCCGGAGGAGGAATTTCGGCCTGCTGGACGTGTGCCGCAGCCCCTGGACCAGCGCAAAGAGGAACAGGGGCGCGGCAATCCGGCCCGCCAGCCGCAGCGGGTTGTAGAACCGCCCCACGATAGGAATCTCGAATCCGAAGGCCGCGATGTGGTCCAGCGTCATGAAGAACAGGGCAATCCATTTGATGGCGCTGGTGGACAGGCCCTGCCCCGGCGTCCAGCATCCCCTTTGGGACGCTGGATTCCCGCTCATTTCGCCACCCCTCTGGCCTTCAGCGACTTCAGCAGTCCGCCGTTTTCAATGATGCCGTTGACAAACTCCGGGAAGGGCGCGGCCTGGAAGGTCTTGCCCGTGGTCTTATTGACGATGGCCCCGCTCTGGAAGTCCACGCCCACCGTATCCCCGGGGGAGATGCCGTCCACCGCCTCCGGGCACTCCAGGATGGGAAAGCCGATGTTGATGGCGTTGCGGTAAAAGATGCGGGCAAAGCTCTTGGCAATGACGCACTTCACCCCGCAGGCCTTGATGGCCAGGGGGGCGTGCTCCCGGGAGGAGCCGCAGCCGAAGTTGGCCCCGCCCACCACGATGTCCCCTGCCTCCACCGTGGAGGCAAAGGAGGCGTCGATGTCCTCCATGCAGTGGGAGGCCAGGGACTGTTCGTCCGGGGCGTTGAGATACCGGGCGGGGATGATGACGTCGGTGTCCACGTTGTCGCCGTATTTATAAATTTTCATGCTCGTTTCCCCTCCCTTACAATGTCGCAGGGTCGGTGACCACGCCGGTGACGGCGCTGGCCGCCGCCACCGCGGGGCTGGCCAGGATAATCATGGAGCTGGTGGGGCCCATGCGGCCCACAAAGTTGCGGTTGGTGGTGGAAACGGCCCACTCGTTGTCGGCCAAAACGCCCATATGCCCGCCCAGGCAGGGCCCGCAGGTGGGGGTGGACACCACCGCCCCGGCGTGGATAAAGTCGGCCACCAGCCCCTCCGCCATGGCGCCCAGGTAAATCTGCTGGGTGGCGGGTATGACGATGCACCGCACCCCGTCCGCCACCTTCCGGCCCTTGAGGATGGCGGCGGCCTCCCGCAGGTCCTTCAGCCGCCCGTTGGTGCACGAGCCGATGACCACCTGCTGGATGGGCTTGCCCGCCGCCTCATCCACGGTTTTTGTGTTGGAGGGCAGGTGGGGAAAGGCCACCGTGGGCCGCAGGGCGGACAGGTCGATGGTAATTTCCTTTGTGTACTCCGCGTCCGGGTCGGCCTCAAAGGCGGTGAACTCCCGGTCCACCCGACCCTTTAAGTAGTCCAGCGTCTTGCCGTCCACCGGGAAGATACCGTTCTTGGCCCCGGCCTCGATGGCCATGTTGCAGATGGTGAAGCGGTCGTCCATCTCCAGGGAGGCCACCCCGTCCCCTGTGAACTCCAGGGACTGGTACAGCGCCCCGTCCACCCCGATCCTGCCGATGAGGTGCAGGATCACGTCCTTGCCGCTGACATAGGGGCCCAGCTTCCCCACCAGGTTCACCTTGATGGCGGAGGGCGCCTTGAACCAGGCCAGCCCCGTGGCCATACCCGCCGCCATGTCGGTGGAGCCCACCCCGGTGGAGAAGGCCCCCAGGGCCCCGTAGGTGCAGGTGTGGGAGTCCGCCCCGATGATCACCTCGCCGGGAGCGGCAAGGCCCTTTTCCGGCAAGAGCGCGTGCTCAATGCCCATCTGGCCCACGTCGTAGAAGTGGGTGATGGCGTGCTCTTTGGCAAACTCCCGGCAGGCGGCGCACAGCTGGGCGGACTTGATGTCCTTGCAGGGGGTGGAGTGGTCCAGCACGATGGCAATTTTGTCCCGGTCGAACACGGTGGAAAGCCCCGCCTTTTTGAACTCCGTGATGGCCACCGGGGTGGTGATGTCGTTGCCCAGCACCAGATCCAGCTTCCCCTCGATGAGCTGTCCAGCTTCCACACGGGGAAGCCCAGCGGCCCGGGCCAGAATTTTCTGGGTCATGGTCATGCCCATGGGTCAATTCCTCCTCAAAAAATTTTGTGCACTCATTATGCCAAACACCAACCGGAAACAATGTAAACTATGATACAAAGAGCAGGGCAAATCACAACGCGGGGTGCATGGTATGGCAGATTGGAATCTTTTGGCCGGGGGACGCGCCCCCCGGAAATACCGGGCGGGCCAGATGGTCTATCTGCAGGGGACCCGGCCCGATCACTTTTACTACCTCTCCTCCGGCTCGGTGCGCAGCTTTATCAGCACCCCTTCCGGAGAGGAGCGGGTGCTGGCCGTCCACCGCTCCGGCGACCTGATGGGCGAGGCGTCCTTTTTTGACGGCTGCCCCCGGGTGACCTCCGCCATGGCGCTGGAGGACTGCCTGATCCTGGCCGTGGACCGGGCGCAGCTGGACGCCGCTTTTCAGCGCCACCCGGAACTGGCCCTGCCCATGCTCCAGTATCTGGCCCGGACGGTGCGGACGCTGTCCGGCCATGTGGAAGCCGCCTCCCTGCCCGCCCCCCGCCGGGTGGCCCGGTGGCTGCTGGTCCAGCCGGGAGACGGCCCCGTCAAGGCCACCCACGAGGGCATCGGTCAGGCGGTGGGCCTGTCCCGGGTAACGGTGAGCCGGGTGCTGGGGGAGCTGTCCGCCCAGGGGCTGGTGGGGCTGGGCTACCGTTCGGTGTCGGTGCGGGATCGGGACGGGCTGGAGGCGCTGGCGCTGGAGGAATAAGAGCGGCCCCGGGACAGTGTCCCGGGGCCATTTTTGCCGTTTGATCGGGTTTTCGCGGCCTTACGCCGCCGCGTTCAGCGCCGCCTCCAGCTTGGCGAAGAAGTCATCGAAGATGACCTGGGCGTCCTCGCCCATGATGATGTCATCCCACGCGCCCTCCAGCTTGATGAACAGCTCGTCGGCGTCCAGCTCGATGCCGGCGTACACCGCGTAGCGGTTCAGGAACTCCTGGAGCTCGCCCTCGGGGCTGATTTCCAGGCTCTCCACGCTGCGCAGAACCAGGTCGTCGGGCCGGAAGTTGCCGTCCTTGTCGGCCAGCGCGATACCCATATCCTGGGCCCAGCCGATAGCAACCGCCCACTCGTGATCCTCGGGCACATCGGGGAAGTCGGACAGCTCCCACTCGGGCTCGCCGCTCTGCTCCCACAGGTAGCCGATGGCGTCCGCCCGGGTGAACAGGCCCGCCAGGGGCACCTCGGGCTCTTCAATGGTGGTGCCGCCGGGGTTGAGATTCGAGGGCAGGGCGGGCAGCTCCCGGGTCTCCTTGTAGTCGCAGCCCTCACGCTTGCACTCGCGCTGCTCCTCGCCCTTCACGCCGATGGCGGGCCGTTTGGTCACAACCCACTCGCCCATGTCGTGACCCAGGGGGTCGATGGGCACGGTGTAGTGGTCGCCGCAGGCGCAGGTGAAGGTTTTCTCACCCTTCTCCGTGCAGGTGGGCGTCGTGGTGATCTCCTCCTCATAGGAATGCTCGTGGTCGACCCAGTCGGAGGTCAGCTTAATATCATACATTCCAATCTGAGTGCAGATCGTATTATCCTCATTCCAATAATTTTTATATGCAAATTCCGCTGTCAGTTTCCCCTCAGAGCTGAGAGCCTCTTCAAGGTGTTCCGAGCGCTGCTCGAGATAGGAGTTCGATAACCACTTTTGATTCACATAATCATATATTCTCGACGAGGCTTTCGCTTCCCAGCTGTTAAACTGCCTCAGCGTGCCGTCCTCGCCCTGGAGCATGGCGGGAATCTTATTCCCGTCCGCGTCCATGTTCGGCACGACGTTCAGTGCTATCTCTTTACCGGCACTCATAACCCTCATATGGATATCGTTGCGCTCTGAGCTCACCTTGTTGAACTTGGCGGTGTTGTCCGCGAACACGGTGTTGTTTTTCAGCGTAACGGTGCTGCTTGTGTCCATTGCCCTGACATACATCCCGCCGCCGTCTAGCATCGCCTGGTTCCCGGTCACCTTGGTGTTGTCCAGCGTGGCGTTGGTGCAGTCCTCCAGGAAAATCCCGCCGCCTTGCCAACCATACGGATAACCCAGCGCAGTGCTTGACCTGTTTCCCGTGACCTCGCAGTTGGTCAGGGTGACATTGGTGCACTCCTGCGCGGAGAGCCCGCCTCCAGTGTCGTTGGATTCATTGCCGCTGATTCGGACATCCGTCAGGTTGACGTCCTTGACCGCGCCGGCATAAATGCCGCCCCCGCTGCCCAACTTGCCGGTTGCAAAATAGACCACATTGTCGGAGACCTCCACGCCCTCCAGGTTCATGGTTCCGCTGGCCGTTTCATTGGGTAATGGATATAGGCTGTTGCTGGTCATGCCAATGCCGCCGCCGGCGCGGGCGGCCACGTTCCCGGTAACCTTGCCGCCCTTCATGGTCAGGTTCGCGGTGTTGGAGACGCTGATGCCGCCGCCATAGAACTCGCTGTCCCACATGGAATCAGGGGCGTTGTTGCCGCCGCTGATGGCGCCGGTGCCCTGGCCGAGGACATACTGCTTCTCGCCCTCCTCGTTCAGGATCGCGTCGCCGTTCTCGTCTTTTTTGACCGCTGACTCGTCCGTGATGGTCAGGCTGGCGTCGCCCTTCACCTTGATGACCGCGCCCGTCTTGACCCCCTCGTTGCCGTTCGCGTCCTTGACGCCGGCCACGTCGGGGTCGTTGTTGGTCACCTTCACGCCGGTGACAATGTTGTTCTCCACTACCTTTTCCACCGAATCGTTGAGCTTCAGGGCGTGGCCGTTCAGCTCAATGGACGCCGCGACCCCCGCGCCGATCACCAGAGTCTTTTTCAGCGTCAGATCGTTCTCCAAGTAATATTCCTCGACGCCGGTGTCCTTATTTTTTGCTTCTGCCTGCTTGTCAGCAATCCAGTTTCCCTGCTCATCCAAAGCGGTGCTGAGCGCCACCGCCGCGAAGGACGGCATCACCAGGGCCGCGCACAGGGTCAGCGACA
>CAJUOT010000041.1 GCA_910588135.1 uncultured Oscillospiraceae bacterium | reverse complement strand
GCCTACGGCCCCATCCTGCTGGGCCTGAACGCCCCCATCAACGACCTGTCCCGGGGCTGCAACGCCCTGGAGGTCTACTCCATGGCGATTATCACGGCGGCGCTGGCAGACTGACTCCCGCCCGCAGGGTTCCGCCTGGACAGGCACCGCACCATAGTTTCAAACGCCTCCCGCCACCCGGCGGGAGGCGTTCTCCACTTGATTGGGCATGAAAAAACCGCCTGTCTTTCACAGACGGTTTTTCTTCTGTTTGCTCACGCCAGCTTGTTCAGCTTCAGGGTCATGGCGCTCTTCTTGTTGGCAGCGTTGTTGCCGTGCAGCAGACCCTTCGCGGCAGCCTGATCCACAGCCTTGACGGCCACCTTATATGCGGCATCGGCCTCGCTGCGGTTGCCGCCGGCCACCGCGGCCTCAAACTTTTTCAGGTTGGTCTTGAGCGCGGACTTCTGCGCCTTGTTCTGAGCGGCCTTCGTCGCATTGACCAGGACGCGCTTCTTCGCAGACTTGATATTGGGCAAACCAAACACCTCCTCCGATATTTTTGATTTCATATATGCGGTTTCCCGCCGCAGATATGTATTCTAACATTAAAATCAAAAAATTGCAACACTTATTTTCATTTTTTCGCATAGAAACTTTCCCCCGGCAAAAAATAGGAGCAAACGGCCCCAGCGGCCACAATATATAGCAGGAAGGGGAACGCGAACTATGACGCAGCGACGCACCGATCTGGCCGTGGAGGCCCACCAGCTCTGGCGGGAGGGGGCGCGGGACGCCTCCGCCCTCACCGGCGTCCGGGCCGAGGAGGGCAGCCGGGAGGGCTTTCAGGTGACCACAGTGACCATCGCCAGCCCCGAGGGGGCCCAGGCTCTGGGCAAGCCCCAGGGGGTGTATATCACTATTGAGCTGGACGGACTGCTCCGCCGGGAGGAGGGGGCGTTCGCCCGGGCGGTGTCGGCGGTGTCCGGCTGTCTGCGCCCCCTGCTGCCCCAGGACGGCCCCGCCCTGGTGGTGGGTCTGGGCAACCGGGCCGTCACCCCCGACCTGGTGGGCCCGCTTGCGGTGGACCACCTGCTGGTCACCCGCCATCTGGTGGAGCAGGTGCCGGAGCACTTTGGCGCCCTGCGGCCCGTGGCCGCCGCCGCGCCGGGGGTGCTGGCCTCCACCGGGATGGAGAGCAGCCTGGTGGCCGAGGCCCTGGCCGGACGGCTCAAGCCGTCCTGCGTGGTGGTGGTGGACGCATTGGCCTCCCGCTCGCTGGACCGGCTGTGCCGCACGGTGCAGCTGTCCGACACCGGGGTGACCCCCGGCTCCGGGGTGGGCAACCACCGCCACCCCCTGAACCGGGACAGCCTGGGCGTCCCGGTGTTCACCGTGGGGGTGCCCACGGTGGTGGACGGGGCCACCCTTGCCCTGGACCTGATGGAGCAGGCCGGCCGGACCGGGCTGGACCGGGACGACCTGCCTCAGGGGGACGGCTTTTTTGTCACCCCCCGGGAGGTGGACAGCCGGGTGGCCGATCTGGGCAAGCTGCTGGGCTACGCCGTCAGCCGCGCCCTCAACCCCTCGCTCACCGTGGAAGACCTGGATATGCTCCTTGCGTAGTCTCCTCGACATTATTTTCGGTTGTCATCTCCTCCCGCTTCTGGTATAATTGGCCAAACAGCCCACGGAAGGGGGACAACCCGTGAAACAAAAGCTGGACCGGTTCCTGCGCGCGCACCCGCCCATCCGCTTCGCGGCGGATGTGGTGGATGTATACTTTTCCAAGCGCGTCAGCCGGGCTGCCGCTGAGCTGGCCTATTTCCTCATCCTCACCTTCTTTCCCATCATGATCTGCATCTCCGCCTTCGTCAACGAGCTGCGCCTGGACCTGTCCGCTCTGGTGGACCAGGCCGACCCCTTCCTGCCGGAGGGGGTGCTGGCCATTTTTCAGGACTACCTCGTCTATATCGACACCAACCAGTCCGCCGCCATGCTGCTGTCCGGCGCGTTCCTCACGGTCCTGTTCGCCTCCGCCGCCGTGCGGGGGCTGATGAACATCATGCACGAGCTGTATGGCCGGGCCACCTTCCGGGGGATCGGCCAGCTTGCGGCCAGTATCCTGTTTTCCGTGCTGCTGCTGGCCACCATCTACCTGTCCCTGGCGGTGGTGGTCACCGGCAACTGGTTCTTCCACCTGCTGGGACAGGTGCTGCGCCTGGAGGGGCTGGTGGAGCGCTTCGGCACCTGGCAGTGGGTGAAGTACCTGCTCCTGCTGGGCATGGTGTTCCTGTTCATCCTGCTGCTCTACCGGTTTGCCGCCCCGCTGGACAAGCCCCGCCCCCCGGTGGTGCCCGGGGCGCTGGCGGCGTCGGCGGCGCTGGCGGCGGCATCCGTCATCTTTTCCCTGCTCATGAGCAACTCCACCCGCTACTCGCTCATCTACGGCTCGCTGGCCTCCGTCATCATCATGCTGGTGTGGCTGTACCTGTGCGGCACCATCCTCATTCTGGGCAACGTGGTGAATTACGTGCTGTTTACCCACCGCAGAGAAGCGCGACGATAGGCGCACAGGGGAGCTTGGAACGGAGCGAGGGCAAAAGCCCAAGGCCCACACAGTGGGGCTGGGTTTTGCCCGAGTCGGAGCGAAAGCGACCCGGCCGTGCGCCCAATGGTCGCGTGACAATGATGCCGCGCATAAAAAACCTCCCGCAGAGCCACACTATCCCCCGGCGGGTACATACGAGGGGGAGGTGCGGTGTATGTGGCAGATCGGCGTGTGGGAGCGGGACGAGGGGCTGGCGGAGCGGATGGGCCGCCTGGCCCAGGGCGCCCATGCCCTGGTGCGGGCCTGCCGCCACCCGGCGCTGCTGGCCGGCCTGCCCCTGGACCTGCTGGTGGTGTCCCCCGGCGCCACCGGCTGGGCGGGGGCCGGGTCCCTCAACTGCCGCACCGCCCTGCTCCCCGGCGGGCGGGCCGCCCTCACCCGGCTGCTGCCCGCCGGCACCGTGCTCAGCTACGGCGTATCCAGCCGGAACACCCTCGCCCTGTCCAGCCTGGACGGACAGCGGGCCTCGGTGGCGGTGCAGCGGGAGTTTGCCGCCCTGGACGGCAGGGCGGTGGAGCGTCAGGAGCTGGTCCTCCCCTATGACGGCGGCTCCCCCGACCTGCTGCTGGCGGAGGCCGGGGCGATGCTGCTGTTGGGGCGGCTGCCGGAGGACGTGTAAAAAACGAGAAAAACGGCCCAGACGGGCCGTTTTTCACAAACCAAATAACGCTTGCATTTTCTCTTGCAATCAGATAAAATAGGAGCGGAAGCATAAAAGGCGGCAGGCCGCGGGGTGTTGCAAGCGCCCCACGGCCCTGCGCGAGTGCTAGCACCACTCAACACAGCGATTTACATCGTACCACGGGCTTATTATACCCGTTTTCCCCCGGAATGGCAAGGCGGGAAAACAGGGAATAGGCATTGTGTTCGCATTGATTTTTTCAAGGCGGTGTTGAGACTTGAAAACTCGACACCGCTTTTTATGTTTCCGGCGGACCGCCGGGGCGGGGCGCGTAACCCGCTCCGGGCCGGTCTGTTGGAACACATTAATAATTAGGAAAAGGAGAGAGACCCATGAAAAAACGGTTCTTAACAGTATTTCTGGCACTGACCCTGTGTTTAGGACTGGCAGTCCCGGCCTTCGCGGAGGAGGCCGCCGCGCCGTCGGGGAGCTATACCGTGAACCTCGATGAGCCGAACCCCGATGAAATGGGGGTGGACGGAGAATTCACGGTGCGGTATCTCACCTCCGGGCGCAGCTATGACGAGCCGGCATCCCGCGTGGACCTCACCCGCACGCTCCCCCAGGGCTCCGAGTTTGCCTGGACGGGCCTGCGCTCCTCCCACACCACCTATTTCCGCTTTTTCACCGACCTGGACAACGACGGCACCTATGACGAGCGGCTGGTGGTCAAGCAGTCCGGCAAGTACGTCCTGGCCCCTTACGAGGAGCAGTACTCCTCCTCTCTCACCCAGATCAGCGGCAAACCGCAGTCCGGCGACACCTTTGCCTCCATGGTGGAGGAGATGGGCGGCCAGCTGTCCAAGGACGCCGGCGCCATGACCCTGTCCATCTCCAGCGACAGCCTGTGCCGGTTCTTCGGCGGCAGTACGCTGTTTGAGTGGGGGGTCATGCTAAACGGGGGAAGCAGTGTGGTGGCCAAGGGCACCATGCTCTTCGCCGACGAGCCCGTCCCCGAATTCACCGACACCCCCGCCTGGTGCGAAAAGGAGGCCCGGTGGGCCGCACAGCGGCACATCACCAAGGGCTATGGCGCCAAGGACAAGTTCGCCCCCGGCGTGGACTGCTCCCAGGCCGAAATTCTGACCTTCCTGTGGCGGGCCGCCGGGGAGTCCAAGGAAGGCATCAAGACCCCCATGGCCAACGTCAAGGAGAGCGATTTCTTCTATGACGCCGCCCAATGGGCCAACGACTTCGGTATGGTCGACCCGGGCACCTTCGACCCCCACGAGCCCTGCACCCGCGCCCAGGCGGTTTGGTACATCTGGATGGCCCTGGGCCCGCACGAGGCCAAGCAGGCGGCCGGCTTCCCCGACGTGGCGGAGGACGCTTCCTACGCAGCCGCGGTGGACTGGGCCTATGAGAACAGCGTGATCAAGAGCTACGGCGGAACCGGTGACTTCGCCCCCGACATCGTGTGCAGCCGGGGCCAGATCGCCTGTATGCTTTACCGGGCCTATAACTGAATCCGCCTGCCAAGGCCTCCGCTCCCGCGGGGGCCTTGCTTTTTGCCCGGTTTTTTTTGCTTCCCCCTTTACGTCTGTAAAATGATGTGATATAATTCCCGGTATCAGATTCCAGGGCTCACACCGATTGGAGGAATCCCCATGGAGGAGTTGGCTGAACTCAAGCTGCAGCTGACCGAGCAGCGGCCCAACGGCTGGGATAAGCTGCCCGACATCCCGCTTTATATGGATCAGGTGGTGGGCTATCTGGCCCGGCAGATGGTGTCCACCGGAGACGGCGACACCCTCACCTCCGCCATGATTAACAACTATATCAAGGATGGGCTGGTGGAGCGGGCCAGCGGCAAAAAATACGGCCAGGAGCATCTGGCCTACCTCACTGCCATCAGCGCCTTGAAGCAGGTGATGAGCGTGCGGGAGATGAAGGTGCTCACCACCGTGGGCCGGGAGATGCGCTCCCCCGACAAGCAGTATGAGTATTTCTGCCGGTATCTGGATCAGGCCATGGCGGATGCCGCCGCCCATATCGACGAGGACACCAGCGACCACGACCTGCCCAAGCTGGTGCTGGATCTGGCCATGCACAGCTACGCCTACGGGCTGGCCTGCCACCGCGCGCTGGCGGTGCTTGCCCAGCGCACCGGGCATGAGGAACTGCTGAAGAAGCGCTGAGCGCCCGGGAGCGGCGCATTTCACATTTATTTTGTTGGAGGTTTTCACCATGAGCGACTATGTCATCATCACCGATTCGTCCTGCGACCTGCCCGACACACTGGTGAAGGAGCTGGAGCTGGAAGTGCTCCCCCTGGCCTTTATCATGGACGGCAAGACTTATCGGAATTACCCGGATAACCGCGAGATGTCCCCCGAAGAGTTCTACGGCAAAGAAAAAGAGGGGATCATGGCCACCACCAACGCCGTCAACGTGGGCGAGGCCGGCGACGCCATTGAGGCGGTGCTCAAGCGGGGAAAGGACGTGCTGGTGCTGGCTTTCTCCTCCGGACTGTCCACCACCTGCAATTCCTTCCAGATCGCCGCCGGTGACCTGGCCGGGCAGTACCCCGACCGTAAAATATACGTCGTGGACACCCTGTGCGCGTCCCTGGGCCAGGGAATGCTGGTCTATCAGGCGGCCAGACTGCGCCAGGAGGGCAAGTCCATGGAAGAGGTCCGGGACTGGGTCGAGGCCAATAAGCTGCGCCAGTGCCACTGGTTCACCGTCAACGACCTGTTCTTCCTGAAAAAAGGCGGGCGGGTGTCCGCCGCCACCGCCGTGGTGGGCACCATGCTCCAGATCAAGCCTGTAATGCACGTAGACAACGACGGCCACCTCATCAAGGTGGACACCGCCCGGGGGCGCAGGGCTTCTCTCAAGGCCCTGGTGGACAAGGTGGGCGAGCTGGCGGACGACCCCGCATCCCAGACCATGTTCATCAGCAACAGCGCCTGCATGGAGGACGCTCAGTTCGTGGCCAGCGAGGTAAAGGCCCGCTATGGGGTGAAGGAGGTTATCATCAATTCCATCGGCCCCGTCATCGGAGCCCACACCGGGCCGGGGTGCGTGGCTTTGTTCTTCACCGGGAAGCACAGGTAAGCACCCGCCAGCACCACCGCACACCCAGGCGCAGGTTACGTGGACAGCACCCACGCCCCAATGATCATACCACGTAACGGCAGTGGAACTAGGGGACCTCGCGTCCGTATCCGCGCCGCGCCGGAAGGGTATCCCGATACGTCCCGTTTTGTCTCCCCTGTAAACAGGGGGTTCTTAGGGGGATGGCCGACTATGGAGTTGGCCCCGCAGGGGCCGGCTCCATCTGGAGGCCATCCCCCTAAGCATTCTCTTTGGGTACTTTCTCTCATGTGAGAGAAAGTACCGTCCCCGGCAGGGCGTCCCCCGCCGGGGGAAATTTTTTTGCCCACCCCCTTGACAAGCGGGCGCAAACCGTTTATACTGTGTATATCGTATATATACAAAATATCACGAGGTGTGCCATGGACATCATCATCAGCAATTCCTCTGGTGTGCCGATCTATGAGCAGATCGTCCGCCAGCTGAAAGGGCTCATCCTTTCAGGCGCGCTGCCCGAGGGCGGGGCCCTGCCCTCCATGCGGCTGCTGGCCCGGGACCTGCGCATTTCCGTCATCACCACCAAGCGGGCCTACGAGGAGCTGGAGCGGGAGGGCTTTCTCACCACCGTCCCCGGCAAGGGCTGCTTCGTGGCCGCCCAGAACCGGGAGACAAGGCGGGAGGCGGTGCTGTGCCAGGTGGAGGAGCACCTGTCCCAGGCGGTGGACGCGGCGAAGGCCGGGGCCGTGGGGCTGGGCGAGCTCACCGAAATGCTCAACACACTGTATTGCGAGGATTGACTTATGACAAACTGTATTGAACTCAAAGGCCTTGTCAAGCAGTACAAGACCTTCACCCTGGGGCCCGTCGACCTGAAGGTGCCCGGAGGGTCCATCCTGGGCCTCATCGGAGAGAACGGGGCGGGTAAGACCACCCTCATCAAGTCCATGCTGGGCATCGTCCGGCCCACCGCCGGGGAGGTGTCCCTGCTGGGAACGGACCCCGACCGCGCGAAAGAGGATATCGGCATCGTGCTGGACGACTGCTTTTTCTCCGAGTACCTGCGGGTAAAGGATGTGAACAGCGTCCTGTGCCGGGTGTACCGGAACTGGGACAAGGTCCTGTTCCAGCATTATCTGGACAAATTCAGCGTGGCCGGGGGCAAGGGCATCCGGGAGCTGTCCCGGGGTATGCGGATGAAGCTCTCCCTGGCGGCGGCGCTGGCCCACCGGCCCCGCCTGCTGCTGCTGGACGAGGCCACGGCGGGCTTAGACCCGGTGGTCCGGGAGGAAATTCTGGACGAATTCCTGGCTTTCGTCTCCGACGAGGAGCACGCCATCCTCATCTCCAGCCACATCACTTCCGACCTGGAGAAGGCGGCGGACTACATCGCCTATCTCCATAAGGGGAAGCTGCTGCTGTGCGACGAGAAGGACCGGCTGCTGGAGAGCTACGGCCGTCTGGTGTGTACCAAGGAAGATTTGGAGCAGGTGGACCGGGGCTATCTGGTGGCCACCCGGAAGAGCCAGTATTCCGCCGAGGCCCTGATCCGCCGCAGGGGGGACTTCAAGCGGCTCTACCCCCGGCTGGCGGTGGAGCCGGTGACGCTGGACGAGCTGATGGTATTCGTGGTAAAGGGGGAGAAAGCATGACCGGCCTGATTTTGAAGGATTTCCTCATTCTGCGCAAAACCCTGCGCTCCTACCTGATGATCCTGGTGGTCTATGCGGCGGTGGCCTTCGCCGGATTCTGGCAGGCGTCCTTTGTGAGCGGCTTCATGATGATGATGGTGTCCATGCTGCCCGCGAATGTGTTCGCCTACGACAAGCAGGCCAACTGGGACACTTACGGCCTGGCCCTGCCCGTGGGGCGCACCAGGACTGTGGCCGCCCGGTATCTGGTGGTGCTGATCCTGACCGGGCTGGCCGGGGCCCTCACCATCGGGCTGGGGACTGCCATGAGCCTGACGGGCCGCATGGAGGAATCCCTGGGGCAGTACATGGTCACCTGCGCCGTCTTTGTGGTGTTTTCTATGATAATCAACGCCATGATGCTGCCTCTGCTGTACAAATTCGGCTCGGAGCGGGCCCGGATGATGCTCTTTGGCACCATGGGGGTGATTGTTCTGCTGGTGGTGGTCATTCTGGTGCCCCTGGGGGGCATGGAATGGCTCAAATCCCTGGAGCTTGCCGAACCCACCATGACCCAGGTGGCCGCCGTCCCCGCTGTGGCGGTGGTTTCGGGCCTGGTGCTGCTGGCCCTGTCCTTCCTACTGTCCCGGCACTTCTATGGGACGAAGGACGTGTGAGCCGAGGCCTCATGCTGTCAGCGAGAGAGCCTCCCTGCCGTTGGCAGGGAGGCTCTTAATTCTTTTCGCGGTCAGTCC
Source organism: uncultured Oscillospiraceae bacterium (assembly GCA_910588135.1). GTDB lineage: Bacteria > Bacillota > Clostridia > Oscillospirales > Oscillospiraceae > Enterenecus. The sequence continues at coordinate 14,685 of CAJUOT010000041.1, read as the reverse complement.
CGGGCAAACAGCGCCCCCTGCCGCCGGCGGTAGTAGAGCAGCCCCACCGCGTCCGCCAGCAGCCAGCCGATGGGCACCGACCACCAGATGCCCGCCACGCCGATGGCGGGGACGGCGGACAGCAGGTGGGCCAGCGCCACCCGGGTGCCTAGGGAAACCACCGTCAGCACCACCGACATCCCCGGCCGGCCCAGGGCGCGGTACAGGCCGTACAGTAAGAACAGGCAGCCGATGCCGCAGTAGAACGCCCCCTCGATGCGCAGGTAGCGCACCCCTTCCAGAATCGTCCCCGTCTCCCCGGCCTCCACAAACAGGCCCATCAGGGGCCGGGCGAAGACGCACACCAGGGCGGACACCACCGCGCAGAACGCCAGGGCGGCGGCCACCGCCCCCCGCAGCCCAGCGCGGATGCGCCCCTCCTCCCCCGCCCCATAGTTCTGGGCAATGAAGGTGGAAAACGCGTTGCCAAAATCCTGGACGGGCATATAGGCGAAGGCGTCGATCTTCACCGCCGCGGCAAAAGCGGCCATCACCGTGGGGCCGAAGCTGTTCACCAGCCCCTGCACCATCAAGATGCCCAGGTTCATCACCGACTGCTGGACACAGGTGAGTACGGAGAATCCGGCGATCTCCCGGATGCAGGCGGGCTTGACCCGGAAGCGCCCCCTGCCGGGGCGCAGCTGGGGGTATCCGGCCAGGGCATAGGCGGCGATGCCCACCCCGGAGATATATTGGGCGATGACGGTGGCCTGGGCTGCCCCAGCCACCCCCCGGCCCAGGCCCAGCACAAACCACAGGTCCAAGGCGACGTTCAGCGCGGCGGACACCGCCAGGAAGGCCAGCGGCGCCAGGGAGTTGCCCACCGCTCGCAGGAACGAGGCAAAATAGTTATAGAGGAAGGTGGCGGCAATCCCGCCAAAGATGATGGCCAGATACTCCCGCATCATCCCCCACACCTCCGCCGGCACCCGCAGGAACACCCGCACCCAGTCCAGGCCGGCAAAGGCCAGGACGTTGAGCGCCAGCGTCAGCGCCGCGATCAGCGCGAAGGCGGCGTGGGCGCCCTCCCGCAGGCCGTCCTCGTCCCTCTGGCCGAAGCGGATGGAAAACACTGCCCCGCTGCCCATGCACAGCCCCAGCAGGATTGAGGTCAGGAAGGTCATCAGCGTAAAGGAAGAGCCCACCGCCGCCAGGGCATTTCTGCCCAGATACTTTCCCACAATCAGGGTATCCGCCACATTATAGCACTGCTGGAGCAGGTCGCCCAGAATCATGGGGATGGCAAAACGGAGCATGGAGCCCATCACCGGCCCCTTGGTCAAGTCCCTGTTCACACTGCCGCCCCCTCTCCGCCCCTATTCTATCCTCCTGCGGGTGGCCTGTCAAGGAAAGCCAGCCGGACTCCGCCCCTTCAGGCATTGACCCAGGACAGGAAAGTCAGCATTTGCGCAATGCGGCAGAATTGCTGTTCAGGGCCTGCCCGGGGTCCATATGTGAGCCAGCGAAGCGGGCCGCGTGGGGAGAGGGGGGAGCAAACTTCCGCGTCGCTTGCTCCGACGTGATTTATATAGTATTCAGGTAATTTTTCAAAATGCGCAAACCAAAAATCTGCGCATCCACCCCATCCATTGTTGCATACCCAGCCCAAACAGCGATAGAGGCACATTTCTTAATAATGTTGGCTCCAATAGCCCCATACAATGTATTGACAAAACGTACATAATGAATTACAATATTTTTGAATGGAGGTAATATTATGGCTACTGTATCCTTTCGTATGGACGACACATTGAAGCGGGAGACCGAGAGTATCCTAGAGGAGTTGGGGCTGAATATGACCACTGCTATGACCATGTTTGCCAAAACCATTGTCCGGGAGCAGCGCCTCCCCCTGGACCTGAGCATCGATCCTTTCTATTCCGCCGCCAATCAGGCCAGGTTGAAACGGGCTATTGAGAACTATGAATCCAGCAAGACAGGGTCCAACAGAAAGTCCATGGAAGAATTGGAACGGATGGCGGAGGATGATGCTTAACTTGCTGTTACGCCCCGAAGGCTGGGAGGACTATCTCTATTGATAATCTCAGGATAAGAAAACTTTACGGCGGATCAACGCCCTCATCAAAGACATCCAGCGAAACCCCCTTGAGGGCCTCGGTAAGCCGGAGCCTCTGAAGGGGAACTACCAGGGTTGGTGAAGCCGGAGGATCGACGAAGTAAATCGGATTGTTTGCAAGGCCGAGGCCGGGCAGAGCGTGGTGGCCCAGTGCAGGACGCGCTATAAGGAATGACGGCAGAAATCACGAGTGTCTCCAAGCTTATTTCAGCATTCTCGTGCAATGGAAATGAAAAAATCGGGGGACTTTTTATGGCCATACAACCTACCAATGCTGGCATCAACTATGGGATTTGCAAGTATCACACATACGTTTGGCAATTATTCTGGATTGATTGATAAACTGGAAGTTGGTGAAGAATTTAGGCGATGTATCTCTTTCGAGTGTGTCCCATATACCTCTACTATACATGAATTGTTCGATATCGACGTCAAGGAAGACTATTATTGCCCCCTGATATATCTAACGATTGATGGCGAAATTTTTGAGGTGGGCGGCCACATTTTCATGCTAACCAATCCGCTAGATTTACAAAAATATTTAGATAACTGGAAAGAGAAGCTGGGATTTGATATTGGTAGTGACTATTGTGTGGTAACTATAAAACATGATACCGAGTTTGACAATTTTGTCCAAGATGCCTTGAATGATGGGTTCAAAATAATAGTTGATCCTTGGTTTGGAAATTACTCAGATTTGGCGAGAGGGTATTCAATTAAATCCTACGATGCAGAAGTTACAGAGAAAATAGATTAACCAGTATTTGTGACTGCATTTTGAGGGATGAACAGGTTATCTATTTAGCCTGGACGGGAGCGGAGCGGCGGAATACCCGCAAGGGCAACGCCACTACCGTTGGAGCGGGCGAAACTTGTGGCGGGCCGGAAGCTTTTTCGGCTTTGGTGGGGTGGAATCGGCTCAAAGGCTTTCTAGCGAATGCGGAGGATGTCTGCCTCAATCCGAGCGTATATCCGTAGCTCCCGCCGTCTACTTCGGATAGGTCGATTGATGGATTCGATTTCAGCGAGAATGGTTTTATTTCTGGGGTCTTTCCGTTTCCGGCGGGAGGTCTGCGCTCTGGAGGGTGAGTGCGGGACCGGCTTGGGTGGCTTCTACCAGGGTGTGGAGTTGGCTTTCGGTGTCGATGAGGTGCTGGGTCAGGAGCTTGAACTGCTCCATGTAGCGGTCTAACTTAATGATTTCGTTCATCAGGCAACGGCTCTTGCAGGGCGAGGCAATGGGCTTTTTCAGCTTGCCCCGAATTTTTGTATTTTCACTTTGGTGGCGGCGCCCCGGTTCAGGGCGTCGGGGATATAGGCGCGGCCGTCGGCGCGGGCGCCCTCCAGGGCGGCAAACAGCGCGCCGGGGACCACCTCGCGGGAGTCGCAGGCCAGGGCGGTGATCTCCGCCTCCTGGGCGCAGTCCGCGCCCAGAACGGATAACAGCTGGGACAGCTTCATGGGGGAACCTCCTTGTGGAGTTTCCCCATTCTATGAATTCAGGCGTGAAAACGCCCCTCCCGCCGGACGGGAGGGGCGTTTTTACGTTTATTCGCCGGGGGAGAGCAGCTCGTCCACCGACAGGGCGTACAGCTTGGCCAGGGCCATCAGGTTGGCCGTACTGGGCTCGGATGTGCCACAAATAAGAATTCCTATATCCTTCATAATCTTGATTACTGTACGCTGCCTCATAGGAAATTCGCAGGAAATCGTCCAGTCGCTCTTTTGAACCTCCGATTACAATATAATTTGGTTGGAACCCTCGGCAGCCAGCCGGGGGTTCCAACCATCTCGTGCTAAAGCTACAATAAGGAGGGTAACTGACTGGTTTAATTTTCCTGGGGCTGTAAAGTCCGTATGAAAGACTGTCAGCCATCCTCTTGTTGCAGCGTTCGGTTTAAGCAGGTTGAGCCTTAAGTTCGTGTCACCCAATAGATTGAATCGGTAGCGAGAAAAAGATGGGTTCCGGTTGCAAATTTTGCATTGGAGGAATGAACGTGGGCTGTGTATGCGTTGACGTCTCCAAAAGCAAGAGCATGATTGCCGTTAGACCTGCTGACAGTTTGGCTTGCCATTTAAAGGAGGTTACAGGTAATATGGCAAGCCCAAAGGCAGTAAAAGGGGCATAATATGATGATAACGGCACCACCTGGACAGTCAGGGCCAGAGTATTTTACCCCATAACCGGAAAAGTCAAACAGCGTTCCAAAAGTACAGGTTTTAAGGTGAAGGTCAGCACAAAGCGCAAGGCAGAACAGGCTATGCGGGAAATCGCGTCAGAGTGGGAAAAAGAAGCAAACGCAATTCCTGTGAAACGTGCCCCGCTATTTGCTGAGTACATCAAAAAATGGCTAGAACGAAAATCATTCAGCCGTGGACAAAATACGGTGTTGTCTTACATTGACTACGCAAACAAGCATATTCTCCCAGTTTTGGGCGGTTTGAAGGTTCGCAGTATGACGCTCCAGCATTTACAAACCTACTACAATGTCAAACTGGACAGCTTATCCGTGAATACCCTGCGGAAACACCATGTCGTTATCAGTGGGGGCGCTGTTGGACGCTGTGAGAGATGGCATTATCACAACAAACTTTGCGGATTATGTGGAGTTTCCACGGCGGCAAAAGTACGAGGGAAAAGCATATACGCCGGAACAGGTGGCGGCATTGTTAGAGGCCGTGGAGCAGGAGGACGAACCGATTCGAGCGGGTGTAACACTGGCTGTCTGCTCTGGTCTGCGCAGGAGTGAGCTATTGGGATTGCGCTGGAAAGGTATCGACTTTGAAGCAAAAACACTTTTTGTCAGGAATACTATAACGAAGTATCGGGATTTAGTGGTCGAAGCGGAGCAGACAAAAACGAAGAAAAGTCACCGAACCATTGACCTGATAGAAAGCACCATTCCGTATCTGTTGCAACTGAGACAGACGCAGGAGCGGAGCGGGCTTGTACTTGACAAGGTTTGTGTGTGGCCGGATGGTAAAGCGGTCAGGCCGGACTATATCACCGCCCGTACAAGGCGTATCATGGAAAAATACGGGCTTGAACATATCTGGGTGCATGACCTGAGACACACGGCGGCGACCTTGTTAGTGTCACGGGCCACGCTGAAACAGGTGCAGGAATTTTTGGGGCATGAGGATATCAGTACCACGGGGAATGTGTATGCCCACCTGATGGACAGAGACAGGAAAGCTACCTCTGACATCATGGATGGTGTCCTAAGAAATTCTGTGTTTTGTTCGGAAAAGTGTTCGGATACGGTGGGAGCTTAAAGGCCAAAACATGCTAACGAGTGAAAAGATAACAGAAAGCCAAGGAATCTCTCGGTTTCAAGGCTTTTGCGTGGCTTTATGTGGCAAAATCGTTTTTCCAGCCCTGGTCAAAACGGGGCCCCCGCGCGAGCCCAGCGAGGCGGGCCGCGTGGGGAGAGGAGGAGCAGCGGAATGAGCTTGTTCCGACGTGGTGTGCGTGCCCGCTTTCGAACCCATGGCACCATAAGCGGGAGAACTGTGTACCTCCCAAGCGTTGATATGACAGGCTTTTTCAAAGTTCACTCTCGGCACACAGCAACGCTACTTCACCGCTGGAGGCAATATTCTTTTGCGTTTTTGCAGATTTCAGTTTTCAGGTTTTTTAAAAATGTCATTTACCTGCATCGGATTTGTCGATTCCCTCGGAGGCCAATCCCTCGATATATCGGTTACCACCTGATTGAGTTGGGCTGCATTTTGGGATGTAATGACAGGAACTCCACCAGAGCGGTGCTTTTTATCCATAACGCTGCGCCTTCGTTTTCTCTAATAAAGTGTGGACAACAGACCTCTAACCTGCACAGATCATTTCATAGGAATCTAACATTGATATCACTTCAGTGAAAGATTTCTAATTTGCAAAGACGAATCGTATAGAGGAATCATTTACTTATTCCCATCAAGAATTCTTCCAGCTTGCCCAAAAGAAAATCTGCCGCCTCATCGCTTTTTACTTCAAGCATTGTTACCAAGTCTTTTTCTGTGACATCAAGAATCAGCTTGCCATGTTCTTTCAAACAGCCTTCTGCGGCGAACTTTGCCGATTTGGAAAATCCTTTACGAGATATGATAAAAGCAACATTCCTCAAAGCTGCATCAAACAAATATTTCTCTGTTATATAAATTAGATTCTGGTCAATTTCATTGGAGTAGTTTTTGAATTCAAAAACTACAAAATGAGAGTTGTAGTGTTGCACTAACATCTGCCATAATGGGTGCATGCTCTCTTCGTTACTTTGATTTATCTTTAATGAACCAATTAAATCCATCCGGAAATGTTCATCTTTTGTTTTGTGTTGTTTTGTCAATCGGTTAAAGTAATTAGCTTCGAAAAGAGTACGCACTATTTTTTCGCAAATGTTTTCGTAGTCACCCGAATACTTTTTCCCAGATTTGCACTCCCTCAATTGCCGAATGAGGTCACTGGTTTCGACAACTTCTTTTTCAGCTTCATAAATAATATCATCTTCGGAAGTTACAAAAGACAATCCAGCCTTTTCTACTTCTTTTGAAGGTGATCCTTCAATGTAGTCAATAGAGAAATATGTAACCTGGGACAGCTGTTTTAATATGTGTGGATTGCTTTTGCTGTAGAACACCAGATTTTCTATATCTAAAACAATGATTCCATATCTGTCATAGATGTTATCCTTTTGAAAACTTGGGATTCTGCTCAAAACTATTAACAGTATTATATCCTCTTGAGGGATATCCTGTTTCATTTTTCGCATTAAAATAGTTTTCAACAGAGAATTTGCGGTTGACGGTGAAACAACTTGACTTTTATATACTTTATGCTCGACCCATATTTTCTGTTTGTCTTTGTATACAATGAAATCCCACCCTTGATCCTGCATACTGGGATGTGATTCAATTTGATGATACCCAAATTGCTCTAATAGTCGCTTACTGAATGCTTCAATAGCAGGTTCCAAGGCTCTTGTATCCATCGCCGGAGTAAGATAGCCGTCATTAATCGCATCCGTATAATTGTATGAGAACACAACTTCGTTTGGCGTAAAAAATCTGTGCGAATTCTTGTTAGCGATTGTTGTAAGAACAATGACTGTCTTCTCTTTACAAAAGAGCGCTTCATAAACGTTTTCCGATATAACCGCATCGTAAAAAATAATAAACGGATACTCACTTGTTTTTATGTTCTGTTGTCTAAGTATCTTCTGCTCCGTTTCTATCTCTACTCTGTATTTATCAATTTCTACAAAACCCCGATAATTATTAAAGAGTGCGTTTTTTATTTGTGCTTTTACTTCCAGTCGGTCTGTAAGAATAAGGACATTTTCAAGCTTTTCTTTGCTCAGCATTTCTACTGTTTTTGCTAAAACAAGTCCTTTTCCACACCCTGTAGCCATTTCAACGACAATATGTTTTTGATTACATGCTAAGGCTTCTTGAATGGCAGAAATTGCTTTTATTTGATATGGTCGTAAATGAATTGCTTCCATATACTTGCCCACCCTTTTATACTATACACATTATATTTTCTGAATTTATTTAAATTTCCCTTGCCCAGCGATAACTTCAGCAACAACACCTTAATTATCCATAATAAAAGCTATGAATGAAAAACTATTCTTTCCTTGTGCCTCATATAGTATGGATATGATTATCCTCAAAAAGTTGAACACTATTGATCTGCTCTACTTCTCCATCTCATCTATTCCAAGTTGCTTTTATTGACTGCAAAAAACAACTCTCTGCTTATAATTGCCGGATGATGCTCTTGTATCAAAAACCTTTCCAGTCTGCCATCATTCTTGATCTGCTTGCCCGAAAACAGATCCTCGACAAAAGTCTTTTGCAACAGAACATCCCCCCATATTTTTCGTTTTTCAACAGTTTACTGATGGCTTCCCGGCTCCAGTGGGGTTTCCCTGTTGGAGATGGAACCTTGCGCTCATAGAGCCAATTTGAGATTGCTCCCAAGGTACATCCGCTGGCTCTCATCTCGAACATCTTCCGAGCAATTTCGGCATCAGGTTCATCAATGACCAGCCTTCCATCATCTCCCCACTCATATCCAAAAACATACAATTCGGCATAACCTGAGGTGCCCTTCTCAAAACCTCGTTTAGTCCCCCATTTGATGTTCCGGCTCATGTCCTCACTTTCGGCTTGTGCAAATGCACAGCAAGCGGTCGATAACACCTGCATCCGCTGCTCGTTCAGCCACATGTTCTCCTGTTCAAAGTAGACTTCTATACCCAAGCTGTGCAGTTCTCGCAGCGAACGTAGCACATCCAGTGTATTGCGTCCAAAGCGGCTGATAGATTTTGCCAGAATCAGGTCGATCTTCTTCCTGCGGCATTGTGTTATCATCCTTCGAACTCTGGTCGTTCTTTCAAATTCAGACCTGTGGCTCTCTCCGAAAATATACCTGCGTTCTCCCAATTGGGGTTTCCCGAAATCAACCGTGAATAATACTGTTCCTGCAATTCAATGCTGCTGGTCTGTTCCTCTAATTCTGTACTGACCCGGCAGTAGGCGGCTACACGGAGATGCCGCAATTCAATCAGAAGGTCGTTCTTTGTAGAAGAAATCTCTGTAACATCCCACATCAGCACACCTCCCATATTTTTACCTATTATATCAGAATGTGGTCCTCATGGCAACGTGGTTTTGCGGCTCTTTGGAGCGACTGAGCTTCTCCTGCTGTACCGCTGTGAATATCTCATCAGAAATAATGGCCTCATGGGTGTCGGTGTAGAGATACCGATCCATGAGACCATCGTTTTCTATTTGAACCGCACCGGTGCTGACCGTCTTTTGGAGCAGCACACGCCCAGTGTATTTTTCATCACTCAGCATTCGGTCTATGGTGGAGGTGCTCCACTCCGATTTGCCCGTTGCCGTTTTGATGCCGCATTGCTCCAAGTAGCACTTGATCCTGCGTACTCCATTGCCTTGGATGTAGAGCTCAAAGATTTTGCGAACGATCTCGGTCTCCTCTGGCACTACTTGAAGAATGCCATTCCTTTAGTGTAGCCAAGGAACTGCGTGTGGTTCAGCACAGTTTTTCCGCGCCTCACTCGGTGGCGGATACCGAATTTGATATTCTCGCTGCGGAAATGGCTCTCGGCCTGATCCAGCGTTGCAAGCTGGTCGATCATACTGTTGCTGATATTCATAGTGTTCAGTCCTCCTATTTCAATATAAATCCCGATGTTCATTCTTTTGAGCTTTCTGACCTGACGGATCGTCTCCAGCGCATCCCGACCAAAACGGCTGAGAGACTTCACCAAAATCAAGTCTACCTTTCTTTTAGCGCAGTCTCTTATGAGCTGCTGATAGCCGGGGCGGTTTGCCGTATGGACGCCGGATGCAATATCCGAATACACCGCAACGAGCTCCCAGTTTGGATTGTGTTTGATGTAATTTGTGTAGTAAGCGATCTGTGTTTCCAGGCTGTGGTACTGCTCCTCATGGCGGGTACTGACCCGACAGTAGGCCGCGACCCGAAGCCGCCGGACTTCGATAGGGATATCTCGCTTTGTTTGCGGAATCTCAGTTACTTCTCTGGACATAGCAAACCCTCCATGACAATACTGGACTTCAGTATATCATGGAGGGTTTGTAATAGAAAAGCTACATTTCAGCCCAAAGCAAGGCCAAAATGTAGCTTTCAACTTGGTGCGCCCGAAGGGACTCGACCCCCCAACATTCAGATCCGGAACTGAGATACAAAAACAGGAAATGCCTTGCGCTGCAATGGAATTCGGCTACGCCTTTTTTCTGTTTCCACCAGCGGAGCGCTCCCCTGCTGTACCATCAAGACGAGCCATGCAGCCGTGCAGCGTGTTTTGATCCCGGTGGGTATAGATATTGGCAGTCGTCTGGATGTCCGCGTGTCCCATCAATTCTTTGGCCACATTGATCGGCATGCCTGTCCGCTGGAGGTCCGTGCAAAATGTGTGTCGCAGGCAGTAGGGGGTCAGATCATTCGCTACGACAGACTCCACGATTTTATTGCGGTATACCCTGGCACCCATGTGGATATCCAGCGCACGGCGAAAGCCCTGCCACAGCCGCCGCAGACTGTCTCCGTTCTGCCGGTTGCCGGACTGGGTGGGGAACACCGGGGAGAACGGCTTCCCTTGAGCGGAATGAAGCTTGGGGAGCAGTTCCGCGTGGATGGGAATATCTCGAATGCCCGCAGGGTTTTTGGGGGGCTTGATCGCCCCCGTCCCGCTCTCCCTGGCCGCGTGGACATGGATTTCGTTGCGGACAAAATCCACGTCTGACCACATGAGGGCGGCGGTTTCCCCTGGGCGCATCCCCGTATAGAGCAGCGTAAGCACCCAGAGCCCCGCCCGGTGGGTCTCGGCCACAGCAAGAATTGCTGCCCGCTCCGCCTCAGTGATGGCCCGGTGTCCGCCGGTAGTGGCGGCAGGCAGCTCAAGCAGCTCGGCGGGGTCAAAGGGAATCAGCCGCGATTGGCGTGCCCGCCGGAACATCTCCTGCATGACTATGCGCAGCTTTTTGACGTGAGACGCAGAGCGCCCTGCCTCCTCGTTGAGAATGCGCTGAAGGTGAACGTCCCGCACATCTCGAAGCCGCAGGTGGCCGACCCGGGGCCTGATGTAGTTTTTGTATTTCTCATCGTACATCCCCAAAGACTTGGGCGTGAGGCCCTTGGGTTCTTTATAGAGCGCTTTCCATTCCCTGTACCATGCGTCCACCGTCATGGCGCCGCCTGTCAAATCCTCGCCCCGCTTGGCGGCGGCCAGCTTCTCCGCCAGCTTTTGTAGGGCCTCCAGCTCAGTCTTGCCCGTAGCCTCGTACTTCTTGCCGTTGCAGCGGGCGGTTTTCCGGATATATTTCACTTGATTTTTCCTCCCACTCTGGTATAATGAAAGGGCAGAGTGTCACCCCAGACGTCTGCCCTTCTTCCCCGCCTCGGTGTAGCAGCACCGGGGCGGGGATATTTATTGATTCCGCTTGTACAGCTGTTTCAACTGCTTCTGGGTATACTCCGTTCCGTAGTACCGGTTGATCAGCCGGGCGGCCATGCAGAAGCTCCACCGGTACTGGTCGATGTAGCGGGTGAGTACGGGAAGTATGTACTCGTCCATTATGGTGGCGGTCATTGGGCTTTTTTCAGTTCCGCCACTTCCTGGGTGAGCATCTTGACGGCGGTTTTCAACACGACAATATCTGCGTCCATTTCCTCCACCTTGCGCTTGGGCGTCAGCTGGGCCAGAATGGCGTCAATGCCCTCGTTTACGGCGTCAAACCGCTTGTCCACATCATAGTCCAGACGGATTTTGATGGCGGTGATATCATCGCGCATCTGATGTTGTTCTTCACGCATTTGTTGTTGCTCTGCCTGAATTTGGGCCAGCATTGCCAAAATCTTTCCTTCGTTGTTCATGTAAAGTCCTCCTCGTGCCTGGTTTGGGCGCATTAATCATGGGGCTTTGCTAATATCGACCCAATATGTTCCGCCATTCATACCATAGAGGTCAAATTTAGCATCGCCTAAAGTAATACTAATAGCCTCGCTTGAGGCATTTGGCAACGATTCAGTGAACCAGGATAACAATGCCTCTTTATCGCCTGTATCATAGGCGATTAAAGAAACTGAGTAGAAATATAAATCAGCGGCGTAGAAAAGATCAGTTGAGGAGGCTGACAGGGCAGTTACACCAAAGGAGGCCCCAATAATTTCTTCATCTGAATCCAGGCTGATTGAGTAATCATAAGAAATGCCATCTACTTCACCCGATGATACACAGGTGTACGCACTATAATCAGGATTATTCGATTCTTTTTTCGCATAGGGAATGCCAAATGTATCGGTTGCTGCCATTTGGAAGGCAAAAGGGTCCATTCCGTCAATGCCTCGCTCATCAATAGCCGGCCCCGAAGAAGGAATCTCTGCGGGCTCATAAGGTGCTTCAAATATTTTTTCTGGCTGCGGCTGCGTGAAGGTGAAACCCTTGCTGTCGCTTATATCAACAGAAAACCAATTGTGCTCGCCATAATTAGCACTCATATAGTAAAAATGGTTTCCATCTACATCGCAATTATTTTCATATGATTTTTTGCTGAAATTGAACATATCCAGTTGTTCTATGATATTATCACCTTGGCCTTCAGATGTAGTGAGAATAGTTATTGTAACTCCGACAAGAAATGCGGCAGTATTTGCCGCTTCAGTGGCACTTTTCCAGTGATAAGAAATACGAGTGATTTTACCATCGTTATTAGTTTCAAAAGCAATACGAAAGGACAGCGCAATCCAAATTGAGCCTGCTGTCGCCTCATCCCAGTTAGGAAGTGTTAAATACTCGCCATCTACCTGATTTTTTGTGGTTCGATTCATGAGATCGATATACTCTTGTGGAGTGAAATTATAGGCCCCATCAACAACATACATAATGGGTTCCTGCGTCTTAGCAGATTTCTGTACCTCAGCTGAACACCCACACAGAAAAAGCAAAATAAATGCAAGCAATCCAGACATCAGCTTTTTCATTTTTCTTTCTCTCTCCTCTGTGCCCGAATCGGACACATTTTTATTTTTCCGCCCTCCAGCGGGCATGGATACTGATGTGATAAGATCATGCAGGTGGGCGCTGTGGTCTTTTACGCCCAAGAGTTTCCCCTGTGAGGGGAACGATGTATGTGTCGAAAAATGTCGAACGATGTACCTCCATAAAGGTACGGGTTTATGGTAGAATCTTCCTGGGAAGAACTCCCTTGTTTCTGCGAAATCTATTGCAGAAATGAGGGGACGGCTTCTATGGAATATTACGTCGCAAAAGTACGGCTGCAAAAATATATGACCATCCGCGAATTATCGGAAAAATCCGGAGTGGCGAAAAGCCATATCCAGAAAATAGAGTCTGGGGAGGCCGCTCCAAGCCTGGAGGTCATGTGCCGGCTGGCGGAAGCGCTGGAGTGCGATCTCTCAGAGCTCTACAAATACAAGTAGTCCCATTGTCCGGGCTATACAGAATTTACCTCGTAGAAAATACGGAGTAAGATTTGTGCAATTTCCTATCTTGCAAAAGTAGAACAAACGTACTATAATACGCACTACTAAGGAGATATGAAAAAGGAGGGCAATCACATGAATGCAAGCTGTAAAAGAGAAGGGCTACCTGACAGGGAGGGACCGCCTAACGATGGTATACATAGGCCAAATGTTGAAAAGCTGGCAGCTCACATAAACGGTCAGGAAGACCCCAGGCGATTTGCAGGATTACTTCTCGCTCTTTTCAAACCAGGCGCGGATAATTTCGCCCACTGACAGCAGAACGCGTAAATCTTCATCGGAGAGGTCCTGGCCGTCTTTTACAAATCCGTACGCTTCCAGCATATCATAGAGACGGTTTGCATCAATCTTATTTTCCCCTGGCGTGGCTTTAGCCGCGCTGGGGGATTCTTTTGCGCTACTTTTCGATTCAATTTCACTGAGAGCCAACTCGACCAGCCGCGCAACGGCCTTACTTTGAGTGCTTATGTTGTTGTCCTGCTTATATTTTTGAATTTTGTTGAAGGAATCATTTGTAAATGTTACTGAAAATCGCGGTTTATCCGTGGCCATTAGGAAACTCCCCCTATCCTTATTGTCATATTATCACAAGTGATTCACTTTGTAAAGGGGAGATGCAACAAAATTATTGGTTCACTTTTGTGCAATATGCCGCTTGAAGTGAACCAAATATTCTGTTATGATCGAAGTGAACCAATCTAAATCAGGTAAGCAAATATATGAATCACTTAGAGGGGGTGTTCAACGATGACAGATATGAGGCGCACGACAATTTCTCTTCCTGATGAGTTGGTGGCACGGATTTTTGCACTGCGGAAAGATGACCGTTTTACAAGGTGCTCTTACTCCGAGCTGATTCGCCAGCTGGCAGAAAAAGGGCTTTCTATGTTGGAAGATGGAGGAATGGGTCAGAACGGCGCGTGAGGGGTGGGCGGGGACAATGAAACAAGGAGGAGGAGGAGGAGGTGAGCAACGCTTGGAAACCGGGTTAAGAACGAACATTTGCGATGGCATCATATCCACTAGCAATTTTGGCGATGAGCACGACCGTGAGTTGATTGCCAAAGTCACGTGTGTCTTGGCCGACGAGGGCGTCAGCGTAAGTAAAGCAATGGCCATCCTCGATGCAGCGAGAACAGCCATGCTTAATCGGGCACTCCGATCTACTTTGCCTTGATAATTGCAGTATAGGCCCGGGTATACGTAGTGAAAGCATCCAGGGCCGCACCCTCAACGCCAGATTCCTGGTATTCGCCTCGTTTCGTCGGAAATGTATACCTGTGCAACAGCAATTGCAAGCTCGTGGGCAATTTGTTCCTTTGAGACCATTTTCATCACCCCCTCTCCGCCAAAATCCTACCACACCGGCGGGGAGGGGACAAGAGAAAAGGCGCCCCGCCAGGTGGTAACGACACCTGACGGGGCAAGCAGACGGAAGAAAAATAACTCTACACCTCTAGTATACCAGAGGCGCGGCCGGAAATCAAGGGGGAAGCTATGGCTGGAAATCTCTATA
>CAJUOT010000040.1 GCA_910588135.1 uncultured Oscillospiraceae bacterium | reverse complement strand
CCGCCGGCCACGCCGCCGGTGTGGAAGGTACGCATGGTCAGCTGGGTGCCCGGCTCGCCGATGGACTGGGCGGCAATGATGCCCACGGCCTCGCCCATGCCCACGGGCTCGCTGAAGGCCAGGTTCATGCCGTAGCACTTGGCGCACACGCCGGAGTGGGCCTCGCAGGTGAGGACGGAGCGCACCTTGATGGAGGGTTTGCGGCCGGGATCACCGGACGCCTGCACCTGCTCGGTCAGCTTTTTCTCAATGAACTGGGCCAGTTCGCCGTCCACCAGGGTGTCCCGGCTCACCAGCACCGCGCCGGTGTTGGGATCGGTCAGGTCCTCCGCCAGATAGCGGCCCCGCAGGCGCTCCACCAGCGGCTCAATGATCTGGCCGTTCTCGCCGATCTCGGACACGGTGATGCCGTCGGCGGTGCCGCAGTCCTCTTCACGGATGATGACCTCCTGGGACACGTCCACCAGCCGGCGGGTGAGGTAACCGGAGTCGGCGGTGCGCAGGGCGGTGTCGGCCATGCCCTTTCGGGCGCCCCGGGAGGAGATGAAGTACTCCAGCACGGACAAACCCTCGCGGAAGTTGGCCTTGATGGGAATCTCAATGGTGCGGCCCGCGGTGTCGGCCATCAGGCCGCGCATACCGGCCAGCTGGCGGATCTGCTTCATGGAGCCGCGGGCGCCGGAGTCGGCCATCATAAAGATGGGGTTGAACTTGTCCATGCTCTTCTGCAGGGCGTTGGAGACCTCGTTGGTGGTCTTTTCCCAGGCGGACACCACCAGGCGGTAGCGCTCGTCGTTGGTGAGGAAGCCCCGCTTGTACTGGTTCTCGATCTTGACGATATCCCGCTCAGTCTCGGAGATGAGGGTGCGCTTCTCGTCGGGCACAGTCATGTCCGCGATGGCCACGGTGAGGGCGCCCCGGGTGGAGAACTTGTAGCCCCGGGCCTTGATGGTGTCCAGCACCTCGGCGGAGCGGGTGAAGCCATGCTTGGAGATACAGCGGTCTACAATGGCGTTGAGCTGCTTTTTGCCGCAGATGAAATTGATCTCCGGCTCAAAAATCTGCTCGGGGTCGGTGCGGTCCACAAAGTCCAGGTCCTGAGGGATGCCCTCGTTGAACAGCAGTCGGCCCACGGTGGTGCGCACCAGCTTGTGGCGCACCTCGCCGCCGATCTCGGCGAAGCGGCGCACCAGAATGGGCTCGTGGAGGTTCAGGATGCCCTCGGCGTAGGCCAGCTGGGCCTCGTTGTCGTCGGAAAAGACGTTGTACACCTCTTGGGCCCTGCCGCCTTCGGCCTGGGCGCACAGGGCGGGGGTGGTGCGGTACCAGCGGCTGTTTTCCCCGTCCCAGACCCAAACGCGGTCGTTCTCCATCACCTTGCCGTCCGCCAGGGCCTGGGCGGCCTCCCCGGTGGTCTGGTAGGCGAAATCGGGGTCGTAGGCCGGGTCCCGCTCGTAGGTCAGGTAGTAGGAGCCCAGCACCATGTCCTGGGTGGGCACGGTGACCGGCCCGCCGTCGGAGGGCTTGAGCAGGTTGTTGGCGGCCAGCATGAGGATGCGGGCCTCGGCCTGGGCCTCGGCGGACAGGGGGACGTGGATGGCCATCTGGTCGCCGTCGAAGTCGGCGTTGAAGGCGGTGCACACCAGGGGGTGGAGCTTCATGGCCCGGCCCTCCACCAGCACCGGCTCAAAGGCCTGGATGCCCAGGCGGTGGAGCGTGGGGGCGCGGTTGAGCATGACGGGGTGCTCCTTGATGACGGACTCCAGAGCGTCCCACACGGCGGGGGAACCCTTGTCCACTTCCTTCTTGGCGGCCTTGATGTTGCTGATGCCGCTCTCCACCAGCTTCTTCATGACGAAGGGCCGGAACAGCTCAATGGCCATCTCCTTGGGCACGCCGCACTGGTAAATCTTCAGCTCGGGGCCGACGACGATGACGGAACGGCCGGAGTAATCCACCCGCTTGCCCAGCAGGTTCTGGCGGAAGCGGCCCTGCTTGCCCTTGAGCAGGTCGGACAGGGACTTGAGGGCCCGGTTGTTGGCCCCGGTGACGGCGCGGCCGCGCCTGCCGTTGTCGATGAGGGCGTCCACCGCCTCCTGGAGCATCCGCTTCTCGTTGCGCACGATGATGTCGGGCGCGTTGAGCTGAATGAGGCGCTTGAGGCGGTTGTTGCGGTTGATCACACGGCGGTACAGGTCGTTCAGGTCGGAGGTGGCGAAGCGGCCGCCGTCCAGCTGGACCATGGGGCGCAGCTCGGGGGGGATGACGGGCAGCACGTCGATAATCATCCACTCCGGCTTGTTGCCGGACATACGGAAAGCGTCCACCACCTCCAGGCGCTTGACAATCTTGGCCTTCTTCTGGCCGCTGGCGTCCTTCATCTGGGCGCGCAGGGAGGCGGACAGCTCCTCCAGGTCCAGGTCGGACAGCAGCTTCTTCACGGCCTCCGCGCCCATGCCTGCGTCGAAGTCGTCCTCGTAGTATTCGCGGAGCTTTTTATATTCCGCGTCGGTCAAAATCTGATTTTTGGTCAGGTGGGTGTACTCGGGGCCGGGGTCGGTGACGATATAGGCGGCGAAGTACAGCACCTTCTCCAGAATGCGGGGGCTGATGTCCAGCAGCAGGCCCATCCGGGAGGGGATGCCCTTGAAGTACCAGATGTGGGACACGGGGGCGGCCAGCTCGATGTGGCCCATGCGCTCCCGGCGGACCTTGGCCCGGGTGACCTCCACGCCGCAGCGGTCGCACACCTTGCCCTTGAAGCGGATTTTCTTATACTTGCCGCAGTGGCACTCCCAGTCCTTGGTGGGGCCGAAGATGCGCTCACAGAACAGGCCGTCCCGCTCGGGCTTGAGGGTGCGGTAGTTGATGGTCTCCGGCTTTTTCACCTCGCCGTAGGACCACTCCCGAATCTGTTCCGGGGAGGCGATGCCGATGCGGATGGCGTTGAATTCAGCGTAGCTCATTGTCTCACCCTCCCTTCTCAGTCCTCGCCGTCGAAGAGGTCGTCCTCCCCGGCGCCGGTTTCGGTGTCAGCGCCAGCGGCCACGGACAAATCGTCGTCGTCGCTGGTCTCCTTCATGGTATAGCCCGCCTCGGCAAACTCGTTCTCCGAGCCCACGTCCGCATAGCGGTCGTAGTCGTCGTCCCGGAACCGGCCGGGCTGGTAGTTGTCCTCGTCCTCATCCTTCAGCTCGATCTGGTTGCCCTGCTCGTCCAGCACCTGGATGTCCAGGCACAGGGCCTGGAGCTCCTTCACCAGCACCTTGAAGGACTCGGGCACGCCGGGCTTGGGCACGTTGTAGCCCTTGACGATGGACTCGTAGGTGCGCACACGGCCCGTCACGTCGTCGGACTTGACGGTCAGAATTTCCTGCAGCGTGTACGCCGCGCCGTAGGCCTCCAGGGCCCACACCTCCATCTCGCCGAAGCGCTGGCCGCCGAACTGGGCCTTGCCGCCCAGGGGCTGCTGGGTGACCAGGGAATAGGGGCCGGTGGAGCGGGCGTGGATCTTGTCGTCCACCAGGTGGTGGAGCTTGAGGAAGTAGACGTAGCCCACGGTGACGGGGTTGTCAAACCGCTCGCCGGTGCGGCCGTCGTACAGCCAGCTCTTGCCGTCCTCCCGGAGGCCGGCCAGCTTGAGGGTGTCGGCGATGTCCTGCTCGTCCGCGCCGTTGAAGATGGGGGTGGCCACCTTCCAGCCCAGGGCCTTGGCGGCGTAGCCCAGATGGACCTCCAGCACCTGCCCGATGTTCATGCGGGAGGGCACGCCCAAGGGGTTCAATACGATGTCCAGGGGGGTGCCGTCGGGCAGGAAGGGCATATCCTCCTGGGGCAGGATGCGGGACACCACGCCCTTGTTGCCGTGGCGGCCGGCCATCTTGTCGCCCACGCTGATCTTGCGCTTCTGGGCGATGTAGACCCGCACCACCTGGTTGACGCCGGGGGACAGCTCGTCGCCCTCCTCCCGGGTGAACACCTTTACGTCCACCACGATGCCGTACTCGCCGTGGGGCACCTTGAGGGAGGTGTCCCGGGTCTCGTGGGCCTTTTCGCCGAAGATGGCCCGCAGCAGGCGCTCCTCGGCGGTCATCTCGGTCTCGCCCTTGGGGGTGACCTTGCCCACCAGGTAGTCGCCGGCGCGCACCTCCGCGCCCACGCGGATGATGCCCCGCTCGTCC
The DNA here is from genome assembly GCA_910588135.1 of uncultured Oscillospiraceae bacterium. Taxonomy (GTDB): domain Bacteria; phylum Bacillota; class Clostridia; order Oscillospirales; family Oscillospiraceae; genus Enterenecus. Next base: position 19,523 of record CAJUOT010000040.1, on the reverse strand, counting down.
AGGTCTTTCAGGGCGTCCTCGCCCACGTTGGTGATGTCCCGGGTGATCTCCTCGGGGCCCAGCTTGGTGTCCCGGGCCTCGGTCTCGTACTCCTCGATGTGGATGGAGGTGAACACGTCCTCCTTCACCATCCGCTCGTTGAGCAGGATGGCGTCCTCGTAGTTGTAGCCCTCCCAGGTCATGAAGCCCATGAGGATGTTTTTGCCCAGGGCGATCTCGCCGTCGGCGGTGGAGGGGCCGTCGGCCAGGGTGTCCCTGGCCCGCACCCGGTCGCCCACGGCCACGATGGGCCGCTGGTTGATGCAGGTGCCGTGGTTGGAGCGCAGGAATTTGGTGAGCCGGTACTCCTTCTCGCCCTGTCCGTCGTAGCGGACGGTGACATGGGTGGCGTCCACGGCGGTGACCACGCCGTCCCCCTCGGCCAGCACGGCCACCTCGGAGTCCTGGCAGTTCTTGTACTCCTGGCCGGTGGCCACGATGGGGGCCTCGGTGGTGAGCAGGGGCACGGCCTGACGCTGCATATTGGCGCCCATGAGGGCGCGGTTGGCGTCGTCGTTCTGGAGGAAGGGAATCTGGGCGGAGGCCACGGACACCATCATCTTGGGGGACACGTCCACGTAGTCCACCCGGTCGCGGTCCACCTCAATGATCTCGTTGCGGTGGCGGCAGGCCACGCGGGCGTTGACCAGACAGCCGGTTTCGTCCACCGGCTCGGTGGCCTGGGCCACGTTGAACTCGTCCTCCACGTCGGCGGTCATGTAGTCCACCTGCTCCGTGACCCGGACGGCCACACACCTGCCGTTTTCGTCCAGCACCTTCTCCGTCCTGCGGTAGGGGGCCTCGATAAAGCCGTAGCGGTTCACCTGGGCGTAAGAGGCCAGATAGGAGATCAGGCCGATGTTGGGGCCTTCCGGCGTCTCGATGGGGCACAGGCGGCCGTAGTGGGAATAGTGGATGTCGCGCACGTCGAAGGAGGCGCGGTCGCGGGACAGGCCGCCGGGGCCCAGGGCGGACAGGCGGCGCTTGTGGGTGAGCTCCGCCAGGGGGTTGGTCTGGTCCATGAACTGGGACAGGGGGGAGGAGCCGAAGAACTCCTTGATGGCGGCGGTGACCGGCCGGATGTTGATGAGGGACTGCGGGGTCACGATATCCAGGTCCTGGATGGTCATGCGCTCCCGGATCACCCGCTCCATGCGGGTGAAGCCGATGCGGAACTGGTTTTGCAGCAGCTCGCCCACGCAGCGCAGGCGGCGGTTGCCCAGGTGGTCGATGTCGTCCGGGGAGCCCACGCCGAAGGCCAGGCAGTTGAGATAGTTGATGGATGCCATGATGTCGTCCACCGTGATGTGCTTGGGGATGAGCTCGTCCATGTGGTCGCGGATGAGTTCAAGGAAGTCCTCGTGGCTGAGACCGTCGGCGTCCCGTCTGGCCAGCAGCTCCCGGAGCACGCGGGCGCATACCTTCTCGGTGATGCCGGCCTCCTTCTCGGGGTCGAAATCCACGAAATTCTTCATCTCCACCATGCCGTTGGAGAATACCTTCACCATGTGGACGCCGGTGTGGAGGTCGTCCACCTCCACCACCGCCTCGTTGACGCCCAGGGCGTCCAGCTCCTGGGCCCGCTCCCTGGTGAGGGTTTCGCCCGCCTCGGCCACCACCTCGCCGGTGGCGGGGTCGGCCACGGGGGCGCCCAGCTTCTGGCCTGCCAGACGGGTCCAGATGGCCAGCTTCTTGTTGAACTTGTACCGGCCCACCCCGGACAGGTCGTACCGCCGGGGATCGAAGAAGAGGGAGTTCATGAGGTTTTCGGCGGAGTCCACCGTGGGGGGCTCGCCGGGGCGCAGCTTGCGGTAGATCTCCAGCATGGACTCCTCGTAGCTCTTGCAGGAGTCCTTTTCCAGCGTGGCCAGGATGCGGGGGTCCTCGCCGAACATCTCCACAATGCCCGCGTCAGTGCGGGGGCCGATGGCCCGGATGAGGCAGGTGACGGGCAGCTTGCGGTTCTTGTCGATGCGCACATAGAACACGTCGCTCAGGTCGGTCTCATACTCCAGCCACGCGCCCCGGTAGGGGATGACGGTGGCGGCAAAGGTGATGTTGTCCGCCTTGTCCGCGTTTTTGGAGAAGTACACGCCGGGGGAGCGCACCAGCTGGGACACGATGACCCGCTCCGCGCCGTTGATGACAAAGGTGCCGGCGTCGGTCATGATGGGGAAGTCGCCCATGAAAATGGACTGCTCCTTGATCTCGTTGGTGGCCTTGTTGCGCAGGTGGACCTGCACCTTCATGGGGGCGGCGTAGGTCATGTCCTGGGCCTTGCACTCCTCAATGGTGTACTTGGGGGGGTCGTCCATGGAGAAGCTGATGAAGGACAGCTCCAGGTTGCCCGCGTAGTCGGTGATGGAGTCCACATCGTTGAACACCTCCTGGAGCCCCTTCTCCAGGAACCAGTTGTAGGACTTCTTCTGAATCTCCAGGAGGTAGGGCATCTCCAGGATCTCGTCGGTGCGGGCGAAGCTCTTGCGGTGGGTCTTGCCATACCAGACGTCTTTGACCGCTCTCGCCATTTGCCAATCACGCTCCACTTCGTCAAGATTTCCAGGCGCGGGAAATCACAATACGCCCGGGGCAGTTGTCATGATTTGAAAATTCCCTCTTGCCTTTTTTGTGCACATCTGCTATACTGAGCGTATCAGGTGGGGAAGGTATTTTCCCGCCAGTTGTGCATATAAGCAATTTATAGTACCACATCCGCCGTCCCGCGTCAAGAGAAATTTTGGCGCCGGGGCGATTTTTGCATCAATACTTCGCGTTGAGGCAGGGGAGAGACGCTTGAAACGGTACGAGACATACGAGCTTTTTCAAAATACCGCCCTTTTGCTTTCGCTGGCGGTGGTGTTTGCCAATGTCAAAATCCCCGGCTTTTCCGCAGTGCTGCCCTTCGCCATGCTGCCTGTGACGGTGTGCGCGGGGGCTGCCGCCTATTTCCATCACAGGCTGCCCGAGGGCAAAAAGCGCTCGCTTTTCAGCAGACGCCACCCGACGCCGTTTTTTATTGCCCTGCTGCTTGGAAATGTCATTCTGCTCCTGCTGCCCCTCATAGAGCTCTGGCGGCGGTGAGCGCACACGATACATTAACTTATAGTAAGAAGGAGCCGTCCATGAAAGAGTCCGCCTATCTTCTGCTCATCTGGCTGGGCGTCACCAGCGCCCTGGCCTTCGTCCTGTTCGGCTGGGACAAGCTGATGGCAAAAAAAACACCGCCGCCGCATCCCTGAGGCGGCGCTGCTGGGGTGCGCCTTTCTGGGCGGCTCCGCCGGGGCGGCCCTGGGCATGGCGGCCTTCCGCCACAAGACCCGTAAGCCCCCCTTTCCCTGGTTTGTCCCGCTGTGCCTGTGCGCCCACGCCGCGCTGCTGGCATGGGCCGTCCTGCGTGGATAGTCCTCAACCTCTTACCTATTAAAAATGACAAACCTGCCAGTTCTGCCGGTTTCCGGCGAGCGAGGCAGGTTTTTGTTTTTCCAGAAAATTTTATTCAATATCCTGTTGACAACGGGCGCTTTCCGGGGTACAATGGCAATAGTTACAATTCAGTTACAAACAGTTACAATTTTTTGAGGAGGCACCCATGGCTGAAAAATCCGGCACGCTGACCTACAAGGGGCACCCGCTCCGCCGCAAGGACAACCTGATCTACTACGGCTCCATGGCCGACAAATACATCGTCATGATCCAGGTGATGGGCACAGAGAAGGACGGCGGCCTGGAGCTGGCCAACAAGGCCCATCTGGAGCTCCAGTTCACCGACCCCGACCTGAAAAGCCGGGACCGGGTGGTGAAGAAGAGCGACCTGCCCGACCTGTTTTCCGCCATTGACATGGGTTCCATCTGGCTGATGCGGGCGCTGGCCGGCAAGTAAGGACCTTTTTTACAAGAGATAACAAATGGAGGTAGCTTCCTATGAATTTCAAGTTTAAGGCGGTGAGGGGCCTGACCGCCGCCGGTCTGGCACTGGTCATGTGTACCGGTATGGCGTATGCTTCCATCGGCACCGCCACCGTCACCGCCGATTCCCTCCGGCTGCGCAGCGAGGCCAGCACCAGCTCCGCCACCGTCACCCAGGCCCCCAAGGGCAGCGCGGTCACCGTGGAGGAGGACGTCGGCAACGGCTGGTACAAGGTCACCTACGGGGAGCTGGCGGGCTATATGTCCGGTGAGTGGCTCACCGTCACGCTGGACGACGGCACGGTGATTCCCGCCGCCGAGGGCACCGAGCCCGAGCAGCAGCGGGGCCTTATCACCACCAGCGTACTCAACGTCCGCTCCGGTCCCGCCACGACCTATGACAAGGTGGACACCCTGAAGGCCGGCGCTGTGGTGGACATCGTGTCCGACCCCGGAAACGGCTGGTATCAGATCGAGTCGGGCTATATTTCCGCCGAGTACGTCACCCTGGTGAGCGCGGACTATGAGGGCTCCAGCGAGCTGGGCGCCTCCGCCGCGGCCATGGCCAAGAGCCTGCTGGGCAAGCGGTACGTCTCCGGCGGGGCGGGCCCCAACTCCTTTGACTGCTCCGGCCTGATGTACTACATATACAAGCAGCTGGGCCATCCCATTGCCCGGGGCTCCTCCAGCCAGTACTATAACAGCGGCTACTTCGTCTCCACGGACGCCATGCAGCCCGGGGACCTGATCTTCTTCTTTAACCGCCGCAACGACCGCTCCGGCGGCACCCTGCCCACCACCCACGTGGGGATGTACGTGGGCAACGGCCAGTTCATCCACGCCTCCACCAACTCCTACCGGGTGCAGTACGACAGCATCTATGGCCACTATGCGCAGTACATCGTCGGCGCAAAGCGGATTGGCTGAAGCAAACAGGAAAAAATATCCAGCCGCTTGGCCCTCCAGGCCGGGCGGCTGGCTTTCTTTCAGGAAAATTATTATTTTGCCTCTTTACAATTGGCCCCATCTGGGATAAAATAACCGTAATGATAAAAGGGGGTGCGCCCATTGAACGACATGGACTACACACGTAAATTCAGCGTGAACCTGAACAAGGATGAGGAGATCAAAGCGGTCCTCTCCTCCGTCTACAATTCCCTCCGGGAGAAGGGCTACAACCCCATCAACCAGATCGTCGGCTATATCCTCAGCGAGGACCCCACCTATATCACCAACCACAACAACGCCCGCACGCTGATCCGCCAGCTGGACCGGGACGAGCTGCTCCAGGTGTTGCTGAAGAGCTATCTTCACGAGAAATGAAAAACGTCCGCCTGCCGGAGGGCAGGCGGACGTTTTCTAGGAAAGGGATGTTTCACGTGAAACGAATGTTCGCAATCGCGCTGGCCGCCTCCCTCCTGCTGGGGCTGCTGGCCGGCTGCCGGGCTCCGGCGGAGGAGCCGGGGCCGCCTGTGGCCGACCTGGCCGTCACCGACCTGGCCAGCCTGGCCTTTGACCACTCCGGCCGGGTGGATCAGGAGGGCCTGGAGGGGCTGTACGCCGGGGAGCACCGGGAGGAGCTGGCGGCCTATGCCCAGGGCGCCTACCAGATCGGGGACGCCTGGGAGGACATGGCGGTGATCCGGGCCACGGGGGCCTCCGCCTTTGAGATCGCCGTGGTGCGCATGGAGGACGACAGTTCCGCCGTCCGGGCGGCCACCGCGTTCATGAACTACCTCTCTGTCCGGCAGGGGGATTTCGCGGGCTACGCCCCCGCCGAGGCGGACATGGCGGCCAACGGGGAGATTTTGCAGGACGGGCCCTACGCCGCCCTGTTCATCTGCCCCGACCCCAAGGGGGCCAGCGCCGCCGTGGAGGCGGCCCTCGGCGGGGGGGTGCTCCCGGCGCCAGGGTCTGAATATTCCAATCCGCCGATCACCGACGTGAAGCAGCTCCGGGACCTGCTGGTGAACAGTCAGGGGATGGCCGGGGCGGAGCTGGAAAAACTGGACAGCGGCAATCCGGAGGCGCTGAATAGCTACATGGAGGACGTCTATGGCCTGACCGCGGACCAGTGGGAGGAGTGCGCCATTGCGCGGGATGAGGTGTCGGCCTTTGAGGCGGCGGTCCTCCGTGTCCCTTATGACTGGGACATAATCTACAAAGCGGAGAACCGGCTGACGGAATACCTGGACGCCAGGGAGGCCCAGTTTGACCCTGCCGCCGACCAGGCGAAGTTGCTCCACCGGAGTATCGTGGGGAAGATCACGGGCGATGTGTCTGGTGAGCGGGCGGCCTATGTGGTGCTGGCGGCCTGCGCCGACGCCACGGGGGCGCTCGATACGCTTGCCGAGGCAACGGGTATCTACGGGTACGGCTATTCCAACCGCTACCCCTACCTGGACACCGACCCCAACTACCCGGACCGCTGCGCCTTCACCCCGCCCAATGAGGACGACATGTCCCTCTATGACACCTCCGCCATCCGCGCCGCCTGGGAGAAGGGTGACCCGGCGGAGCTGCCTGAATACGACAGGGTGATCTATGACGCCGCCGAAAAGGTGCTGAAAAAGGTGCTCAAGGGCGGCATGAGCGCTTATGAAAAGGAGCTCGCCCTCTACGAGTGGATGGTCAAAAACGTGGACTACGACTGGACCCACCAGGACGCGATGCGGGAGACGCCCCGGGAGTCCTTCACCCCCTATGGCGGGCTGGTCAACCACACGGCGGTGTGCCTGGGCTACGCAGCCACCTTCCAGCTGCTGTGCGACCTGGCGGGGGTGGAGTGCATCACCGTGGTGGGCGCGGCCCACATGAGTTCGTCGGATCATGGGTGGAACATGGTGCGGCTGAGCGGGGAGTGGTACTGCGTGGACGTGACCTGGGACGCCAACGCCCGGGAGCAAGGAGGGCGGGGCAGGCCGCAGGAGTGGAACTATTTCAACATCACCAGCGACGATATGGCGGCCAGCGACCACCAGTGGGACTACGCCAATACCCCGGAGGCCGTGGCCGGGGACGGCGGCCGGGGCTGACAGGAAAGCGGGGGCGCCCCGCAAATGCGGGGCGCCCAAAAAATATTACGGAAAAAGGGAAATGGCTCTTTACAAATTTGTTTTTTCTGGTATAATAAATCCGTTGTATGCCTTGGGCACGCGGCCCGCGGAGCGGGATGGAAACCTGTGGGGCCTTTTGGCGCACGGGAAGCAGGAGAGGATGTTTTCAGACTGAATATGGGCTCGTAGCTCAGCTGGGAGAGCGCCGCGTTCGCAACGCGGAGGTCGAGGGTTCGATCCCCTTCGAGTCCACCAGTGTCGGGCATTCCGGCAAAAGCCGGAGTGCCCGACTGCTTTCTTTTTGCGAAGTCCAGAAATTAAATATAGGGATGGGAGCGGTACCTGTGTGCGTGGCGATTGAAAAAGAGCAAGTGGTAGCAGGCTATGTCAACCAGCATGACGACGGATGGAACTTTACGATGGATGATGTCAACCAATACATCGTGTCCCTGTGGGACGCCGGCTGCGGCCCCATCCGGCTCAATTTTACACAGCAGGAGATGAAAGACTACCTGGACCGCTGCGACGGGATCTGCCTCGCCAAAACCCCTGGCGGATATGCGGTGGACAAGACCCATCTGGATATTGCCCTGACTAAGGAAGAGGCACGGCTTCTGAGCGGGGATGAAAAACGGACGAAGAGCTACGCTCTGTTTTGTGAATTGCGGGTGGATTTGAGGACGCCGCACAGGCTGCTGGACGCCATGGGCTACCGGTTCATGTATGCGTAAGTTCCACCGTTGTTTTGCGTTTCGCGGGAAAGAAAAGAGAGCAAGGAGCGGAGAGGACGATGGCACAGGCTGTACTGGAGGACAAGGATTGGTCAGAGATCAAGCAGTTTAAGGACCCGGTATATGGGTATATACCGGTGTGCCGGGCGTATGTGAAAAGTTTGATAGACACCCAGCTGATGCAGCGGATCAAAGGGGTAGCGCAGACGGGCCTCCGGCCGGTTTTTTCATCTGCTACCCATGACCGGTTTTCGCATTCGCTGGGTGTTTATAAGTTTGGCATGGAGATGTATAAAAGCCTGGCCACAAAGCTCCCGGCCTATGTGAAGGAGAAGTGCTGCCCCGAAAAGTGGGGGATCATGTGGGAATCGGCGGAACAGCTCCAAAGAAAGCTGGAGCAGCGTTTGGGGCACTGGGAGACCCTTTTGTCCATCGCCTGCCTGCTGCATGATATCGGGCACCCGATTCAGTCTCACGGCTTTGAGTTTTTGTATGACAACCCCTATCTGGACATGAGGTACGACAGGCAGAGCACCACGCTGATCGGCGAGGGGATGGATGACGCCGAGCGAGAGCGGGTTTATAATGTCCTTGCCGATATGCCCCGGCTCCTGGAAAAAACGCCGGAGGGGAATTTGAGCCATGAACTGCTGAGGGCCTTTAAGGAGCGGGGCGACGCGCAGAGCCAGAATTTTTATGGGACGCTCCCGGGGAAGCCCCACGAGCGGATGAGCGCGTATTACATTTTCAGGGACGACGAACTGCGGACCGCTGTGGAGGGGCTGCTGCTGGCCTCCCGGGAGGCCAATAGCCTGGATACAGACGGGACCGGCCGGGACCTGTGCTTTATCGCCCGGATGATTATCGGCTGGGAGTACCCGGTGAGGCGGCAGCTGGAATTTAACGAGGAGGCGTTTTTTGACAGCATCAAAAACTGCGTGATACATATCCTGAATGGGACGATCGACGCCGACGGCATTGACTATTTGATGCGCAATTCCTACACCGCCGGCTATGACACCAGCAGGATCGACAGCGCGCGGCTTTGCAACGCCTACACCGCCTACGCCAAGAACTATGTGATGTTCCCCGCGTTTTCCAAAAGCGCGCTGAGCGTGCTGGAGGGGTATATGGCCGCGCGCAACTTCGAGCCGAAGTGGCTGTACAGCCACCACAAGGTGGTGTATGCCGACCTGCTCACCAAACAGCTCTACAAGTATATCACGCGCTACCTGACGGACCGGATCATGCTGCCGCCATCCATGAAGCAGTTTTTGGAGCTGGCGCCCAACTCCGCCATTGTCTGCGCTGGGACGCAGACCTTTGGCAAAAAGCTGCTGCTGCAGGAGCAGGGGCTCACGCACCTGGATACGTAGAGGCTCCAGGCCCATATGGAACAGTGGAGCTATCCGTTCTACACCTATCTGCTGGCGGCCTGCCGCCGGTACCACGTGGGGCCGCACTACTTCCACCAGTCGGCGGACGCCGATTTGGACGCGCTGTTTCACTGGGTGCTCAACGAATTTGCGCAGTTCGGGGGCGAGGGGGCGGAGAAATACAAGAGCTACCGGGAGCATTTGGCGGAGCGGGTTCTGGGCGGGCTGTCCGGCGGGCCCCTTCCGGACGATTTTATGAAAAACCTGCGCATCCTGCTGGCGGAAAATGTTTTGAACCAGTTGGGCTGTGCGGATGAGAATGTCCGGCAGGTTTTGCAGGGGTGGATTGCGTCGGGCGACGGCGCCGCCGCTCTCCAGGAGGCCGGGCGGCTGGGCTGTACGCGCAGTGAGCTGGCCGATGTGCTCAAGCTGGCTGAGGGAAAGGATGAGGACGAAGGGGCGCGGGCCATGCTGGAACACTGGGTCAGACAGTACCAGCCCCTGCTGTCGGAAACCAGCTTTTTAAACTTTGTCCAGCTGCTGGAGGAGTACCAGACCAGGCGCTACCGCAGCAGCCTGTGGAAATCCGAGCCGGAGTACCAGCTGTTCCTGAAGGACTGCGCCCAGGAGCTGGGGATATCGGCGGACGATGTGCACCGCTACATGGAGGCGCTGATTACCGATGGCATGAAGGAGCACGGCTTCTCCATTTTCGAGGGCAAGGTGGCGAAAGGGGCCGTTGGCCTGTACCGGGAACAGTTCTACTACCTGCCGCCTGAGGAGATGAGAGGATTGCTGGCCATCGGCGCGGCGCGTCAGGCCGGGGACAGCGAAGGGAAGGCAATTGCCCAGCGGTGGGCCGGGGAAATTTTCAAAAAGACAGGGGAATATGATTTTTCCCGCAACAACCTGGTGGTCAAGCTCTACCAGTCGAAGCCCAAACGGTTTGACAAGGTTGACCTGCTGTTCAACGAGCGGGTGGTGCCGCTGGAGGAGGTGTTCCCCTACCATAAGGGGGGCGGTATGTTCCCGTACTTCTATTACAATACCGCGGCCAACGCCAAATTTGAGGACATTCTCGGTTCCTTCCGGAAAAAGTTTATCGGCTTTTGCCGGGAGTACCGGGGCAGCGAAGTGAAAAGCGAGGTTGCAGAAGTGGGTATGTCTCATGTGTTCCGCGACGCGGTGTACGGCGATATCGAAATGACGGCGAATTTCTACGCCGTCGTGTGCACAAAGGAATTCCAGCGGCTGGGGCGGATCAGGCAGCTGGCCACGGCGGACCGGCGCTTTCCCAACGCCACCCACACGCGGCTGGCCCATTCGCTGGGGACCTGGCACGTGATGCGGCTGATCCTGGACCACTTCCAACGGCTGTACCACGACAATCCGCAGCTGAGCTTTACGGACGAGGACCGCAGCTGCGCCCTGCTTGCGGCGCTGCTGCACGATCTGGGCCACGGGCCGTACTCCCACATGATGGAGGCGGTCTTTGACCTGAAGCACGAGGAGATGACCCGCAAAATCATCCTGGACCCGCATACGGAAATCCACCGGACGATCAAGGAATGGTTTGGGGCGAATATGCCCGAGCGGGTGTGCGGGCTGCTGGACCACGCGTCGCCGTCAGGGAATGCGAATGGGATCGACCTGATTTACCGCAGTGTAATCAGCGGGCAGCTGGACGCGGACCGCATTGATTACCTGGTGCGGGACAACGCCGCCTGCGGGCTGGCCTTTGGCCACATTGACATCCAGCAGCTCATCGCCTCCATGCGCCTGATGCCCGACTACGGGGACGGGGCGGGGGGCAGGCGCTACGGCCTGTGCTTTGACGACCAGTTCCTGCCCGCCATTGAGCAGTTTATCTACGCCCGCTATCAGATGTACCGGAACGTCTACCACGACTCCCGCAAGCAGCTGTTTGAGCAAATCTTCAAGCAATTGTTTGACCAGGTGTTTGCTATGCTGGACGGGGTGAAGGACGACGCGGACCTTGGGCTGCTGAAGCGGCTCAAGAGAGGGACTGAATTCCAGGTATCCGAGTACATCCGGCTGGACGACGAAGCGGTGGATATGCTCATCAAAAAGTGGGCGGACGGCCAGATTTTGAAGGAGGCGGACGCTTCTGAGGCGCTGCTGGCCCAGGCGGGGATTGTCAAGCTGCTGGCCCAGGCGTTTTTGGACCAGAGGCCCTTGTTTGAGCGGGTTGACCTGGGCGCCGGCGGCCAGCGGTACGACCTGCTGGCAAGGCGGGTGGGAGCGCTTCTGGGCAAAAGCTGTGACACGTTTGGCGAACTGGACAGCCGCGCGTTCATTTTCATCCAGGGGAGCAACTGCGCCTACGAATCCTTCGATGAGCCGCCCGATTCGAAGAAGAATATCGTTCTGCGCAATATGGACGACGGAACCACCTGTGATTACGCGCAGAGGTCCCTGTTCCACACGGTGCGCGGGACAGGGAAGAGCAGCGTTCTTGAGACGGACTACTGCTATCTGTTTTTCAGCGAGGAATTGTTAAAGGAGGACTGCAAGATGCACAAACGGCCGGAAAAAGTGGTGAACGCCGTGAAGCAGGCTGTGGAATCCGCCAAGCCGAGAAAGCATATTGAGATAGAGAAGAAGTTCTACTGCACGCAGAAGCAGCTGGAGCAGGCGGAGCGGTATCTGGACGGGAAGTATCCGAAGGCTGAAAAAACAAGCAAAGAGCAGAAGGACTTCTACTACGACTGCCGGCTGGACAGCGGCCGGCTGGTATTGTTCGACGAGCACTTCAGCTTCCGGCGCCGGGAAAAGGGCGGCAGCTATATTTTTACCGTGAAGATCCCCACCGACAGCCCCAACTACCATTCCCCGGCCCAGTTTGCCAGACACGAGCATGAGCTTGCCGCCGGGGGGCCGGACATTACCGACGAGGTATGGCAGTTTTTGAACGATACGCTGGATGTCTGCGGAAAGAGCGAGGCGGTTCAGGGCATCTCCCGGGACGGGCTGGGGGTGCAGCTTATCGTATGCAACCAGCGGGTTACCTACCGGCTGGAGGGGCGCTGTGAGATATGCCTGGACACGGTGGACTATCAGAACGCGGACGGAGAACCGGTGGGGCCCCGGAATTATCAGATTGAGATTGAGCTGCTGGGCCAGCCGGAGGCCTGGCCGGAGCTGGAGAGCTCGGAGATTGTGCCGCTGGTGCGGGAGCTGGGGGAGGATTCCCTTGATTTCACCAGCGAATCCAAACTTGAGCGGGGCATAGGCCTGCTGCGGAACCAGGAGAAGTGACGGGCGCTCTGGCGGAAGGGGGCCGTGGGAGAGCCGCGGCGCGTGGGAAGCGTTCGGCGCCGCGTCCTGAAACCGGTGTTTATTTTGGTTTGCCGCTGTGAAAAGGCGCGGGCCGTCCGGCTTTTGAGCCGGACGGCCCGTATCTTTTTGACGGCGCCGGGACGGTAACGCGCTGATCTGCCTCGCCCCGGCCTGCCTTTATGCGCTGTGCGTGCCGCGCCGCGGAGCGCGCCCGGGCTGCGCTGAAATGCGCCCGGAATGCTCTGGACTTTGCGGGTCAAATCGACTATAATGGCGGAAAGGGTTTTCCCGCCGCTGCCCATGAACAACGGCTGCACAAATTTTTGACTGATTGGGAGGGACCGCATATGAAACGCAGCGAAATCAACGCCGCCCTGCGGGAGCTGGAGACCATGGCGGAGCAGTACCGCTTTGCCCTGCCCCCCTTCTGCCGCTTTACCCCGGAGGAATGGCTGGACAAGGGCCGCGAGTACGACGAGGTCCGGGACAATATGCTGGGCTGGGACATCACCGATTACGGCATGGGGAATTTTGACAAGATGGGCTTTTCCCTTGTCACCATCCGCAACGGCAACCTGAACATGAGAGATAAGTACGCCAAGACCTACGCGGAGAAGCTGCTGTACTTAAAGGAGGGCCAGTACTCCCCCATGCACTTCCACTGGTCCAAGATGGAGGACATCATCAACCGGGGGGGAGGAAACGTGCTCATCCGGGTGTACAATTCCACGCCGGCTGAGGACCTGGACAAGACGGGCGATGTCCGCGTCCACGTGGATGGGCGGGAGCTGACAGTGCCCGCCGGAACCCAGGTGCGGCTGACCCCGGGAGAGAGCATTTCCATCTATCCCTATCTCTACCACGACTTTGAGGTGGAGGCGGGCACCGGCCCGGTGCTGCTGGGTGAGGTGAGCCAGTGCAACGACGACAACACGGACAACCGGTTTTACGAGACACTGGGCCGTTTCCCCGCCATTGAGGAGGACGAGCCGCCCTACCGGCTGCTGTGCAACGAATATCCTCCGGCAAAATAGCGGGAACGGCTCCACGGCGAGGCCGTATGCGGGGCGCGCCGCTTTGCCATACGGCGGTAATTGCAATCCATGGCGGGATATGGTACAATGATTTGATTAATATGCGGGCTGGTCCCGGATGGGAAGATCTCCCATCGGGACGGAGCCGGTTCTTCTAAGAGGAAGGAGCAGATGAACGATGAGGATATTGAACGGCGCGGCAAGGCGGCTCGCCCCGGCGCTTCTGGCGGCGGCCATGGCGCTGTCCCTGGCCGGATGCGGGGACAAGAACCCCCTGGACCCCAAAAACCCGGTATCCCTCACAGTGTGGCACTACTACAACGGCTCCCAGCAGGCGGCGTTTGACGAGCTGGTGGAGGAGTTCAACGACACGACGGGGCGGGAGCTGGGGATCTATGTCCAGGGCTACTCCCAGGGCTCCGTCTCCGACCTGGAGACGGCGGTGCGGGACGCCATTGAGGGCAAGGTGGGGGCGGACGAGATGCCGGATATCTTCTCCTCCTATGCGGACACCGCCTATGAGATGGAGCGGGCGGGGGTGCTGGCCAACCTGTCCGGCTACCTTGACCGGGAGGACCTGGAGCGCTATGTGGATTCCTACATCGAGGAGGGGCGCATTGCCGCCGACGGCTCCCTGCGCATCTTCCCCACCGCCAAGTCCACCGAGATCATGATGCTCAACAAGACGGACTGGGACGCCTTTGCCCAGGCCACGGGGGCCTCTCTGGACAGCCTTGCCACCATGGAAGGGGTGGCGGAGACCGCCAAAGCATACTATGAGTGGACGGACAGCCTCACCCCGGACACGCCGGGGGACGGAAAGGCCTTTTATGGGCGGGACGCCCTGGCCAACTACTTCATCATTGGGATGCAGCAGCTTGGGGTGGAGATTTTCCACGTAGAGAACGGGGAAATGACCCTGAACACCCCGAAGGACGAGCTGCGCCGCCTGTGGGAGAACTATTATGTCCCCATGGTCAAGGGCTATTTCGGGGCCTACGGCTCCTTCCGTTCCGACGACGTGAAAACGGGGGATATCCTGGCCTATACCGGCTCCACCACCTCAGCGATGTACTTTCCCGACCAGGTGGAGCTGGAGGAGGGCAGCCATTCCATCGACTACGTTGTGATGCCCGCGCCGGTGTTCGAGGGCGGCCGCCATTACGCCGTCCAGCAGGGGGCCGGCATGGTGGTGAGCAAATCGGACGAGCGGCACGAGTACGCGGCCGTGGAGTTCCTGAAGTGGTTCACCCGGCCGGAGAACAATCTGCGGTTTGGCTGTGTGTCCGGCTACCTGCCGGTGCTGAAGGAGGCGGGCAGCGTGGAGAAGCTGGACCAGGCCATTGAGGAGCAGGGGCTGACGGTGGCGCCCAAGACCTATGACTGCCTGAGCGCCGTTTTCAGCGGGATGGGGGATATGACCCTCTACACCAACAAGAGCTTTGAGAACGGATCGGCGGCGCGGAAGGTGCTGGAGTACCAGCTGGCGGATCAGGCGGCGGCGGACCGGGCGGCAGTGGCCGAGGCGGTGGCCGGAGGCGTCAGCCTGGAGGACGCGGCGGCGGACTATGTGAGCGGCGCGGCTTTTGAAAAATGGTACGGGGTGTTCTGTACCGCGCTGAACGACGCGGCCAATCAATAGGGCTTATGAGAGACAAGGAAAGAGCACGAAAAAAAGTCACGATATTCCGCATTTTCCTCTTCAGCCTGATTGCCATCATGCTGGTACAGGGCGCGATCACCATGGGCACCCTGGTGGTCAGGCGGACGGCGAAGACGCTGGAGGAGTATTCAGGCAGCATGATGAGCCGTCTGGTGGAAAACCGGAAGGTGGTGCTGGAGAACGACATGAACCAGCGCTGGGCCTCGGTCCACGAGCGGGAGGAGCGGATGAACGCGGCGCTGGAACAGTATCTGGCGCGGCAGGGCGCGGGACTGGAGGAAACCCTTCAGTCCCATGAGCTGCGCAGCGGGCTGCTGGAGGCGCTGTTTCCGGAGTGCCTGGATATTTTGGAGAACAACGCCACCACCGGGACGTTCCTGATCCTGACGGGGACGGGGGAGCTGGAGGCCGGAGAGTTCGAGGGGTTTTTCATCCGGGACTCCGACCCGAACACCAGTCCGGCCAACCGGTCGGACCTGCTGCTGGAGCGGGGGAGCAAGCATCTGTCCCGGGCGTGGGATATTCCGCTGGACACCAGCTGGACCACCCGGTTCCAGCTGGGCGGGTCTGGAGAGGACGGCGCAGGCCGCTACTTCTACGAGCCGTGGCGGGCCGGGAGGGAGCACCCGGATGCGGACACCTCCAACCTGGGCTATTGGTCCACGCCCTTTACGCTGGAGAAGGCGGCGGACCCCCACGAGATGATTGCGTATTCCATTCCCCTGCGGCGGCAGGGGCGGACCTACGGAGTGCTGGGGGTGGAGATCTCCAGCAGGAGCCTGTGCAATTATTTCCCGGCGGCGGAGCTGAATGCCTCCCAGCAGTCCGGCTATATGCTGGCGCTGAAAAAGGGGGACGGTTATGTCCCCCTGGTGGGCAAAGGCATCCTCTATGATCTGGTACGGGGGCTGGAGGGCGGCTTCACCCTGCGGGAGACGGACTACGACGGCCTGACCCGGGTGCAAGGGGCCAGCCTGAACGGCCAGGGCGTGTTCGCCGTGGCATGCCCCCTGAAGCTGTATAGCAACAACGCCCCCTATGAGGATACGGACTGGGTGCTGCTGGGGCTGGACACGGAGGAAGACCTGTTCGGCATGAGCCGGCAGCTGTACATCTGGGTGGTCCTCTCCGTTTTCCTGGGGCTGGCCTTTGGTGTGGTAGGCATCTATGTGGTGGTGCGCCACCTGACCAAGCCGGTCCAGCGGCTGATGGAGAGCATTATGGGGGGCCGGACAGGCCTGCAGGGCTTCAAGCCCTCCAACATTCTGGAGATCGACGCCCTCTACGATGTGGTGAACGACCTGACCCGGCGGCAGAAGGAAGCGGAGAATATCCTCCTGGAGGAGAAGGAGCGCTACAAAATGGCGTTGGAATCCACCCAGGACGTGTTCTTTTCCTATGATCTGCGCAGCCATATGCTGGATCTGGTCAACCACAAGAGCTTGAGCGGACAGTGGCCCTGCGAAAGCTTCGGGGGCAGCTTCATCGACCCCAAGTTTATCCATGAGGAGGACCGCCCCGAGGCGGTGAAGGCGCTGCAGAGCGGCGGCGACGAGCTGTACGCGGAGTTCCGGCTGCGGTGGCAGGAGGATAAGGAGTTCGCCTGGGTGGCCCTCACGGCCAAGGCGGTGTACGACACCGACGGGCGGCGCTGGAAGCTGGTGGGCAGCATCCGGAACATCCAGGAACAGAAGGAGCGGGAAGCCGAGAAGCTGCGCAAGAGCACCGTGGACGGCGTCACCGGCCTGTATGTGTACAGCGCGGGCCTCAAGGCGCTGTCGGAGTGCCGGGAGGGGCGGCCGGAGGGCGTGATGGCCGACCTGTATCTGGATGGGCTCAACGAGAGCAGTGAGAAAAACGGCGTGGTTTTTGGCGACATGATTTTGGAGGAGCTGGGCGGGCTGGTCCGGGAGCGCTTCCTGATGGCCGGGGAAGAGGACTGCCGCACGGTGGCGCTGCGCCTGAACCGGGATGAGTTTGTGCTTTGGCTGGAGGGCCGGACAGAGAGGCAGGCGGGGCAATTGATCCAGGACCTGCTGGAGGAAGCCCGGGCGCGCTTTCCGGAGGAGGCGTTCCCCATCTGTGTGTACGCGGGGCTGGCCGGGGCGGAGGCCGGACAGAGCACGGGGCAGTCCATCCGCAGGGCCAAGCTGGCCCGCGGGCTGGCGCGGCGGGGCGCGGGCAGGCAGTATGTCCTGTTCGGGGATGTCCCCGAGGAGCGCCGGGCCCCCCTGCCCCCCATGCAGGCCCATGAGACCAACTCGCTGGGTTACGGCGACAACGTGAGCCTGGTGTCGGTGGCCCTCAGCCTTTTTGGCAAGGGGGCCGATTTCCCGGCGCAGATGACGCTGATGGTCCGCAAGATCGGGCGGTTTTATCAGGCGGGGAGCGTGCTGGTGTCCCTGCTGCGCCCGGACTTCAACTCCAACTACCTGAACTACCAGTGGCACAGGGACGCAGGCCCCGCCGCCCAGAGCGTGGTCAAGTACACAGAGGAGGAAAAAGCGGCCTTCTTCACGTGGCTGGGCCGGGATGAGGTGCGGTATTTCTCCCCGGAGGACAGCCGCCAGGGGGCGCTCCAGCGCTTTCTGCGCGCGGAGCCGGGGCGGCAGGGCGTGGTGCTGCCGCTGTATGACAGCGGGGACTATATCGGCAACCTGTGCATTCAGGACGTGCCGCGGACGCTTCTGGAGGACCCGGAAACATATCAGGACATGGCGGAGCTGGGCCGGGTCATTCAGAGCCAGCTGAACCAGAGGCAGCACGACATCGCCAGTCAGGCGAAGTCTGAATTCCTCTCCCGGATGAGCCATGAGATCCGCACTCCCATGAACGGGATTATCGGCATGACGGCCATTGCCCTGCAGAAGGACCAGGGCCGGGAGCGGGTGATGGACTGCCTGCAAAAGATTCAGTCCTCCTCCAACTATCTGCTGGGGCTCATCAACGACATTCTGGATATGTCCAAGATTGAGAGCGGAAAGATGAAGCTGGAGCCCTTCGACTTCAACATGGATGAGATGCTGGACACCATCCAGGAGCTGGTCATGCCCCAGGCGTCGGCCAAGGGAATCCGCTTCGTGCGGGATGTTTCCCTGGCCCACAGGTGGTTTTTTGCGGACCGGATGCGGATCAGTCAGGTGCTCATCAACCTGCTGGGCAACGCGGTGAAGTTCACCCCCCAGGAGGGGACGGTCACCCTCACCGTGCGGGAGCTGGAACCTGCGGGGGAGGAGGCCCAGGTTTACTTTGCCGTGGCCGACACCGGCGTGGGCATTGCCAAGGAGGAGCAGGAGCGGGTGTTCCGGTCCTTTGAGCAGGCGGGGACCAGCCCCTCCAAGCAGCAGGGGACGGGGCTGGGGCTTTCCATCAGCAGCCGGCTGGTGCAGATGATGGGGAGCGGCATCCGCCTGGACAGCGCGCCGGGAGAGGGCAGCACATTCAGCTTTACCGTGCCCCTGGCGCTGGGCGGCCCGGTGGAGGCCGCGGCCAGGCAGGAGGAGATTTCCTTTGAGGGCCGCCGCATTCTGGTGGTGGAGGACAACGAGCTGAACGCTGAGATCGCCCAGTGCCTGCTGGAAGAGCGGGGCTTTGCGGTGGAGTGCGTTTATGATGGGGCCCAGGCGGTGGAGCGCATCCGCGCCACCCCGCCCGGCGCTTACGACGTGGTGCTGATGGACATCATGATGCCGGTGATGGACGGCCTGGAGGCCACCCGGGCCATCCGGGCCATGGAGCGGACGGACTGCCGCACCCTCCCCATCATTGCCATGTCGGCCAACGCTTTTGACGACGACCTGAAAAAGTCCGTGGCCTGCGGCATGAACGGGCACCTGTCCAAGCCTGTGGAGGTGGACAAACTGTACCAGGTGCTGGACGAGGTGCTGAGCGGCGCGGACGCGGCTGAGGCGGACGGCTCCCGCGTGTAAGGGACCGCGGGCGGCGCGGCAAAAGAAGGTCCGGCTTCCAACGGAAGCCGGACCTTCTTTTCATTTCAGCAGGCCCTGGATCAGGATCACCAGGATGAGCACCGGGAGCACAAACTGGAAGTAGGGCTTCAGCGCCCTGGGCATCTTCACGCCCTTGCCGGTGTTGGCCTCCTCCAGGTACTTGTCGAAGCCCCAGCCCCACTTGGTGACGCAGAACAGCAGGTACACCAGCGACCCCAGGGGGAGCAGCAGGTTGGACACCACAAAGTCCTCGATGTCCAGCACCTGGCCCACCGAGCCGTTGGGGAGGGTTGCCTCGAAGAACCACAGGTTGTACCCCAGCACGCAGGGCAGGCTGGCGACGAGGATGAACACCAGGTTGATGACCGTGGCCTTCTTCCGGCTCCAGCCGAAGCTGTCGATGCCTATGGCCAGCAGGTTTTCAAACACGGCGATCACCGTAGAAAAGCTGGCGAAGGACATGAACAG
>CAJUOT010000039.1:2075-23907 GCA_910588135.1 uncultured Oscillospiraceae bacterium | reverse complement strand
TGCGGCCACTGTGGGCGGGCGCTGAAAAGCCTGGGCAACCGGGCGGGGACCCAATATCTCCGCTGTACCAAGCGGGCGGACAACATGAGCTGCGAGGGCTGCGGGACGCTTCGGACGCCGGAGTTTGAACAGTTCGTCTATGAGGCTATGGTGCAAAAGCTGTCCGAGTTCCAAACCCTGACCGCCAAGGCCGAGACGGTCAACCCCAAGCTGACCGCCTTAAATGTAGAGCTGGCCCAGGTGGAGGACGAGATTGAGAAGCTGCTGAACACCCTGACGGGGGCCAGCGCGGTCCTGATGTCCTACGCCAACGGGAAGATCGAGGAGCTGGACACCCGCCGTCAAGGGCTGATTAAGGAGATCGCCGCGCTGAACGCTGAAAGCGTTTCCCCGCAAAAGATCGAGTTCCTGTCCGCCCACCTGGGCAACTGGGACAACATCGACTTTGACGACCGGCGGCAGGTAGCCGACATCATTCTCTCCCAGGTCCACGCCACCGCTGACTGTGTGTCATTTGAGTGGAAAATCTGAACATTTTTGAAATTCGCGCCTTATACAACGGCTTATGTGCCCTTGTCAAGCGTTGCTAAGCCTCTGATTTTTAACAGACCCGTGGGGATCTCTGTTTAGAACGGATAGTCGGATATAGCCTACAGTATCTTTACTGACCGGGACAGCCAATTCAGGATGCTTTCTGCTTTTTCGTGCCATGATATCACATTTCCTTTATGCAAAAAGGGCTATGGCGCAAACCATAGCCCTTGAGGGGGATTATATCATGTTCTGTTTTCCACTTCCACGAGGATACCCTCATTTTCCGCTTCCACGAGCTTAGACACACGGCGGCAACGATGCTTGCAAATGCTGGTGTCCCGCCGAAACAGCTACAGGCATTTCTTGGACATGATGACATTGAAATGACGTTAGGGGTGTACGTCCATGCCCCTGACAATGCCGCCGCTGAGACTTCTAATAGAATGGATGAGACGATGAAGGTAATCCGTTTTGGTGAAAAGTGTTCGGATTTTTGTTCGGATTTGCCTAAAGTAGTCAAGCTGGGATAGTCATTTCAAGCAAAAAAGTAAAGAAAAACCGCAAAAATCTTTCGACTTCAGCGGTTTTCGTTGGTCCGAGTGACAGGACTTGAACCTGCGGCCTCTTGACCCCCAGTCAAGCGCGATACCAAACTTCGCCACACCCGGATACTCCCTGGGAATTAGGACCGCAAGTATAGTAACACATTTTATAGGAAAATGCAAGAGGAAAATCTAATATTTTTTGCAGAACTTTGAGGAAGTATTTCGAAAGAAGAGTGGGCCGCCCACAGCTGGAAAAGCAGCAGGCGGCCATGGGGCTGTGAAAAGGGGAGAAAGCGTTGCGTAATGAATTGAAAATGTAGCCGGAGAAAGAGAACCATATGAACACGCAGCCTATTGATATAAATCAGAGCAGGGTGATGAAGTCGCTGTTTGCGTATCCTTCAACTCCATCAAAGGATACTAGGTACCAGCCTTGCCACTGGTTTAGAATAGACAGACGCGCGCCGTCGTATGCTTTGGCGACCACAGGGGCGGACGTGGATGGCCTGGAGCGGATATTGAGATAACCCCAGTCAACATCCACTACACCTTGACGCTGGGGACCATTGGGAGTAAGGAAGGGGATACCAAAGTACTCGGTAAGGGCTAGTACAATGGATCTGGCAATTTCGTCCAGATGTGTCTTGATCCAGGTGGCGTCATCCTCGTTGTCGTGGTAGCCCAACTCGATAAAAACTGAGGGGGCGCGAGGCTGGCGAACCTCGCCGATAGAGGTGGTGGCTTCTGCCCGCACTCGGTTGGGTAGAGGATAGACGGCTTTAAGGTTGTCTGCCATGATTTCAGCTGCCCGTTTTCCGTTGGAACTCCCGGGATAATAGAACACAATAATTCCCCGGGTTTGGCCGTAATTGCTGGGGGCGGAAGCATTAGAGTGCAGTGCGAGATGGAGATCGTAAGTGCCGGCGTTGGAGGCTCGGATAGAGGACACGGCGGTCATGTCTGGAGTATTACGAGTATATTGGATACCAGAAGCGTTTAAGTAAGGGACCATGGCATCAGCAAGCCGGTTCATCCACTCCTCCTCGCTGCCGCCATTCACATACATATTAGACTCTTGTGTAGAAGGTGACAAGTAAATAGTAGGCATGAAAAAACCCTCCTTTGCTCTATCCTATGCTGTGACCCAGGATTTGCCAAAGGAGGGTTTGTTACTACAGGCGCTGGGACAAACGGGCAAACTGTTCCAAGTTGAGCTTCTCTCCACGAACAGACTCTGAGAGGCCGCAGTCAAGGATGATCTGCCGCAGGTCTTCCTTGGAATAGCGGTTGCCGTAAGCAGCGGACAGGGCGTTGAGCAGAGTTTTACGGCGCTGGGAAAAGGCGGCTTTTATCACAGCAAAAATGGCATCTTGGCTGCCCGCCACCGGAGGTACTGTGCGGGGAATTAACTGGACCACGGCGGAGGTGACCTTGGGGGCAGGGAGGAAGCAGTCTGGAGGGACTTCAAACAAAAAGCTGCACTGGGCATGATACTGGCAAAACAGGGAGAAGGCCCCACAGTCTGAGCTGCCGGGGGAAGCGCAGATCCGCCGGGCGACCTCCCGCTGAACCATGACGGTGATGGAGCGAAAACAGCCGGCTTCCAGTAGACGGGTGAGCACAGGGGTAGTGATATTATAGGGAAGATTGGCGCAGACTATGGGTGTATGGCCAGAAAACTTATCAGAGACAAGCCGTGGAAGATCCATCTTCATCACGTCGCCGGAGATAATCTCTACATGGGGAAAACCTGACAACGTTTCTCTAAGGATGGCTGGTAAGGCGGTGTCCAACTCTATAGCGACTACTTTTCCGGCTCGGACGGCCAGCTCCTGAGTGAGGGTGCCAATGCCGGGACCGATTTCCAGAACAGCGCAGTCCTTGTCTGCGCCGGAGGCCGCCGCAATGTCTGAGGGAACCCAGCTGGCAATGAGAAAGTTCTGCCCCATAGATTTTGAAAAATGGAAGCCGTGGTGGGTGAGCAGGGCTTTGACCTCACGGATGTCAGTCAGGTTCATGGCCTCCTCCAATCATTCATAGTTTATTTCATGAAGCAAAGATAAAACCAGTCGCCACGATCCTGCCGGTCAGTCAGATGTAAATGGGTGTTCCGGCAGAGATGGATGAAATGATCCGGCCCTTGGACTGCATCTTTTTTGATAATACCATAGGTAGTATGGACTGGGGTTCCAGCGGCGTCAATATCCAACTCTATCAGGAAGGGATCTGGGAATGCGGAGCGAATCTCTGCATCCCAGATATGAAGGCTTCCGCCTGGGCAAAGAACCCGGGCTGCTTGGGCGATGGCCTGGGCTTGGATGTCATGGGACATATAGAGAAAGGAAAAGAATGCAGTGACGTGCTGGAAGGAGGCATCCGCAAAAGTCAGGTCTGCGGCATCCATAAGCAGCTTTCTGGGGCCGACCGGCGCCTCGTCCAGTTCGTCCTGACGGTTATCTATAACCACCGCCTGATGGCAATAGATGCGGCCAATAATGCCTTCCCCGCCGCCACCCAGGTCCAAGATAGGGCCGGAAAAGGTGCGGGCCAAGCTGAGACGGGCATAAGCCATGGAGAGCAACTCCTTATTTTACTGGTAGTATCTAAGTTTCAAAAAAATCAATAGGCTGCGATGACGCCGCCGCTGTTGGCGTAATAGGAGCTGAGCCCTCGGGTTGCAGTGATAACCACCCCGGAAAAATGGCAGTGCTTTTTGGACAGATCCCACAACTGCTGGGCGCGGTCAGGGCAGAGGCACTGGGAAATGTATAGTGTTTTTCCTTTGTGGTTTTTGTCCGCCGCCATTATTTCCACCAGCTTGGTCAAAGCCTGCTTGATGGACAGCGCCTGTCCATGCTTGCAGATTTCTCCCTCGGGGGTGGAACCCATGATTAATTTGATGCGCAATGCGCCGGTAAGCATGGCTTGCACCTTGGTCAGCCGACCATTTTTTCTCAGATTATCCAGGTTTTCCAGTACGAAAAGAGTGTTGGTTTCGGCAACAACGCGCTCCACCTGGGCCACGACCTGAGAAAAGGGCAGGCCGGAACTGGCCAATTCATGTACCTTCTGGGCAAGGAGCACCTCGCCTGCGGAGGCAGAGCAAGAGTTAAATACGTGAACATTCCGCTCTGGCTGCTCCTCAGCAAAGAGACGCATGGCCTGCCATGCGCTGTTATGGGAGCCGCTGAGCAGGGCGGACAGGGTGACCACGTAAATATCCCCTTCCGCATTTCGGAATGCCTCCAGATAATCACCGGGGGAGGGGCAGGAGGTAGAGGAGGCGTCGGGGCTTTGGGACATGGCGCAGATAAGCAGGCTGGTGTCTAGGTTTTGGTTGTCCACATAGTCTGCTCCGCCCACGTGGATGGTGAGCGGAATAGAACGGAAAACGGGATCGGTTCTCATCTCAGGGGTAAAGTCGCAGCAGCTGTCGGCGATAATGGAAAAACTCATAGAAATAATCCCCTTACATGATAATCTAAATCAGATTATACCATAACAGAGGGAATTGTCAAGGGAGAGTCGGGCAGCTAAAGGATGCAGGGCGCCCAATGTGCTTTTCAAAAGCCAGCCGCCGAGGATCGTGACTGCCGTTCACCGTTACCATAATATTTCCCCGGTACTGAAATCCGCTCCGGTGAAGCAGTCCCTGCATAGCTTTATTTTTTTTGTGGGTATCCGTCCGGAGCCAGGCGATGCCCTGCTGGCGCGCCAGCTGTTCACATGTTCCAATGATTTGCCCAGCCAGCCCGGAGGAGCGGTATGGTTCCGCGACAGCGCAGCGGTGGAGAACAGCATATGGCTCGTCCGAAGACCATTTTCCATCGGAAACAGCAGCGTAGCTGGGTTCGATGCGGGAAGAGAGGACAAAAAACGCCCCGATTTTGCCATCACAGGTGAGGACAAAGCACTCGCCACGTTCGATGTCCACCAGGAGGTGGCGCCGCTCAGGGTAGCCGTCCTGCCACTGGTCTACGCCTTGGGAGGCGAGGAACGCCTGGGCCTGAGCCACAATGGCGAGCATGGCGTCAAGGTCGTCCACCGATGCTGTGCGGCATTCCACCGGCTGGGGCAAGCGGGGGCGAGAAAGTTCCCGTTCCAGCTCTGCCAGAAGCTTTTGGTCTACAGCGGATGACAGGTCCAGCTTTTGATATAAATCGGGCCGCCGCTGCCGGGTGCGGAGAAGGGACTGTTTGCGCCGCCAGCGTTTAACTTTGGCGTGGTCACCGGTGGACAGCACCTCAGGAACAGCCATATCGTGCCACACAGCGGGGCGGGAATACTGGGGATACTCCAACAGACCGTCCCAATGGCTTTCGTTTTCAAAACACTCAGCGTCGGACAGAACTCCGGGCACCAGACGGCACACTGCGTCTGCTACGGCCATGGCGGCAATTTCTCCACCTGTGAGGACGAAGTCCCCCAAGGAGATTTCTTCCTCTACGCATTCGTCAATGAAACGCTGGTCGATTCCTTCGTAATGGCCGCAGACCAGAATGAGGCGGTCGTGCTCCCAGGCCAGCCGTTTGGCGTCTGCCTGGGTGAAAGTTTTTCCACAGGGGGAGAGATATATGGTGTGGGGACGGCTTCCATACTGTTCACAAATGTGTTTCCAGCATTGGTACAGCGGGTCGGCCTGGAGCACGGCGCCCCGGCCTCCACCGTAGGGATAATCATCCACCTGCTTTTGCTTGTTCAGGGTATAGTCCCGGATCTGGTGGGTTTCAATGCGCAGGATGTCCCGCTCTTGGGCGCGGCCCAGAATGGACTCGGAAAGCACATCGCCCACTGTATCGGGGAACAAAGTCATGATATCAATGTGGTACATGGTTACATCCCCTCAATCAGACGCACCTTGATATAACCGTCCGCAATGTTGGTCTCCAGGATAAATTCGGGCACGGCGGGGATCAGAATCTCCCGTTCACCCGCCACCACATAGACCTGCTGGCGGGAAGGGGAGAGCACCTCACGGAGTACGCCCAGCTTTTGCCCGTTTTCGTTCAGGACGCCAAGGCCGATGATATCCGCCAGAAAAAACGAGCCCTGGGGCAGCTTTGCGTCCGCACGGCGAATCTGAACGGTCTGTCCTTTAAGAACCATTGCCTGTTCTACCGTATCTACCCCAGCCAGCTTTACGATGACGCTGCCTTTGTGAACCCGGCTGGAGGCTGCGGCCATAGCTGTTCCACCCACGTAAAGGGTGGAGAACTGGCATAAAAACTCCGGGCTGTCCGCCCATGGGACAATGCGTACCTCACCGTGGATGCCGTAAGTGTTGACGATTTGTCCGCAGTCAAGGAATTCGTTCATGAAAATATCCTTTCTTAACGTTTGGTTTTGTCTGATACGGGCATTCCGCGGAGTTCAACGGCGCGCCGCAAGCGTTCCAGGGCATTTTCCAGCACCACACGGCCGCAAGCCAGATTGATGCGTTGGAAACCGTCCCCGGCGGGACCAAAGACATAGCCATCGTTCAGGTACAGTTGAGCCTCTGCTCGGAGAAAATTGCCCAGCGTGTGGCCATCCATGCCAAAACAGCGGCAGTCGAACCAGCCAAGGTAGGTTCCCTCCAGCTGGGCCACCCACACTCCGGGGAAATGCTGTGCCATGAATTTTTTTAAATAGAGGTAGTTGCCCCATATGTGTTCGTTGAGCTGATCCACCCAATCGGCGCACTGGGTATAGCCGGCTTCCAATGCTCGCAGCCCAAAGATACTGAAGGTGTTGCAGCCGGACAGGGACACCTGACGCGCCAGCTTGTTCCGCAGTCCAGCATTAGGAACCAAAATATTTGCCACGCACAGGCCCGCCAGGGAAAACGTCTTGCTTGGGGCGGTGCACACGACACAGTTTTCGGCATAGGCATCCCCAAGGGTGGCGTAACAGGTGTGCTGATGACCGGGCATGATAAGATCGAAGTGAATCTCATCGCTCACCACCAGCACGTTGTACTTCAGACAAATATCCCCTATACGGCGCAGTTCCTCCGGCGTCCATACCCGGCCCACCGGGTTGTGGGGGCTGCACAAAATGAACATCCGGCATGTCCTAGCCTTTTCTTCAAAATCCGTAAAATTTACCTGATAACGACCGTTTTCCAGCAACAGTGGACTTTCCACTATACGGCGGCCGTTTTGCTCTACTGCCTGGTAGAAGGGAGGGTATACCGGCGTGATCAGCAGCACACCGTCGCCAGGGTTAGTATAAGCCCGGACAGCGGCGTACAGCGCCTGGACGACGCCATTAGTCTGCACAATCCAGTCGGACTGGATATCCCAGCCATGTCGGGAGGACATCCAGTGCCGGACAGCGGAGGCATACCGCTCTCCCCACTGGGTATAGCCCCACATTCCAAACTCTGCGGTTCGTTTTAATTCCTCAATGATCTGAGGAGGTGAGAGCAGTTCCATATCCGCTACGGAAAGGGGGACCACGCCCTCGGCGGGAGCGGAGCCCATGGCGTCCCACTTGGCGGCCTCCATATTGACCCGGGCGTGGGCGTTTTCAAAATCGTACTTCATGTGTGAAACAACTCCTCTCATCCACAGTAACATATATTAAACGAACAAAGCTGGTTTTTAAACCGGGAAAAACGGGCAGGTGCGGTCCCTGCACGCAAAAAGTTAGGTACAGGCCGTTGGCCTGTACCTAACCTTTTCTGGAGCTGGTAATGTGACTCGAACACACGACCTGCTGATTACGAATCAGCTGCTCTACCAACTGAGCTATACCAGCATAGTGTGACCTACAGCAAGAGGTATTGTAGCACAAGCCTCTGGACTGCGTCAAGGGGGAGTGAAAAATATCTGTAAAAAATGCCTAGTTTCCTGAGACATGGAGCGGGAAGATAGGGAATATCCCAGCATTGCATTTTTCACAGTGCCGTGCTAAACTAAAATATCATATATTATCACTTTGAAGTGGGAAAGGATACAGGCTATGATCGACAGCTGGAATATTACCATTCCCGAACTGACAGGAGATGAGCCCCGCCGGGCGTACCTTTATCTGCCGGACTCTTGGGAGATGGACCCTGATCTGCGTTACCCGGTGCTCTATATGTTTGACGGGCATAACGTTTTTTTTGACGAGGACGCCACCTATGGAAAAAGCTGGGGTATGGGCGAGTATTTGGACGCCACTCAGACTCAGATTATTGTGGCCGCTGTGGAGTGCAACCACCATCCGGATAATGGGCGGCTGTCGGAGTATTCCCCGTGGTCTTTTGCCACCGGAGGTTTCGGCAGGGTGGCCGGACGAGGCCGGACCACCATGGAGTGGCTGGTGCATTCTTTCAAGCCGGAGATTGACCGGGAATTTCCAACTCTTCCTGGGCGAAATGACACGTTCATCGCCGGCAGCTCCATGGGAGGACTCATGAGCTTGTATGCCGCCTTGGAGTACAACCGGTATTTCTCCCGGGCGGCGGCGCTGTCCCCATCCCTGTGGGTGGCGCCGGGGAAGATTGAGACGCTGATCCGATTCTCCCGGGTGGCCCCGGGTACGGTAGTATACATGGACTATGGCACCCGGGAATTGTCTAATCATGCCCAGACGTTCAAGCTGCTGGGCCGGACGGCGGCTGCGTTATTGGACAAGCAGGTGCTGCTGAGCTTCCGCATGGTGCCCGGAGGCGACCATAGCGAGGCCAGCTGGGAGCGGCAAATTCCATTTTTTATGAATACGCTACTCTATGGCAGAGTGGATTAAATAATATTTCTATTTCGCTAGGGAAGAGCGGCCTAAAAATGCCCTTCCTATATAAAAGCTGGAGGGCTGACGGCGGACGGGAGGGAACCATATGGAAACGCAGTATTTTAAAGATTACAGTCCGGCGCTGGGCCGGGATATGGAGTGCAAGGTATATGGACACGCTGGCCGGCCAGTACTGTTCATTCCCTGTCAGGATGGCCGCTTTTTTGATTTTGAAAATTTTAAAATGGCCGATGTCTGGTCTGGCTGGATTGAGTCGGGCCAGGTGATGGTGTTCTCCATCGACACCATGGACGCCGAGAGCTGGTCGGACAAGGGCGGCGACCCCTACTGGCGCATCCGCCGGTATGAGCAGTGGATTGCCTATATCACCGACGAACTGGTGCCCTTCATGCGGGCCATGGTGAATGAACGTAACGGCTGGGAGGGAGAGGCTGGGGTAATGGTATTTGGCTGCTCCCTGGGGGCAACCCATGCCGCAAACCTGTTTTTCCGCCGCCCCGATCTGTTTGACCGGCTGCTGGCCCTCAGTGGTATTTACAGTGCGGATTACGGATTTGATAGCTATATGGATGAGGTGGTGTACCGCAATTCTCCTGTGCACTACTTGTCCGATATGCCCCACGACCATCCTTTTATTGAGCTGTATAATCAGAAGCGGGGCGTCATCTGTGTGGGCCGGGGGCCCTGGGAGATACCTGGCACGACCCTGTGGCTCGCGGATATTTTTCGGGAGAAAGGCATTCACCTCTGGGTAGATGTCTGGGGGTGGGACGTGACCCATGACTGGGACTGGTGGTACAAGCAGGTGGCATATTTTGTGCCCTACCTGCTGGAGAATTGAGAAATTTGTACCTGAAGGGTAGACCGAAGAGCTTTCTGCTGCGAAGAGAGGATTCAACCCATTTAACATAGAGAGAAGGAACGACGCATGAAAAACGTGATTTTTATTTCTCCAAATTTTCCAACCAACTACTGGCTGTTCTGCCGGGAGTTAAAGAACGACGGCCTTAATGTGTTGGGGATTGGAGACGCGCCTTACGACGAACTCACCGGTGAGCTGAAAAACAGCCTCAGCGAGTACTACAAGGTAGGCAGCCTGGAGAATTACGACGAGGTATACCGTGCCGTGGCCTACTTTATTTTCAAGCACGGCAGGGTGGACTGGCTGGAGTCCAACAACGAATATTGGCTGGAGCGTGACGCCCAGCTGCGCACAGACTTTCATATCACATCCGGGTTCCAGGCAGATGATATTCCCCGGATCAAATACAAGTCTGGGATGAAAGAGTTTTACGAGAAAGCGGGTATTCCTGCCGCCCGCTGGCATTTGGTGAAGGGGGAGAACGACTGTCTCGCTTTTATTAAAAAGGTGGGTTGGCCCGTGGTGGTCAAGCCGGACAACGGTGTGGGGGCATCGGATACCCACAAGCTGTCCGATGAGAAGGAGCTGAAACGTTTCCTGGAGACGCGTGCGGAGAGCGTATCCTATATTATGGAGGAGTTTGTTCACGCCGAGGTCAATTCCTATGACGCTATCATCGACTCCCAGGGGAACCCCATCTTCGAGACGGGCAACGTCACCCCCATGTCCATCATGGACATTGTGAACAATGAGGACAACTCAATTTACTACATCGTCAAGGACCTCCCCGCCGACGTCCGCAAAGCGGGCCGGGCCGCTGTCAAAAGTTTTGGCGTTAAGAGCCGGTTTGTTCATTTCGAGTTCTTCCGGCTTACACAGGATCAAGAAGGTATGGGCAAAAAGGGGGATGTAGTGGCGCTGGAGGTCAATATGCGTCCCTGTGGAGGATTCAGCCCCGATATGATGAACTATGCGAATTCTACCAATGTGTATAAGATTTGGGCGGATATGATTGCCTTTGACCACTCCACGATTGAGTCAGGAGAACATACTTTCTGTGCATATGCAGGACGACGGGACGGCAAGGATTTTGTGCTGGATCACGAGGCTGTTATGGAGAAATATGGAGGACACATCAAAATGGTGGACCGCATCCCCGATGTGCTGTCCGATGCGATGGGCAATCAGATGTATGTGGCAACCTTTAAAAGCAAGAAAGAGCTGGACACGTTTTACAAGGATGTGCTAAAGTTGAAAAAGAAGAAAAAAGAGTAAGATGGTCCCGCGCCTGAATTTTCCGGGCGCGGGCATTTTTTGGATAATTTTCCTTCCAAGGGTCATACTAAGGACACCAATGTTAAGGAGGGACCCATCCATGTCAAACCTGAGTACCAAAGAACTATCCGCCCTGGAGGATCAGCTGGGGTTTGAGCGGATGCTGTGCTGTAAGTATCAGGATGCCGCCCAGGCCACCACTGAGGCTGAGCTGAAAAACACTTACAACCAGTATGCCGTCCAGCACAAGCAGAACTATGAAACGCTGCTGGGTTTTCTGAAATAAGGAGGAGAGCGCACCATGAAGGAAAATGAGATCATTACAGATCTGCTGCTCACTGAGAAGAAAATGAGCACCAATTACAACCTGTTTGCCTCTGAGTGTACCAACGCGCAGCTGCGTGATGCCTTTGTCAGTATGCTCACCCAGGGCCACAAGACCCAGACCCAGCTGTTTGAAACCGCCAAGCAGAAGGGGTGGTACAAGGTGGAGCAGGCCCAGCCCCAGCAGATTGCCCAGGCCGAGAAGAAGTTTTCGAATCAAGCGCCGACAATTACCGGCTGAAAGTTAAAAATTTCTAAAGTTAGCCCCCGGTATCTGGTGATGCCGGGGGCATTGTGCTACAATAGAGCCATAAACGCTATTGTTGGAGGGATGACTATGGACAGCGCCAATATCCTGATTGTAGAAGATGACGCCGATATCAACCGGCTGCTGTGTGCGATCCTGGAGGGGGCGGGCTATGCATGCCGGGCGGCTTTTTCCGGCAGCGAGGCCCTGCTGTGGGCGGAGAAATATGACTACGATTTGGTTCTGCTGGATTTGATGCTCCCGGGAGTAACCGGAGAGGAATTCATCGCCCGCATCCGTCGGGGAAAGACCATGCCGATTATCGTGGTATCTGCCAAGCTGGGGATATCTGACCGGGTGAACGTACTCAAGCTGGGGGCGGATGACTTCATCCCCAAGCCCTTCGACAACGCGGAGGTGCTGGCGCGGGTGGAGGCTCAGCTTCGCCGCAGCCGCCAATTTGCCACGCTTCATTCGGACGTACTTACTGTTGGCTCCCTCACGCTGGACCGTGACAGCCATACCGCCGCGCTGAATGGGGAGGAGCTGACCCTGACGGGAAGGGAGTTCGACATACTCGCTTTGCTGATGGAAAACCCGCGCCGGGCCTTTTCCCGGGCCCAGATCTACGAGGCGGTGTGGGGGGAGGACTTCCTGGGGGACGAGAACACGGTGAACGTCCACGTGAGCAACCTGCGCGCCAAGCTGGCCAAGGTGGACCCGGAAACCGCCTACATCAAAACCGTCTGGGGCATAGGCTTTAAATTGGCCGAAGTTTGACAGCGCCGATATTTAGGATTTCTTTAGACTTCCTTTGAGGAGTTTTGGCCTTTCCGCGCTATGCT
This sequence comes from uncultured Oscillospiraceae bacterium, assembly GCA_910588135.1. Classification (GTDB taxonomy): domain Bacteria; phylum Bacillota; class Clostridia; order Oscillospirales; family Oscillospiraceae; genus Enterenecus. The sequence goes on along the minus strand of CAJUOT010000039.1, from coordinate 11,553 downwards.
ATAGATAATCCAAACAGAAAGGCGGAAACGCTATGAACGACAATACGGCGGTGATGGCAGCTTACGGCCTGAAAAAAGCCTACGGCGCGTGCATGGCTCTGGACGGGGTGAATATGCAGGTGCGCCGGGGGGATATCTACGGCCTGGTGGGCCGGAACGGGGCGGGCAAGACCACCCTCATGCGGATGCTCACCGGCCAGTCTGACCCTACCGGGGGCGAGATGGAGCTGTTTGGCGCGTCTGGGAAGAATATGCGCCCCCAGCGCTCCCGCACCGGGGCCATGATTGAGATCCCCTCCTTTTCCCCCTTCCTCACCGCCCGGGAGAACCTGGAATACTACCGCCTCCAGCGGGGCATCCCCGGGAAGCAGGCGGTGGACGAGGTGCTGGAACAGGTGGATTTGACGGGTACGGGGAAGAAGAAATTCAAGTCCTTCTCCCTGGGCATGAAGCAGCGGCTGGGGTTGGCCCTGGCCCTGATGAACCACCCAGACTTTCTCATCCTAGACGAGCCCATCAATGGCTTGGACCCGGAGGGGGTGGCGGAGTTCCGGCAGATTTTGCGCCAGCTCAATCGGGAGCGGCAGACCACCATTCTCATCTCCAGCCACATCCTGTCTGAGCTGTCCAACGTGGCCACCCGGTACGGCTTCATGGAACAGGGCAAAATCCTGGAGGAGATTTCCGCGGAGGCCCTTCACGACAAGTGCCGTACCTGCCTGCGGCTGGAGGTGGATGACGCGGCCAAGGCCGCCGCTGTCCTTCAGACGGAGCTGGGCACCGACAAGTTTGAGGTGCTGCCGGACAACGTGGTGCAGCTCTACGACTGCCTGGACGACCCACGCCGGGCGTCCTACGCCCTGGCAAAGAACGGGGTGGCCCTTCTGGCCATGGAGCAGAAGGGTGCAGACCTGGAAGCGTATTTCCTCAACCTGATCGGGGGTGGCCGCCATGCTTAATTACATCCGCGCAGAAATTTACAAGCTGCTTCGCCGGCCCTACACTTACATCACCCTGGGGGTCATGCTGGCGTTGGAAGCCCTTTTTGCCTCTATGTTTGCCTTTCACAATTCCCACTCCCTGATCACTCCGTTCGGCGCGGCCATCGTCGCCATTGTGGAGATGGGGACCATCGGTTTCTGCATCTGCCTGCTCACCGGGGACATCGTGTTCGCCGCCCAGTACAAGAACTCCACCCTGAAAAACGAGGTGTCCTTCGGCCTGAGCCGCACCCAGATTTACCTGGGTAAGCTCCTGGCCCAGACCCTGCTGTCCATCGTCTATCTGGTGGTGATGATGGCCTTCTTCATCGGCCTGTGTGCCATTGTTCTGCCTATGGAGGCGGGGAACTTTTTCACTGCCTCCGAGGGACTGACCATCGTGGGTTGGTTTTTGGCGGCGGGCCTGCCCCTGTGGATCGCGGGACAGGCGGTGATGTGTATGTGCCTGTTCCTGGTGAACGGAGAGATCGCCAGCTCCTTCCTCTACGTGGGCATCGTGTTCGTGCTGGAGACTGTCATCGGCCTGGCGGGCCTGTTTGCCGGGGGCCCGGTGGGGGATGCGCTGATTACCCTGGCCGGGTATTTCCCTCGGAATATGCTGGAGGGGGCCAAGGAAGTGGTGGGCAATATGACCTACATGGGACAGGCGTGGCTGGTTGGCGTGTTCTGGGTGGCAGTGAGTACGGCCATCGGCCTGTATGGCTTTAGAAAGAAGGAGATCAAATAACCATGAAACGGAGAAAACAGATGGAATTGGTGCTTTGGGGCGCCATTGCGGCGGCACTGATTGGCGGGCTCAGCTTGATCCTCCAAAAGCCAAAAAAGTAAGCTGGTTTTCAGCCGGGCCGAAAGGCCCGGCCGGGACCGTTTCGTGAGGTGCTCTATGAAAATTCCTGTGATTGTGTTTCTGATGCTGCTCTATATGGTTATATTCGGATGGAATGGCTTTTGATTTTCGCGGGAGGGCCGTGGGGCATTTTCGGCCCGATTCTGTTGGTGCTGGCGGGGCTGTGGATGGGCCGAGGGGACCGATCCCCCTGGTATGGGAAGGCGGCCCTGCTTGTGCTGCTGGTGGTGCTGCTTTTCATCATGTTCGGCTACATATAGCAGAGAAAGGGGCTCCATGATGAAAAATGTCCTCATCATTGCGTTGATTCTGTTGTGTGCAGTCCTTATCGGACGACAGATCACGTTGGAAAAGGGCCTGCATCAGGCAGCCCGGAAAATGCGGGAGCAGATGGTGGACGAGACCACCGCCCGGCTGGCCCTGCCCTGCCCCAGTGCGGGGGCGGAGGAGCTGCTGGTGTGCCTCAACGATCTTTTGGAACAGAGGCAGGAAGAACGGGCTCACTACCGCCGGAAGGAGCAGGAGCTGCGGCGGCAGATCGCCAACGTGTCCCACGACCTGCGCACGCCCCTGACCTCCATCCTGGGCTATCTCCAGCTTCTGGAGCAGGAGGAGCTGCCCCCGGAGAAGCGCCGGGAATATTTCCAGGTGGTTGAGGGGAGAGCGCGGACGCTGCAAACCTTCATCGCCGCCTTTTACGACTTGTCCCGCATTGAGGGGGGGGAGCTGCCCCTGGAGCGGGAAAGGGTGGACCTGGGCCGCGCCCTGTCCGACCAGCTGGCTGCCGCCTATGAGCAGATCGAGGAATCGGGGCTGGAGATGGAAGTGGATGTGGCCGCTGACCTGCCCCTGGTGTGGGCGGACAGCGGGGCGGTGACCCGGATTTTCTCCAACCTGCTCACCAACGCCCTGCGCCACGGCTCGGACACTCTGTCCATCAAGCTCTACCGGAAGGGAAACGTCATCGTGTCCGCCTTCTCCAACCGGGCGGAGGGACTGACCGCTGAGGACGCCGCCCATGTATTTGAGCGGTTCTACACCGCCGACAAAATGCGCACGGGGCAGTCCACCGGGCTGGGACTGGCCATCGTCAAGGCCCTGGCGGAGCGCATGGGCCACTCTGCTGCCGCCCGGTGGGAGGACGGGGTGTTCACTGTCGAAGTGTGGTGGGCGGTCTGAGTGCATACAGTTTTATTATATGCTTGCAATAATGGCTTCATGGGATACTTTTCATGTGATATACCCCATACACCGTTCATGAAAAAGAGAAGGTCTCAGGGCCACAGCCCCGAGACCTTCTCTTTTTTGTTCATGTTTGTGGGATTCAGTCAATAATGTCGACCGAAAGCTTTTTGCCCTGGCGCTGGGCCACCGAACGCATCAGCGCCCGGATTTCTTTGGCGATACGGCCCTGACGGCCGATCACTTTGCCCATGTCGCCGGGGGCCACCCGGAGCTCCAGCACCGTCTCGGCGGGCGTCTCATATTCGGAGACGGACACCGCGTCGGGATCGTCCACCAGGCTGCGGGCGATATAAATGAGCAATTCCTTCATGTGGCCTCCAGTTTGTGATTACAGGCCGGCCTTTTTCAGCAGGTCGCGCACCGTGTCGGTAGGCTGGGCGCCGGCTTTGACCCAGGCCTGGGCCCGCTCCACGTCGATGTTAACGGCGGCGGGGTTCTGCCGGGGATCATAGGTACCGATCTCCTCAATGAAGCGGCCGTCCCGGGGATAGCGGGAGTCGGCGACCACAACGCGGTAGAAGGGGGCCTTCTTCGCGCCCATGCGGCGCAGTCTGATCTTAACCATCTTATATTCACCTCCAAAAGTTGTTTGTTCATTTATGGTAAATGCCCCATAAGGGACGTAAACCAACAAAATTTTTCACTGAAACAAAAGGTTCTGCGCGTCCTGTGCATAAAACTCTATTTTCCCGCATATGGGACATACAAAGCAGTCCACACCGCTGCGGCGCACGGGCTCAAAAGCGCCCTTACCGCGCTTACGCGACAGGTAGGGAGGCACGCCATGCGAGCCGGTATAAAATTGAGCGGTTAACAAGGCAGTCCCGCACGTGCCGCAATTCATAAAAACAGCCCCCCTATCAGAATGGCATTCCCATACCCTTGAACTTCCCGAACAGGCCTTTGGACTTTCTGGGATTGGCGAACTGCCGGGTGAACTGCTGAATCATGTCGAACTGCTTAAGCAGGCGGTTTACATCCACCACTTGGGTGCCGGACCCGGTGGCGATGCGTTTTTTCCGGCTGGAGTTGAGCACGGAAGGATTTTCCCGCTCATAGGGGGTCATGGACTGGATGATAGCTTCGATGCGTTTTAAGTTGCCCTCGTCCACCGACAGGTCCATTTTTTTGCCGCCCATGCCGGGGATCATCCCCATGATGTCCTCCATGGAGCCCATATTTTTGAGCTGAAGGAGCTGGTCGTAGAAATCCGCCAATGTGAACTTGTTTTTCCGCAACCGCTCCATCTGTTCGGCGGCCTTTTTGGCGTCAAGATTCTGCTCCGCTTTCTCAATGAGGGAGAGCACGTCGCCCATACCTAAAATCCGGCTGGCCATGCGGTCGGGGTGGAACACCTCCACCGCGTCCAGCTTCTCGCCGGTGCCGGCGAACTTGATAGGCTTGCCCGTCACAGCCCGGATGGACAGGGCCGCGCCGCCCCGGGCGTCGCCGTCCAGCTTGGTGAGCATGACCCCGTCAATATCCAGCGCATCGTCAAATGCCTTGGCGGCGGTGACGGCGTCCTGACCGATCATAGCGTCCACCACCAGCAGAATCTCGGTGGGGTTTACCGCTTCCTTGATGCGCCGCAGCTCGTCCATTAACGTCTCGTCCACGTGGAGCCGTCCGGCGGTATCAAGGAACACCATATCGCTGCCGTGCTTTTTTGCATGCTCCACGGCGGCGCGGGCAATGTCCACCGGGTCGATCTGACCCATCTGAAACACGGGAATGTCCAGCTGCTCGCCCACTACCTCCAACTGTTTGATGGCGGCGGGACGGTATACGTCACAGGCGGCAAGCAGAGGACGCTTGCCCTGCTTTTTCATCAGACCCGCTAACTTGGCCCCATTGGTGGTTTTGCCTGCGCCTTGAAGGCCTACCAGCATGACTACGGTGGGCGGAGCAGGGGAGATGGCCAACTTGCTGTCCCCCCCCCCCATAAGGGCGGTGAGCTCCTCGTTGACAATCTTTACGATCATCTGGGCGGGGGTGAGGGACTCCATCACGTCCTGACCCACAGCCCGCTCTGTAACCGAGGCTACAAAGCTCTTAACTACTTTAAAATTGACATCTGCTTCAAGAAGAGCCATTTTGATTTCCTTCATGGCTTCTTTGACATCTGCCTCGGACAGACGCCCTTTGCCGCGAAGACGCTTAAAAACGGCGGAAAGCTTATCAGTGAGACTTTCAAATGCCATAACAGTTACTCCTGATCCAGTTTGGCGGTGTTTTCCTTGATTGTGCGAGCGATCTCATCCAGCGTGGCGTCGCTGTAGCTGCGCTGGTCAATCGATAGCAGCAGTTGGTCGGCAGCAGCGTTAATGGCGGCGATGGCCGTCCGGGACTGTTGAAAACGGCGGATGATGTGAGTTTTGTCTTCAATCTCTGTCATGGCTGCTTCGGCCCGGACGATGACGTCACGCACGCCCTGGCGGGAGATGCCGTAGTTTTCCGCAATCTCGGCCAGGGACAGATCCTCATTGTAGTAGAGGTCATAGAATTCCCGCTGGCGTTCGGTGAGCAGATCGCCGTAAAAATCAAACAGCATGGCCATACGGTATGCCTGATTTTTCATGGAACTCCACCTCCACAAGATACCTTGTAAAGTTGTTGAGCTTTACAATTGGATACTATACCACAGGTACTGTGAAAAGTCAAGCGGGGAATGACTTGATTTTTGCGGAAGAGCGGGAAAACTGCCCAGGGAGGAAGTTCAGAAAAGGTTTCAGAGATACGCAGGATGCGTCAGCGAATCATTGACAAAGGCTGGTGTGCGGCGTATGATTTATCTCAGACGGAGAGGACATTTTTTATAACCATAGATGTAAAAGAATGTGCGGCGGTGCGCTGAAACAAGGAGAGCCGCTGCACAAATTGACGAGGAGGGCGCCGTAATGGGTAACATTTACACGTCTGTTGAACAGCTGGTTGGACACACCCCGCTGCTGGAACTTACCCACATGGAACAAACTGAGGGACTCCATTGCCGCATTCTGGCCAAGCTGGAGTATCTCAATCCCGCGGGCAGCGTGAAGGACCGGGTTGCCAAAGCTATGGTGGACGATGCGGAGGGAAAGGGACTGCTAAAGCCGGGTTCCGTGCTTATTGAGCCCACCTCCGGCAATACGGGCATCGGGCTGGCCTGTGTGGCGGCGGCTCGGGGTTACCGCACTATCATTGTCATGCCGGAGACCATGAGCGTGGAGCGCCGACAGCTTATGAGGGCATACGGCGCGGAACTGGTGCTGACCGAGGGCTCCAAGGGGATGGCGGGGGCCATTGCCAGAGCGCAGGAGTTGGCAAAGGAAATCCCGGGCAGTTTTATCCCCGGCCAATTCACAAATCCTGCTAATCCAGCTGCACACAGGATGTCCACCGGCCCGGAAATCTGGGAGGATACCGATGGGCAGGTGGATATATTTGTAGCCGGTGTGGGTACTGGCGGCACCATCACTGGTGTGGGAGAGTATTTGAAAACGAAAAATCCCCAGATAAAGGTGGTGGCGGTGGAACCGGCCGCGTCCCCGGTACTGAGCGGAGGCAGTGCAGGCGCCCATAACCTCCAGGGGATTGGCGCAGGTTTTGTGCCGGAGGTGCTGAACGCCGCCATCTATGATGAGGTCATTACGGTAGAGACTGAGGCCGCTTTTTCTGCCGGTAGACGGATAGGCTGCGCCGAAGGGGTTTTGGTGGGAATATCCTCCGGAGCCGCGCTGTGGGCCGCGCTTCAGCTGGCTAAGCGTCCTGAAAATAAAGGGAAAACGGTTGTGGTTCTTTTGCCCGACACTGGAGACCGATACCTGTCCACCCCCATGTTTGACGATCAGGAGTTCTGAACGGCAGGGGCCTCCGCTGAGAGCGGAGGCCCCTGCCGTTCAGAAAAAATTTACCTTTTTGGAGAAATAACAGGTGTCAAACAGCGGCCAATGATGTATAATACCATTTTAGAGTAAAGCGCAGGAGGAGGAACGATATGCGGCAGCATTGGAAACGGCTGGCGGATGGGGTGGAGCTGGCGGTGAGCCAGACGGATAAGTTTAAGACCGGTCTGTTGGGGGTTACCCTCACCATCCCGCTCAGCGAAGATACCGCCACAGCCGGGGCCCTGATTCCGGAGGTGCTCAGCCGGGGCAGCCGGAACCACCCCAGCATGGAAGCACTTTCCGCGGCCACAGACTCGTTGTATGGCGCGTTTCTGGGCCCTGTGGTACGCCAGCGGGGAGAGAGCCAGTGTGTCAGCCTTTTATGCAGTTTTATTGGTGACCGCTATGCCTTGGATGGGGCGGCGGTGCTGGAACCCGCCGCCGGCTTGACAGGGGAAGTTCTGCTGGACCCGGCAACAGAGGGCGGGCTGTTCCGCCAGGACTACGTGGAGTGCGAACGCGTCAATCTGGCTGACCGTATCCAGGCGCGGGTGAATGATAAGCGCAGCTGGGCGGTGTTCCGACTGATCCAGGAGATGTGCGCCGGGGAGGTGTACGCCGTGGACAAATTGGGGGATGCGGACAGGGCGCGGGCCATGACACGGGCGGAGCTGTGGGTAGCTTATCAAGAACTGCTGGCAGGGGCCAAGGTAAACTTCTATTATGGAGGTTCCGCCAATCCGGAACGGGTAGAGGACGCAATACGCCGCTTTTTTGCGCCCCTGCTCAATGGGCGGGACGCTCCGGTACACTGCACGGTGAAAGCGGAACCATCCGGACCTGTCCGCACTGCAGTGGACTCCATGGAGGTGACACAGGGAAAGCTGGCCATGGGCTTTCGCACCGGAGGGATCACCATGGAGAATGGGGACTATCCCGCTCTGCTGGTGCTTAACGCCATGTATGGCGGCAGCGCCAACTCTAAGCTGTTTCTCAACGTTCGGGAAAAGCTGAGCTTATGCTACTATGCCTCGTCTATGATCGACAAGCTCAAAGGGCTGATGGTGGTGTCCTCCGGAGTGGAATTTGCCCAGTTCGACAGGGCCCAGGAGGCTATCCTGGCGCAATTGGAGGCGATTCGGCAGGGAGATTTCACGAGAGACGAGCTTACCGCAGCTGCCCGTACGGTATCTAATAGCATCCGGGGCCGTTTGGACAGCCAGGGCCAGATGGAGGACGACCGGCTCACTTGCCTGCTGTTCCATCCTGCCTCCGGAGAGGGGGAAACCTTGATCCAGGCGGTGGAGGGGGTGACGGCAGACCGGGTGGCAGAGGCTGCCCGGAAGCTGAAGCTGGACACCATCTACCGCCTGACCGGAAAGGAGAGCTGAGCTTGTGGACAAGCTGGAATATACCGCACTGGGCCAGACTGTTTATCGCTGCATTTTGCCCAATGGGCTGAACATCTATGTGGATGTTCGCCCTGATTATGGCAAGCAATTTGCTTTTTTTTCCACTCGTTATGGCGGAATGGATGTGCGTTTCCGAGGAGAGGACGGCGAGTGGCTGGATACTCCGGCAGGGGTAGCTCATTTTCTGGAGCATAAAACCTTTGACACCAAGGACGGCAACGCCCTCCAGGTTATGGCCGCCAATGGCGCCGATCCCAATGCTTTCACCACCGGGGGGATTACCGGCTATTATTTCGACAGCGCGCGGGGATTTGAGGAAAATCTGCGTACACTGTTGGCCTTTGTGTCGGAGCCATGGTTTACTCAGGAGAGCGTGGATAAGGAGCAGGGGATTATCGCCCAGGAAATCCGGATGTATGAGGACGATCCGGCCAGTGAGGTGTTTGAGCGGCTGAAAAGGGCGATGTACTGCTGCCATCCTGTCCGTTTCTCGACGGTTGGAACAGTGGAATCTATTTCCAACATTACGGCAGACATTCTCTACCAATGCCATCGGGCTTTTTACCGGCCAGGAAATATGGTGCTGTGCGCGGCTGGAAATATTGATCCCTGGCGTGTGGCAGACATTGCTCGGGAGGTGCTGCCCGATATACCCCCTTCTTCGACGGAGACTGATTACGGCCAGACGGAACCGGTTGGGGTTGGAGAGCGGTATACCTGCCGAACTATGCCGGTATCTATCCCACTGTTTGGATTGGGCTTCAAGGGCAAGGCTGCGGAGAAGGGCGGGGAGATGCGCCAGCGGCTGGTGGCGGAGCTGGTGTGCGATATGCTGTTCAGCCCCTCCGCGCCATTGTACAACCGGCTGTACGAACAGGGGCTGATCAACGGCTCCTTTGGCAGCTACTACGACGCCCGTCCCGGCTGTGCAATGATCGTTGCGGAAGGGGAGAGCCGGGACCCGGAACGGGTGCGGAGTGAGGTGCTGAGGGAGGCTGCGCGGATGGGAACAAAAGGCATTGCCCAGGAACTGTGGGACCGGTTGAAAAAGGCCGCTTACGGAACAATGGTTCGCCAGCTCAACTCTATGGAGGATACCTGCATCGA
>CAJUOT010000039.1:0-2065 GCA_910588135.1 uncultured Oscillospiraceae bacterium | reverse complement strand
CTTGGCGGAAGCCCATTTCAGAGGAGAGGAATTTCTCAGCTTTCCCCAGGTTTTTCAGAGCATTGAGCGCAGTCACGGGGAAGCGCTGCTTCGGGAGTGGTTTACGGAAGAGCGGACCGCCCTGTCGGTTATTATGCCGGAAGAAAAATCATAGAAATAGAGAGGGACGACTATGACGAACACCGTTTTTTTTCCAGGATTGGGGCTGGAATTTGAATTGAATCGGGTGGCGTTTACCCTGTTTGGACACAACATTTATTGGTACGGGGTTATCATTGCCATCGGCTTTCTGCTGGCAGTATGTTTTGGGCTGTGGAAAGCCCCGAGGTTCGGAATTGATCCGGACCAGGTGGTGGATGCGATTTATATTGTAGTACCCTCGGCGATCATCGGGGCGCGGCTGTATTATGTGATCTTCAACCCAGTGGTATGCTATGAATCGGATGGTTCTTTCAGCCTGCTGCGGGCCATCGCCTTTTGGGACGGGGGGCTGGCCATTTATGGCGGCGTCATTGCCACAGTGATCAGCGCTTACCTGTTCTGCCGGGTGAGAAAGGTGGATTTCTGGAGCGGCATGGATATCACCGTCTACGGTCTTCTCATCGGGCAGCTCATCGGGAGGTGGGGAAATTTCGTCAACGTAGAGGCCTACGGCGGAATTACCAGTCTGCCATGGCGGATGTGCTCGACCTCTATTGCCAACGAGCTGTGGCGGGACGGGCTGTTGGAGTCAGAGGCCGCTTATCAGAGTGTGCTCGACGGGACCTTAGGGGTTCACCCCACATTTCTCTATGAATCCCTGTGGAATCTGCTGGGTTTGGTGATCCTGCTGTTCCTGATGAAAAGAGGCCGGAAGTTTAACGGTCAGATGTTCTTGAGCTATGTGATCTGGTACGGGCTGGGCCGAGCGGCTATTGAGGGACTGCGCACCGACAGCCTGTACTTTTTCGGAACGCCCATCCGCTCGTCCCAGATGCTGGGCATCGTGTCGGCGGCGGCGGGAATCGCATTGTATTTATACCGGCGCAAGACGACTGGGCCTGCCTCGCCTGCGTTGCAGTCTGCGGTGAAAACTGTGGAAAACAGGGATGCGGGGGAAACGGCAGCGGAGGCGCAGCCGGAAGCCGCGCCGCAGGAAGAGAACGCTCCATTTGAGCCGGAGCAAGCTGCTCCGGCCAGAATAGAACAGCATGACATGAAAAGCGAGGAGGGGATAACGGATGGCGGCGACGCTGATTGACGGAAAGGCCCTGGCGGCCAAGGTAAAAGGAGCTGTCCGGCAGGAGGCGGCCCAGCTGCCTCGGAAGCCGGGGCTGGCGGTAATTCTGGTGGGAGACGACCCAGCCTCCCGGATTTACGTGACCAGTAAACGGAAGGACTGTGAAGAGTGCGGCTTTTACAGTGAAGAGTATGCGCTTCCTGCGGAAACTACACAGAGAGAGCTGCTGGAGTTGGTAGCTGGGCTGAACGCCAGGGCGGATATCGACGGCATCCTGGTACAGCTTCCCCTTCCCAGGGGGCTGGACGAAAAAGAGGTGCTGCTGGCCATTGCCCCGGCCAAGGACGTGGACTGCTTCCACCCCTGTAACGTGGGCCAGCTCACCATCGGCGCCCCGGTGTTCCAGCCCTGTACGCCTGGCGGCGTGATGGAAATGCTGAACGAGTATGGCATCGACCCGGCAGGGAAGCGGTGCGTGGTGCTGGGCCGGTCCAATATCGTAGGCAAACCCATGGCGCTGCTGTTGCTGCACGCCCACGGCACAGTGGTGGTGTGCCACTCGAGGACGCCGGATATCAAGCAGCTGGCGGTCTCCGCCGACATTCTGGTATCCGCCGTAGGCAGGGCGGGGCTGGTCACCTCGGACATGGTGAAAGAAGGGGCGGTGGTCATCGACGTGGCCATGAACCGCAACGAGGCGGGCAAGCTATGTGGTGATGTATGCTTTGAAGAAGCTGCTGTCAAGGCATCTTATATTACACCAGTTCCCGGCGGTGTGGGTCCTATGACCCGGGCCATGTTGATGAAAAATACTAGATCGGAAGAGCACACCACGTCTGAACTCCA
>CAJUOT010000038.1 GCA_910588135.1 uncultured Oscillospiraceae bacterium | reverse complement strand
TCCCAAGCGATTCTTGGTGATGCAGGTGAAAAAGTGCCAATCGGCATGGCCGGTGCCGCGCTTACGCTGCATCTTTCCGCCGCAGCACCCACATATCACCTTGCCTTTCAGAATGTTGTCTGCCGGCTGTCCCTGCGGGACTACATTGTAGGCTCTGGCCTGGAATGCCTTTTGAATGGCATCGAACGTGCCGGAATCGACTAGTGCTTCATGGGTGGCCTCCACCGCCCGCTTTTCCTTTCCCTGTACCAGCATCCCGGTATATGTGCGATTGGTAAGGATGTACTTTACGGACCTGCTGTTCCAACTGCCATTGCCATCGTCGAAGTTTCCGTCCAAGCCGTGAGCCCTGGCGTACTGAATCGGTGTGGGGAGGCTTCGCTCATTCAAGTACCGAACGATACCAGTCACACCAGTGCCGCTTGCCGCCATCTCAAAGATCTTCCGAACGATAATAGCGGCCACCGGGTCAGGGACAAGCTGGCTGGGATTCTCATTAGATTTCTGATAACCGAATGGGGCTCTGGGCCCAATAAATTCACCATGCTGTGCTTTCATGTCTAAAACAACCTCAACTTTCATTTTTGTTTCAATGGATACCTGCTCATTGAACAAATTGATGAGCGGTATGCGTGTTCTGGATTGGATATATGCCGATTTATCTCTGTTGGTTATGCCATTAGTGGTATCAAATTGGTCGTTGATTGATACAAATCGGACGTTATTGCTTGGAAAAAACATTTCAAGGTAATAACCTATAGTGATGTAGTCCCGGCCCAAGCGGGAAAGGTCTTTTACAACAATGCAATCAATCTTGCCCTTCTGTATGTCTTGGAGCATCTCTTGAAGTGCTGGACGGTCAAAGCGTTTGCCGCTAAAACCGTTGTCGATGTAATAACGCATAATGGTGATTTGGTGTTGGCGTCCCCATTCTTCGACCATGAGTCTCTGATTTTCTACAGACCCGTGGGGATCTCTATTAAGAACAGATAATCGGATGTAGCCTACGGTATCTTTACTGACCGGAATAACCAATTCAGGATGCTTTCTGCTCTTTCGTGCCATAATTGCTCCTCCTCAACAGAAAAGGGCTATGGCACAAACCATAGCCCTTGAGGGAATTATATCATGTTCTGTTTTCCACTTCCACGGGGATGCCCTCATTTTCCGCTTCCACGAGCTTAGGCATACGTTCGCCACAACCGCCCTGCTCAACGGCGTGGATGTGAAAACGGTGTCCAGTATGCTGGGACACTACAGCGCAGGTTTTACGCTGGACACCTACACCCATGTGACCGTTCAGATGCAGCAGGCCGCGGCGGACAAAATGGGCGGCTTCCTGGAGAACGCCCTGCCGGGTGAGAGTGCGCCGGAACCTGAGCCACCGAAGGGCAAAATCATCTCATTTCAGCGGGTGGGGTGATTCGGGATCGACCGGCCTGATCAACACAACGGAAAGGGCTCTGGGGCATGAAAGCCTCAGAGCCCTTCTGGTGGGCCAGGTTGGAATCGAACCAACGGTGTTTCTAAGTCACGGTTTTACAGACCGCTGCAATCGCCGCAAGTTGGCAGAAGTAATGGCCTTCATGTTGGCATCCCCTTTCCTGAAATTTGGCTTTGTTTGCCTGTTGAGGATATCATAGCACAGTTTTGGCGGTTTGTCATTCAACTTGTGGTTAAAATTTTTTCGAGTCGGTTTTGAATGGGGCATTGCCTGCTATCCGGCCCTGTCCGGTAGTGGGTCAGGTAGTGGGTAGAACCTGCTCCGGCGACGGAAACAACCCACCTCCGGTTATTTTTTGCTCACAAACTAAACGATCATAGTGGGTCAGGCATGGCAAAAAGTGAGAACAAAAATAGACGGAAAACCGCAAAAAACAAGCGTTTTCCGTCCAAATGGTCGGAGTGCGGGGACTCGAACCCCGGGCCTCCTGCTCCCAAAGCAGGCGCGCTACCAACTGCGCAACACCCCGATATGAAAATTTTTGGAGGGAGCGCGTGTGCTCCCAAAGCAGGCGCGCTACCCCTGCGCAACACCCGGATATGAAATCTGCGTTCGGCTGTGTTCCGTATCAGGTACAGAAACAAAGCCTGGGCTTTGTGCTGGCCTGAACTATTATAACTGATTTGCTTGCGCTTTGCAAGTGGTTATGCTATGATACCCGGGAAAACAAATGAGGTGAGCGATATGCGGATGCGGAAAAAGAAGAATTTGCCCTCCCGGATGGAGGCGTGCGGAGCCCTGCTGGCGGCTGATCCGGGAGCGGAGAAGGGCCGTTGGCGTATGCGCAAGCCGGATGCACTCAAACTGCGGCTGGAGCTGGGCTGTGGCAAGGGGCGCTTTACCGCCGAGACCGCCGCCGCCCATCCCGAGGATATCTACGTGGCTGTGGAGCGGGTGCCCGACGCCATGGTCATCGCCATGGAGCGCTGCCAGAAGATGGGCCTCACCAACGTGTTTTTCATTGACGGAGACGCCGCCGCCCTGGACCAGTATTTTGCCCCTGGAGAGGTGGACCTCATCTACATCAATTTTTGCGACCCCTGGCCGTCGGTGAAACATTCCCGGCGCCGGCTCACCCACGAGAGCTTTTTGCGGGGTTACCGCCGTGTGCTCAGAGAGGGCGGCCAGATTCAGTTCAAGACGGATAACCATGATCTGTTTGAGTGGTCGCTGTTTCAGTTTCCCAAGGCGGGCTTTGCCCTGTCCGAAGTCACCCGCGACCTCCATGGGCGCGGTGTTCAGGGAGTCATGACCGACTATGAGGAGAAGTTCCACGCCCTGGGCACGCCCATCAACCGCTGCGTGGGCACCATGGGGGCCCTGCCCGACGTGCCGCTGATGGAGGGCCTGTCTCGCCGCCTGCCGGGCTGGGAGGTCCGGCCGGTGGCTGACGCTGATGTGGAGGGCGTTCTGGCGTTGCTGCAAAGCGACCTGGTCTATTTCGACCTGGAAGGCCGTCAGCCTACCGCCCAGTCCGTGGGGGAGGATATCGCCCTCCTGCCGCCCCGGTGCGCCATAGAGCAAAAGCACTATCTGACTCTCTGGCGGGACGGCGCGCCCCGGGCAGTGCTGGATCTGGTGGAGGGCTACCCCCGGGAACGCACGCTGTATGTGGGATTTTTCTTCCTTTCTCCCGTCCTGCGGCGGCAGGGGCTGGGCCGGGAGATCATGGAGGCGGTGCTTCAGGCGGCAGGGGACGCGGGGTTGGACAACGCCCGGCTGGCCTGCCTGCTCAACAACGCCGGAGGGCACGCTTTCTGGCGGTCCCTTGGCTTTGGCGACCTGCGCCGGAGCGAAACCATCGGCGAGCACTCCAACCCCGTATGGGAGATGGAACGGCTGCTATAAAGAAGCAAAAGAATCCCGCCCAGGCAGCGCCTGGACGGGATTCTTTTGCTTCTCACAGCGGCAGCAGCACCGCGTACATCATCACAAAGTGGGCGATGGAGCCCAGCACAATGAACACATGGAACACCTCGTGGCAGCCGAACCGGGGGTTGTCCCGCCCTGGCCACTTCAGGGCATACAGCACGCCGCCCACGGTGTACAGCACGCCCCCTGCCAGCAGCCACGCCACCCCCCTGGCTCCGATGGTCCGCCACAGGGGATAGAGGGCGAACACCGCCACCCAGCCCATGGAAATATAAATGGTGGAGGTGACGCTGCGGGGGCAGTTGATCCAGGTGAGGCTCATCACCAGCCCCGCGATAGCCAGCGCCCAGATGATGCCGAACAGCGACCAGCCCCAGGGGCCCCGCAGGGCGATAAGGCACACCGGGGTGTACGACCCGGCGATGAGAAAATAGATGGAAGTGTGATCCAGCTTGCGCAGGGCCACCCGCCCACGCACCGATGTGTTGACGCAGTGGTACAGAGTGGAGGCGGTATACAGCGCCGTCATGGACAGGCCGTAGATGGCAAAGGAAACCAGCTTCCACACGTCGCCAAGCCGCGCCGCGCCCACCGCCAGCACGACGGTGGCGGCTATGCCCAGCGCCGCTCCGGCTCCATGGGTGATGGCCGACCAGGGGCGCAGCCCGTCGTAGGGATTGCGCCCTTCTTCCACCGGGCGGGCCTTCCGCCGGGGAAGACTGTCAAAGGGATCTCGATATAATACCTGTTCCATGGGAACACCGCCTTTCCTATGCTTAGTATAATACGAATAAACTGAAACGTCAAGTCGAAAACTGCTAGATGTAATTATTAAAATTACATTAAAACGGGGGAGGGAACGCAGGTGACGAAATATGGGGGATTGAATATCCCGGAGGAATAGAGTATAATATCAGACAATATGGAACAAAACTGGACGGCCTGCGGGCGCGGCCGCCTGAGGGGGACCACCATGGAAAACTCGTTGGGGCTTTACCTGCACATTCCGTTTTGCCGCAGCAAGTGTGATTACTGTGATTTCTATTCTCTGGCAGGCCAGGATGACCGGATGGACGACTACCAGCGCGCGCTGCTCCAGCAGATCGCGGACACCGCTCCCCGGACCCGGAAGCAGATGGTGAACAGCGTCTATATCGGCGGCGGAACCCCCACCTGGTACGGAGAAAAACGGCTGCTGGAGCTGATCGGCGCGGTGAAAAAGAGGTTCAGCCTGTCAAAGGATGTGGAGCTCACCGTTGAGGCAAACCCGGACAGCGTGGATGAAAAGCAGCTGCGCCGCCTGAGAAGGGCGGGGGTGAACCGGATCTCCATGGGGATGCAGTCCGCCTGTGACGGGGAGCTGGCCGCTGTCCACCGCCCTCACACCTTTGCGCAGGTGGAGGAGGCGGTAAAGGCGGCCCGGGACGCAAAGATCAAAAATCTGAATCTGGACCTGATCTATGGCCTCCCCGGCCAGACGGAGGAGAGCTGGCAGGCTTCGGTGGAGGCCGCCCTGGCTCTGGAGCCGGAACACCTGTCCTGCTACGGCCTGACGGTGGAAGAGGGGACGCCCCTGGCCCTCCGGGTGGCGGCGGGGGAGGAGCTGCCCGATGACGACACCCAGGCCCAGCGCTATTTGTGGACAGTAGAGCGGCTGGCCCAGGCCGGTTTTGAGCAATACGAGGTGTCCAACTTTTCCCGCACGGGTTGCCAGTCTCGGCACAACCTGAAGTACTGGATGGGCCGGCCCTATGTGGGGCTGGGTGCGGGAGCGCACTCCGATTTTGGCGGCTGCCGGTACTCTTTTGTCCGGGACCTGGAGGGCTATATCCGGGGCGTCCTGGGGGAAGGCAGGCTGCTGGACGATATGGATGAAATCCCCCAGCGGGAGCGGGGCAACGAGTACCTCATGCTCCGGCTGCGCACCACCCACGGGATTGAGGAGTGGGAGTACCGCCGGGAATACTATATGAATTTCGACCCCATTGCGGCCAAGCTGTCGGAGTATGAGCAGAAAGGCTGGGCCGCGCGGACAGGCCGCCGGTGGCATTTTACCCCGGAGGGCTTTCTGTTATCCAACCGGCTGATCGGGGAGCTGATGGAGCTTCAGGAGGTGGAGACCCTGGCCAACACGCTGGAGCTTATCCGGGGCGGACGGCTGCCGCAAAAAGAACAGCCCAAATAAATGGAGGGCGGCGTCAGCCGCCCTCTGTCATGTCTGGGAATATATGCCGTTTACAAATGCCAAAAATTGTGTTACCATAGCATCTAACTGTTCACAGTATGAATCCGGGGCGGAAGCCCCACGCGAAACAGGAGGAACCCATGAAGAAAATGGAAAGACGGTGCGCCGCTCTGGTGCTGGCGCTGGCTCTGGCGGGAACCCTGGCCCGGCCGGCCCTGGCCTCGTGGGCGCTGGGCACCGAGCTGGTGGGCCAGACAGTGGAGCTGGGCCAGGGGACAGTGCTCACCACCCAGAGCCTGTGGTCTGCGACAAAAAGCGACCTGCGCACCGAGCACTATGTGACCTATTCCCCAAACGCCACGGTGAAGCCGGTGGTGTTCAGCGGTACATATGTGGCAAGCACCAATACGGTGTCCGCCGCCGCCGCACAGTGGGAGGGACAGGGTTACCGGGTGGCGGCGGCCATCAACGGCGGCTTTTTCAATACGGACGGCACCATTGTCGGGATGCTGATGACGGAGGGGATCGTCCGTTCCCTGGATGTGGAAAACTACGCCCTTCTGGGCTTTGCCAACGACGGCAGGGTGTTCATTGACGAAAGCCGTCCCACGGGAACCGTATCCTGGATTGGGACAGAGACGGTGGAGCCATCCCCGGAGGAGCCGTGGCTGGACCCGGTGCAGACAACCGTACCCAGGAGTTTTCCCCTGGCGGGCTTCAACGCCTACCGCCATCCCTCCCGGATCGGCGGGCTGTTCCTGTATAACAAAGACTTCTCTTCGAAGGTGGCCAGCCACGGGCCCTGGGTGTCCGCTATCCTGCGCCCTGTGGGGGAGGATGGGCTGCGGATGAACAGCTCCATGACCTTCCGGGTGGAGTCTGTGAGCGACGGGGCCCAGGAGGGGGCGGTGTTTGACGGCGTCATCCCCGAGGGCTGCTATATGCTCTATGGGGAGGAGCACGGCAACGCGGAACTGCTCCAGGCCCTGCGGGGGCTGGAACCGGGCACGGAGGTGACCCTGGAGCTGGGCGGCGTCAGCCAGCAGTGGGCGCAGGCCGCTTACGGCATCAGCGGCCTGTACACCCTGCTGCGGGATGGGGAGATTGTGAGCGGCCTGCCCGCCACCGCCAATCCGTATACCGCTGTGGGCGTCCGGGCGGACGGCGCCGCTGTGTTTTATACGATCGACGGCCGTCAAAGCGGCTATTCCATCGGGGCCACCTATGCCCAGGTGGCGCAGCGCCTCCAGGAGCTGGGCTGTGTGTCCGCCATAGCCCTGGACGGCGGGGGCTCGACCACCCTGGGGGCCACGCTCCCGGGCAGCAGCGGCTTTGCAGTGGTGAACAAGCCCTCCACGGTGGGGCGGCGGATCAACAACACCATTCTTCTGGTGTGCCGGGCGGAGGACGCCGTCTTTACCCCCGGCGCCTATGTGAGCGCCCAGCACCAGGTGGTGCTGGCGGGGGCGCAGCTGCCCCTGACCGCCACGGCCTATGACAGCGCCGGACTGCCATCCGCCGGCCAGCAGTACCTTGACTGGAGCGCCACCGGCGGCTGGATCAGCGGGAGCGGGAGCTCCGCCGTCTACACCGCCGGGACTACGGCGGGGACGTATGCCGTGTCCGTGGGACAGAACAGTACTATGCCCATCCAGGTGGTGGAGCAGCTGTCCAGCCTGACGGTGTCCCGCCAGGACACCGGCTCCAAGGTGTCCTCTCTCAGCCTCAAGCCGGAGGATGTGGTGGACCTGACGGCTTCCGGCGCGTGGTGCAACCTTCCTGTGGCCATGGACCGGGGCAGCGTTGTCTGGACGGCTGACCCGGCCATCGGCGAAATCGACGCCAACGGCCGCTTCAAGGCGGGCCCGCGCTCCGGGGAAGGCGTTATCACGGCGTCCGCCGGCGGCAAGACGGCGACCATCCCCGTGAAGGTGGACAGCGGCTGTCCCTTTGTGGACGTGGCGGGCCATTGGAGCGAGGGGTATGTCACCCAGCTCTACCAGCTGGGGCTGACCTCCGGGAAAGGCTCGGTCAACGGCCAGCGTGTCTACGACCCCAACGGGCTGGTCACCCGGGGAGAGATGATGGTGTTCCTCACCAACCTGCTGGGAGTGAGGGCCGAGGCGTATGACTCCATTATCCTGCCCTTTGCCGACACGGACAAAATCCCCAGCTGGGCCCTGTCCAGTGTGAAGGCCATGTATTCCATGAAGGTGCTCAAGGGCACCTGGATCGACAACAAGGTCTACTCCAATATGACCGACTACATCACCCGCGAGGAGGCCATGACGTTCCTGGGGCGGGTGCTGGCGGCTGAGCAGCCCTGCGATCTCTCCGGGTTTACCGACACCGGCGCGGTGAGCACCTGGGCGGCCCCCCAGGTGCAGACCCTGGTGTCGCTGGGGATAGTCGGGGGGAACAACGGAAAGCTGATGCCCAAGGCCAATATTGACCGGGCTGCTATCGCCAAGCTGCTGGTGTCGGCGGAGCCCTTGGAGAAGGCCCTGCTTTTGCCACGCCTGGATCTGATGTCATAACTCAGGCGCGAACCCCCCGCCGTTTTCAAGAAACGGCGGGGGGTTTTCAGTAGATAGTACCCATGCTTTCGCGAATGTCAGAGGGGTTGTCTGCGATGGCCTCCACCGCCGCCTCCAGCGCCCGGACCAGCGTGGACAGCTCCATGCTGGGGGTGGCGGCCGGCTTGCTCACCGCCTGCCCGGGCAAATAGGGGACGTGGATAAAGCCTGCGCGGAGGCCGGGGAACCGTTCGGCGGCAAGATGGAGCGTGTGATACATCACGCAGTTGCAGACATAGGTGCCCGCGCTGTACGAGAGCTGGCAGGGGATGCCGCGGGCCTGGATGTTCCGGACCATAGCTTTCACGGGAAGGGTGGCAAAATAAGCGGCGGGGCCGCCGGCCCGGATGGGCTGCTCCGCGGGCTGGTTCCCGTCGTTGTCGGCGATTCTGGCGTCAGCGAGATTGATGGCGACCCGCTCCACGCTGACGCAGGCCCGTCCGCCCGCCTGACCCACGCAGAGCACCGCATCCGGGAGATGGGCCGCCACGGAGGCCTCCACCGCGGAGACGCACCGGGCGAAGGATGTGGGAATTTCCAGCTTGATAAGCTCCATCCCTGCGGCCCTGTCGGGCAGGCGCTTCACGGCCTCCCAGGCCGGGTTGACCGGTTCCCCGCCGAAGGGGGCAAAGCCGGTCACCAAGATATTTCTGCACATAGTAGTCCTCCCTTGTGCGAAAAAGAGCCCAGAGTAATGCAATTACTCTGGGCTCTTCCCGGCAGTTCAAATCGTGGACAGCAGGGGGTTACTTCAGCTCCACCTTGCCGCCGGCCTCTTCGAGCTTCTTCTTCAGCTCCTCGGCCTCGTCCTTGGACACGGCCTCCTTCAGGGTCTTGGGAGCGCCCTCCACGGCGGCCTTGGCCTCGGCCAGGCCCAGGCCGGTGATCTCGCGCACGACCTTGATGACCTTGATCTTGGCGGCGGCGTCAAAGCCGGCCAGCACCACGTCAAACTCGGTCTTCTCCTCCACCGCGGCGGCGGCGGGGCCGGCGGCGGGAGCGGCCATGGCGGCGGCGGAAACGCCGAACTCCTCTTCCAGAGCCTTGACCAGGTCATTCAGCTCCAGGACGGTAAGGGCCTTAACTTCTTCGATCAGAGCAGTGATCTTCTCGCTAGCCATGATGATATTCCTCCTAAAATGTTAAAGTATGTGTGCCGCTCACTCGGCGGCGGGGGCCTCCTCGGCAGAAGCTTCGGCGGCGGGCTCGCCGTTCTTTTCGGCGATGGCCTTGATGACGATAGCCAGACTGGTGATAGGGGCCAGCATCATGCCGAGCACCTGGCCCAGCAGCGCGTCCTTGGAGGGCAGTTCGGCCAGGGCGAACACGTCCTCCAGGGGGAGCACCTTGCCGTCCATAAAGCCGGCTTTGATGTTGAAGCGGTCGCCCATCTGCTTGGCGTACTTGTTGACGATGCGCATGGGGGCGATGGGGTCTTCCTTAGAGATGGCCATGGAAGTGGTGCCGCTGAGCACCCCGTCCAGCTCGCCCAGATCCACGTCGTCCAGAGCGCGGCGCAGCAGGGTGTTTTTGACCACACCGTACTCCACGCCATTCTCACGCAGCTCATGGCGCAGGGCGGTGTCCTCGGCCACGGTGATGCCCTTGTAATCCACAAGGACGCCGGAACTGGCTGCCTTCAGGTCGTCCACCAGAGCAGCCACGATAGCCTGCTTCTCACTGAGAACCTTTGCGTTAGGCATTGTTTGAATTCACCTCCGGGTAATTTGTTGCGGCAGGTGATTTTTTCGCAAAAAAATCGCCGCCCTCGTGTCCACACGAAAACAGCGCAAAACATATCGTATCGGCTGTATTCTCGGCGGGATTTACGCTTTCGCACCCGCTGTCTTTGAACACGCTTGATATTATATAGCTGCCGCCTGGGTTTGTCAATAGAAAATCAAAAAAAGTTTGTTTTTGGGGAGAAAAAAGCCGGTTGACAGCCGGAGAGAAGCGGCTTATAGTGGGTCAAAAGCCATGTCAAAACTCTTTGACGCCGCCGGGGACGGGGTTGTCAACGGTCTTTGATAGACAAACTCGGGGGCATCTGAGACAATGACCCCGAAAGGAGGACGATCCCATGGAGATAGGGAAGAAGCTGAAGGAGGCGCGGCTGGGGGCGAAGTTGACTCAGGAGCGGGTGGCGGAGCGGCTGTTTGTGTCCCGACAGACCATCTCGAATTGGGAGAACGAAAGATCGTACCCGGATATCGTCAGCGTCATCAAACTGTCCGACCTGTATTCCATCAGCTTGGACAAATTGTTGAAGGGGGATACTAAAATGCTGGAGCATTTGGAAGAGAGCACCGATATTGTGAAGAGCAATCAAAAGCTGTTCCTGGCGGTAATGGCCAATATCGTGGTGTTTCTGACCTGTCTGCTGATGGCGGCCTTTTTGCCGGAGAGCGTGTTTATGGTTGCCTGTGTGTTCTGTCTGGCGGTGGTGAGCGTCTCATGCCTGCTGTACCAAATTGTGAAAAAGATATGAGGGATGAAAATGAGTAACTTTTACATGGTCACTGCTGCCGTGGGTGTGGCGTCGCTCATTGCGGGCGGCTTTTCCTGCGTGTATCAGCTCTACAGGCTGGTGGAGGTGGACGCGGAGTGCCGGGGACTGAAGCATCCCAAGCTGTGGGGGCTGTTCGCCGCCTCGAGCAACGGCCAGTCGGGATTGATCCTCTACCTCATCGGGCGCAGGAAGTACCCGGTGCTGTTCATGTCGGAGGAGCAGAGGGATGTTATGGCCCGGCGCAAGAAGCGGTTCACCGTGGGGCTGGTGTTTCTGGCCGCGGGGGCTGTGGTGTGTGTGCTCAGTATGCTCCTGGGCGGACAGACGGGGTAATCAAAAGCCGCCGGCGGCTGCCGGCGGCTTTCCTATGTCGTTGTACTCACGCCTCGCCTGTTCGCGACGCACGGCTTCGCTCCGACTCGGGCAAAACCCGGCCCAACTCCGTTGGCCCTGGGCTTTTGCCCTCGCTTCGTTCCATCCGTGCTGCTCACAACGGCTCGGACGCTGTTATGCGAACTTACCGGTGTTCAGCTTCACGCCGGGGCCCATGGTGGCGGCGGCGACGCAGCTCTTCACATACTGGCCCTTGGCGGCGGCGGGCTTGGCCTTCACGATGGCGCCCATGAGGGCGTTCAGGTTGTCGCCCAGCTTCTCGGGGCCGAAGGACACCTTGCCGATGGGGCAGTGGATGATGTTGGTCTTGTCCAGACGGTACTCCACCTTACCGGCCTTGATCTCGTTGACGGCCTGGGTCACATTGGGGGTGACGGTGCCGGCCTTGGGGGAGGGCATCAGGCCCTTGGGGCCCAGAACCTTACCCAGGCGGCCCACAACGCCCATCATGTCAGGGGTGGCGACCACCACGTCGAAGTCGAACCAGTTCTCCTTCTGAATCTTCTCCACCATATCCATATCGCCCACGAAATCGGCGCCGGCGGCGCGAGCCTCATCGGCCTTGTCACCCTTGGCGAACACCAGCACCCGGGCGGTCTTGCCGGTGCCGTGGGGGAGGACGATGGCGCCGCGGACCTGCTGGTCGGCGTGGCGGGAGTCCACACCCAGCTTCACGTGCAGCTCCACGGTCTCGTCAAACTTGGCGGTGGCGGTCTTGATGACCAGCTCCATGGCCTCGGTCACGTCATACTGCGCGGCGCGGTCGATGAGCTTGGCGCTGTCCACATACTTTTTGCCTTTCTTAGCCATAACTGCTTCCTCCTTTCCCTTACTCTTCCACCAGCACGCCCATGGAGCGGGCGGTGCCGGCGATCATGCTCATGGCGGCCTCCAGGCTGGCGGCGTTCAGGTCGGGCATTTTGGTCTCGGCGATCTTCTGGCAGTCGGCCTTGGACAGGGTGGCTACCTTGGTCTTGTTGGGCACGCCGGAGCCGGACTCAATATTGCACGCCTTCTTGATGAGCACGGCGGCGGGAGGAGTCTTGGTGATGAAGGAGAAGGAGCGGTCGGCGTACACGGTGATGACCACGGGGATGATGAGGCCCATGTCCTTCTTGGTGCGCTCGTTGAACTCCTTGGTGAAGGCGGCGATGTTCACGCCGTGCTGGCCCAGGGCGGGGCCCACAGGGGGGGCCGGGGTTGCCTGGCCGGCGGGGATTTGCAGCTTGACATATCCAGTAATTTTCTGTGCCATTTGAAACAGCACCTCCTACATGAAATGTGGTGGTGACGAAATCCGCTTCGGAATTTCTCCCACAGCAGGTTCTGTCCTGCCGGTTGTGTTTTCTGCTTTTTTAAATGGTCTCAACCTGATCCAATTCCAGCTCCACGGGGGTTTCCCGGCCGAACATGGACACGACTACTTTGACTTTGCCCCGCTCGGTGTCCAGCTCTTCCACCGTGCCGATGAAGGAGGACAGGGCGCCGTCGATGATCTTCACGCTGTCGCCCACGGCGTAGCTGACCACCACCTCGCGCTTTTCCACACCCAAGGCGGCGATCTCCTCGTCGGTGAGGGGAATGGCCTTGTTGGCCGCGCCCACAAACCCGGTGACGCCCCGGATATTGCGCACCAGATGCCAGGTCTCGTCGGTCATGATCATCTTCACCAGCACATAGCCGGGGAACACCTTGCGCTCCACGGTCTTGGGGCCGTTGTCGGTGATCTCGGTGACGGTTTCCAGGGGGATGGACACCTCGGCGATCAGATCGTGCATACTGCGGTTTTCCACTGCCTGCTCAATGGATACGGCCACGGTGTTCTCATAGCCGGAGTAGGTGTGGGCCACATACCACTTCAGTTCGTCCGCCATGGGGCCACCTTAGTGGAAGAGGCTGAGCAGGGCCTCGATCACCGCGCGGGCCAGGAAATCGAACACCCAGATGAAGATACCCACGAAAATGACACAGGCGATGACGATGCCTACGTTTTTCAGCGTATCCTTGGCGGTGGGCCAGGTGACCTTTTTCAGCTCTCCCTTCAGATCCTTGAACCATTTCAGGATGCGGTTGGGCTTCTTCTCCTTCTTCTTGGGGGCCTTGGCCTTCTTGTCGGAGCTTACGGACTCCTTCTGGACGGCCTGATCCCGCTTTTCCTGTTCAGACATTTACTTTAACCCTTCTTTCCTTAGTGGGCGGCGCCCATTACTTGGTTTCGGTGTGCAGAGTGTGCTTTCTGCAGAAGGGGCAGTACTTGTTGAGCTCCAGGCGCTCGGTGGTGTTGCGCTTGTTCTTCTTGGTGTTGTAGTTGCGCTGTTTGCACTCGGAGCAGCGCAGTACGACTTTTACACGGTTCCCGGCTTTCGCCATTCTCGGCACCTCCTTTTAAATTGACCGTCCGGCAAAAAACGCCGGGGCGGCCTGTGCCGCTCCGGCGCCTGAAAACGGGCGAAATACGCCCATAAAGGCTACGGGAAGCGGCCAATTGCCTCCCTGTGGTCCTCCGGGGAGGGTCAGGGTTTTTGCGCCTATCCCGTAAAAATACGCACAAAAAGAAAGCCCTGCTCACAGGTGTAGATAGCATACCACACCTGGAAGGGGCTTGTCAAGCGTTGTTTTTTTATTTATAATATGCGCAAAGGGAAAGGGGACGGCGCAATGGAGCTCACTTTTGAGGATTTGCTGGGTAAGGTTATGCTGGCAGGAATCACGTACAATACCAGTACCGGGGAATTGATTGAGCGGAAGCAGGTTTGGGGGACAGTTGCACAGGCGGGCGAGGGGGGGATTCGGATCAGGCGGGAGAACGGAGAGCTGTTCAGCGTGCCGCCCGATTTGAGCGCGATCTCTCCGGCTGCACCGGGGGACTATACGCTGCGCTCGACTGGCGAAGTGGTGACAGACCCCGATTTTCTGTCTGCTTGGACCTGTACTGAGCCGGACTGACATCAGAGGGAGGGATTGCCATGCGCGTGATGGCCATTGACTACGGCGACGCCCGCACCGGAGTGGCGGTGTCCGACGCCGCGGGGCTGCTGGCGGGGTATACCACGGTGGTTCACAGCCGCAGCCCGGAGCGGACGGCGGAGGAGATCGCCCGGATCGCCCGGGAGCGGCAGGCGGAGGAGCTGGTGATGGGCTTTCCCCGGAACATGGACGGCACGGAAGGGCCGAGGGCGGAGCTGTACCGTTCCTTCGCGGTGCTGGTGGAGGAAAAGACCGGGATGCCGGTGCGCCTGTGGGACGAGCGGCGCACCACCATTGAGGCCCACCAGATCCTTCACGCCTCGGGGAAGAAGATGAAGGCCCACAAAACGAACGTGGACGCGGTGGCGGCGTCCCTGATTTTAGAGGGATATCTGGCCTGGAGGGCAAGAAATCCGTAATATGGTTATTCCTTTTCATCAGCCAAGTCCCGACAATCCCCCGTCACCGCCTTTCGGACGGCGACGGGGGATTGTCAGGCGGAGCGTAAGGCCCCTTTTGAAAGGGGATCCCGGCGAAAGCCGGGTGGGGATTGCGCCCTTCCGGGTTAAGCAGAGCGAAAAGGGATAACCATGATCCACAAAAAGCGGCGGGGCAATACCCCGCCGCTTTTGTCAACCCGAATCGAGCAGTTACACCAGCGCCGCGGTCTCCAGCGCGATCATCAGCTCCTCGTTGGTGGGGATGAGCAGCACCGTCACCTTGGAGTCGATGGCGGAGATGACGGCCTCCTTGCCCCGGACGCTGTTCGCGTCTGGGTCCATCTTGATCCCCATGAACTCCAGCCCGGAGGCGATGGCCATGCGCTGCTGGGCGTCGTTTTCACCCACGCCGGCGGTGAAGATCACCGCGTCCACCCCGCCCATGGCGGCGGCGTAGGCCCCGATATATTTCTTCACGCCGTAGTTGAACAGGTCAAGGGCCAGGGCGGCCCGCCCGTTGCCCTCGTCCCGGGCGGCGCACAGGTCGCGGAAGTCGGAGGACACGCCGGACACACCCTGCACGCCTGACTTTTTGTTCAGCACGTTGAGCATATCTTTGATGTCCATGCCGTACTTGTTCATTAAAAACTCCAGAATGCCGGGGTCCAGGTCGCCGGAGCGGGTGCCCATGGGCACGCCCGCCAGGGGAGTGAAGCCCATGGAGGTGTCCACGCTCTTCCCGCCGGCCACGGCGGCCACGGAGGAACCGTTGCCCAGGTGGCAGGAGATGAGCTTCAAGGACTCAATGGGCTTGCCCAGCATATCGGCGGCCCGCTGGGTGACGTATTTGTGGCTGGTGCCGTGGAAACCGTAGCGGCGCACCTTGTCCTGCTGGTAGTACTCATAGGGCAGGGCGTAGGTATAGGCCACGGGGGGCATGGTCTGGTGGAAAGCGGTGTCGAACACGGCCACCTGGGGCACTTCGGGACCCATGACCTTGGAGCAGGCCTTGACGCCCAGGATGTTGGCGGGGTTGTGCAGGGGGGCCAGGGGAACACAGGTCTCCATGGCGGCCATCACTTCGCCGTCGATGCGCACGGAGTGGGCGAAGGTCTCGCCGCCGTGGACCACCCGGTGGCCCACCGCGTCGATCTCCGTCATGGAGTCCAGCACGCCGTTGACCGGGTCTACCAGAGCGTCCAGCACAGCCTGAATGGCCTCGGAATGGGTGGGCATTGCCACGTCTGCCGCGTCCACAGTGGCTTTGCCGGGGGCCTTGTAGGTGAATTTGCCATCGATGCCGATGCGCTCACACAGGCCCTTGGCCAGTACGTCTTGGCTGCTGGTGTCCAGCAGCTGGTACTTCAGAGAAGAGCTGCCGGCGTTGATGACGAGAACTTTCATGTTCCGCACTCCTTTGGTGACAATTTCCGGTTTTTTGCTGCCAGTGCAACTGGGTATTTACTTTGACCTGCCGTTGGGATTATAATGAGAGCTGGCCAAAGGTTGGAACGGCCGCAGTGGGGCCGCAACTGTATTGCGGACACATTATACTACGAAAGACGGCATACCGCAAGCGGTTTTTGCGATTTTGCCGAAAAAGAAGCGCTCACGGAGGCTGGCAGGGCCGGATGGAGCGGAGCGAGAATGAGCGCAGGCCCGCGCAAGCGGGGCGGAGACCAGTCCGAGGCGGAGCGAAGCCGGACCGACAAGCCAGCCCAGCGTGAACGTGACAAAAAAGAAGCGCTCACGCAGGCTGGCAGGGCCGGATGGGGCAAAGGAGAAGAGGAGATGGCTGTCGCAGGCATCATCGCGGAGTATAACCCCTTTCACCCGGGACACGCGTTCCACATCGCCGAGACCCGCCGGCTGGTGGGGGAGTGCGCCGTGGTCACAGTGATGAGCGGAAACTTTGTCCAGCGGGGGGAGTGCGCTGTGCTGGACAAATGGACGCGGGCAAAAGCCGCCCTGGAAGGGGGGGCCGATCTGGTGCTGGAGCTGCCCACCGTCTATGCGGTTTCCTCGGCGGAGGGCTTTGCCCGGGGAGCGGCGGCGCTGCTGGCGGCTGCTGGGGTGGTGACCCACCTGTCTTTCGGCAGCGAGTGCGGAGAGGCGGATGAGCTGAAGCGGCTGGCCGCCTGTCTGGACAGCGGGGCGTACCGGGCGGGGCTGCGCCGGTTTCTGGATCGCGGGATGCCCTTTGCCGCCTGCCGCCAGGAGGCGGTGGCGGGACTGCTGGGGGAGGGGCCGGCAAGCCTGCTGGCCGGGGCCAACAACAACCTGGGCGTGGAGTATATCCGGGCGCTGAACGCCCTGAACAGCTCGATTGAGCCGATGACGGTTCTGCGCAGGGGGGCGGGACACGACGGGGGAGACCACCCGGAGTACCCTTCCGCCTCCTTTGTGCGGGAAAAAATCCTTTCCGGGGAGCTGAGGGCGGAAAATCCCGCCAGCCTTGCATACGGCGAGCGGGGGATGCTGGCCGTGCTGCGGTCCATGGACGAGGGGGAGTTCGCGGCGCTGCCCGACTGCGGGGAAGGCCTGTCCCACCGGCTGTACCGGGCCGTCCGCCGGGGAAAAACGCTGGAGGAGGTCTATGATCTGGCCAAGACCAAGCGCTATGCCCATGCCCGCATCCGGCGCGCCCTGCTGTGGGGGGCGCTGGGGCTGAGAGAGGCCGTCAGGCCCGTCCGCCCGCCCTACCTGCGGGTGCTTGGGGCCAACGGGCGGGGCAGGGAAGTACTGCGGGAGATGAAGGAAAACGCGGCCCTGCCCATTATCACCAAGCCCGCCCACGGCGGAGGGATCCCCCTGCTGGAGCTGGAAGCGCGGTGCACCGATTTCTACCAGCTGTGCCGGGAGAAGCCCGGCCCCTGCGGGCTGGAGTGGACCACCGGCCCGATGATGTTATAAAGCAAAGAATAAAGAATTGAGAGGGAGTTTTTTATGAGAGCTTACGAGAGGCTGCTGAAGTATGTGAAGATCCACACCGCCTCCTCCGAGGAGACGGGAACCACCCCGTCCACGCCCTGCCAATGGGAGCTGGCCAAGGTTCTGGTGGACGAGCTGAAGGAGCTGGGGCTGGAAAACCCCAGTGTCAACGAGCACTGCATCGTTACTGCGTGGCTTCCCGCCACGCCGGGGTGCGAGGGCGCCCCCGCCCTGGGTCTGCTGGCCCATATGGACACCGCCCCCGCCTTTTCCGGGGAGGGCGTGGAGCCTATCCTACACGAAAACTACGACGGAGGCGACATTGCCCTGCCCAAGGAGGGCCGGGTCATCAAGGCGGCGGACTTCCCCTTCCTGGCGGGACTGAGGGGCAAAACCCTCATCACTGCCGACGGTTCCACCCTTCTGGGGGCGGACGACAAGGCGGGGGTTGCGGAGATCGTGACCCTGTGCGAGCGGCTCATCACTGAAAACCTCCCCCACGGGCGGCTGTGCATTGCATTTACCCCTGATGAGGAGATTGGCGAGGGCCCCGACCACTTCGATGTGGCGGCTTTTGGGGCGAAGTACGCCTACACGGTGGACGGCTCCGCCGCCGGTTCCATTGAGTACGAGAACTTCAACGCCGCCAGCGCCAAAGTGGACATCACCGGCGTGTCCGTCCACCCCGGCTCCGCCAAGGACGTGATGGAGAATGCCCTGCTCATCGCCCAGGAGTTCAACTCCCTGCTGCCCCCGGACGCCATCCCCGGGAAGACCGAGGGTTATCAGGGCTTTTTCCATCTCGACGGGCTGAACGGAACCGCCGCCGTAGCCCAAATGGAGTATATCATCCGGGATCACGACAAGGGGGAGTTCACGGTGAAGAAGGGCCTGCTCAAGCGGGCAGCCGCCCAGGTGCAGGCCGCCCACCCCACGGCGAAGGTGGAGCTCACCCTCAAGGACAGCTATTACAACATGAAGGAGAAGCTGGCGGACTGTATGCACCTGGTGGACAACGCCAAAAGGGCGGCGGAGCTGGCGGGGCTCACCCCGGCGGTGGAGCCCATCCGGGGCGGCACCGACGGGGCGCGGCTGAGCTATATGGGTCTGCCCTGCCCCAACCTGGGCACAGGGGGCTACAATTTCCACGGTCCGCTGGAGCTAGCCTGTGTGGAGGAGATGGACGCGGTGGTGGACATCCTGGTGAACATCGCGGCGCTGTACAGCAAATGATTTACAGTTTATTGATTACTTCCCGGCGCCAGTGGGGTAAAATGCTGTCAAAGCCTGTGAAGGAGGCGCTTCCATGATATACCGAAACAGCCACTACGGCCCCATTGACAAATTCTGCTCCAGGCATCCCCGGTTTGGCATTCCCAACCTGATGCTGTACATCGGGGTTGCCCAGGTGGCCGTGTTCTTTCTGGACCTGTTTACCAGGGGGCGGCTCAGCGGCCTGCTGTGCTTCTGGGGGCCGGATATCCTCCGGGGGCAGGTGTGGCGGCTGTTCACCTTCGTGGTGGCGCCCAACAGCTCCAACCCCTTCTATCTGCTGCTGGGCTGCTATGTCTACTATTGGACGGGGCAGATGCTGGAGCGGGAGTGGGGCACCACCCGGTTCAACCTGTTCTATTTCAGCGGCGTGGTGCTGTCCGCGGCGTTCGCGATGGCGCTCACCCTGTTCCAGTCCAACCTGCTGGCCGCGCTGGAGCAGATGGGGCTGGTGTCAGCCATCGACTTGGCCTATTATCTGAACCTGTCCATCTTCCTGGTCATCGCCACCTTGTTCGGCGAGACCCAGGTGCTGTTCATGTTCATCCTGCCCATCAAGATGAAGTGGCTGGCCATCATTGATGTGCTGCTGATCCTAGTGGATGTGATTCAATATGGACAGATGGGCTGGTGGGCGTTCGCCCTGTTCCCCCTGGCCAGCTTTGTCAACTATTTCATTTTCACCTGGCCCTTCTGGTCTATGAAGCTGGGCTTTGTCCGCCGCCGGGCGGACCCCCAGGTCATCAATTTCAAAAAGGCCCAGCGGCAGGCACAGAAGAAGGCAAAGGAGACGGGCGGATATCTCCACAAGTGTGCAGTGTGCGGGATGACCGACTTGGACGACCCCAATATGGAATTTCGTTACTGTTCCAAGTGTGACGGCTACTATTGCTACTGTGCCAACCATATCAATAACCATATCCATATCAGGAATGACTGAGAAAGGCCCCCCGGCGCGCGCCGGGGGGCTGTTTTGCCGCTCACAACGAACCTCTTCCCGCCATAGGATAGCTTGCGGGCAGTCCGCAGGGACGGCCCGTGCGGGAAAGGAGCAAAAATCATGTATGAAGCATTGAATTTGTCCGCTCTCCGGGAAGGGGAGAGCGCCTATGTGACTGAGGTGAACGCGGGGCCCGCCATGGACCGGAGGCTTACCGACCTGGGGCTGGTGCGGGGCACCCGGGTGACCTGTGTGCTGCGCAGTCCCGCCGGGGATCCCTGCGCCTATCTGATCCGGGGGGCGCTCATTGCCCTGCGTCAGGCGGACGCCGCCGGCGTAGCTCTGGAGCGGCGGGTTCAGGAAGTCCCCGCCAGGGCGGTGGCCACATGAACCGGGTAGCGCTGGCGGGCAACCCCAACGTAGGAAAATCCACCCTGTTCAATTCTCTGACCGGGATGAGACAGCATACAGGAAACTGGGCGGGTAAAACTGTATCGACGGCCAGAGGTCAGTATACCTTTGAGGCGGAGGAATACCAACTGATTGATCTCCCCGGCACCTATTCCCTGGTAGCCCGGTCTCAGGAGGAAGCTGTGGCCAGGGACTACATTGAAAGCGGTCAGGCGGATGGGGTGGTGGTGGTGTGCGACGCCACCTGCCTGGAGCGCAATTTGATCCTGGTGCTTCAGGTGCTGGAGCTGACGGGCAAGGTGCTGGTGTGCGTCAACCTGCTGGATGAGGCGGAGCGTCTGGGAATCCGGGTGGACCTGCCCGCCCTTTCCCAGCGGCTCGGGGTCCCGGTGGTGGGGACGGCCGCCGGGCGGCAGGAGGGGCTGGAGGGTTTGAAGGCCGCCATCGCGAAGCTGGTGCGGGAGCCTGCCGCCGCCGTTCCCGGACGCACCCCCTGCGAGCGGGTGAGCCTTGCCGAACGGTATGCCGCTCAGGTAGTGCGCAGCGAAAAGGAGGGGCGCCTGCGCCGCCAGCAGAGGCTGGACCGGCTGCTCACGTCCAAAGCTACGGGCATCCCTCTTATGCTGCTGCTGCTTGGGCTGGTGGTGTGGCTGACGGTGGCGGGGGCCAATATCCCGTCGGCCCTGCTCACGGCCCTGTTTGCCCGGGTGGGGGAAGTGCTGAAGGGCTGGCTGGCAAGTGCTCCGGCATGGCTGGCCGGAGTGCTGCTGGACGGAGTGTACCGGGTGACGGCCTGGGTTGTTGCGGTGATGCTGCCGCCTATGGCGATCTTTTTCCCCTTGTTCACGCTGCTGGAGGATCTGGGCTATCTACCCCGGGTGGCATTTGTTATGGACCATGCGTTTCAAAAATGCCGGGCCTGCGGGAAGCAGTGCTTAACGATGTGTATGTCACTTGGCTGTAATGCCTGCGGCGTCACCGGCTGCCGGATCATTGACAGCCCCAGGGAGCGGCTGATTGCCATCCTGACCTCCTCCCTGGTACCCTGCAACGGGAAGTTTCCCACCCTGATCGCCCTTATCACCATTTTCTTTGTGGGAGGGCGGGGCGGTTTGCTGGCCTCTGCGGAGGGGGCCGCCCTCCTGCTGGGAACGCTGGTGCTGGGGGTGGCGGGGACGCTGGCCTGTTCCCGGCTGCTGTCCGCCACGGTGCTCAAAGGGATGCCCTCCTCTTTTGCGCTGGAGCTGCCCCCCTTCCGGCGGCCGCAGGTCAGGGAGGTAGTTGTCCGCTCGGTGCTGGACCGGACATTGTTTGTGCTGGGCCGGGCGGTGTCGGTGGCGGCGCCCGCCGGGGCGGCGATCTGGGTGATGGCCAATGTCACCGCCGGGGGCGGCACCCTGCTGGCCCACTGCACCGGCTTTCTGGACTCCTTCGCCCGGCTGTTCGGGCTGGACGGAGTGATCCTGATGGCGTTCCTTCTGGGTTGGCCCGCCAACGAAATCGTCCTGCCGGTGATGCTGATGGCCTACCTGTCCACCGGGAGCCTGGTGGAGTTCGACGACCTTGCCGCCCTGGGACAGCTGTTGACCCAGCAGGGCTGGACCTGGCTGACGGCGGTGTGCACCATGCTGTTCTCCCTGTTCCACTGGCCCTGCTCCACCACCTGCCTGACCATCTACAAGGAGACGGGCAGCGTAAAGTGGACAGCGCTGGCCATTGCGCTGCCTACAGTGCTGGGGCTGGGGCTGTGCTTTGCGGTGACAATGGCCGCCCGTCTATTGGGATTGGCCTGAGCAGAAAAAACGCCGCCGGTTTCGAAACCGGCGGCGTTTTTTTGTCTGGATTGGCAGGAAATCAGAGAGCCGGCGGCACTTTTCCGGTTGGCTTTGGCAGCTTATTCTGCTCCTGGTTCAGATCCCAGAACTGCATTCCGACGATAATCATAAAGGTTGCCACCGCCGGGGCCACCAGGGCGTGGCCCGCGATGGCGGAGATGGCGCAGCCGGCCAGGGTGCAGTACAGGGCGGTGCACCAGGGGAGGCTGGACAGCCGCTGGGCGGGCCGCTTGAAGAACTGGACGACGGACCAGACGATGAAGGCCAGATAGGGGACGTAGTACAGAGCGAAGCCCAGGATTCCGTGGCGGATCAGGATGGAGGGGGGGTCCATCTCGATCATATAGTGGATGTCGCGGCTGAAAGAGGGGGCGGCCGCGTAGCCGATGCCCAGCAGCTTGGCCAGGATGCCGCTGTCAGTGTACACCTGGACGGCGGGGGACGCGCTGATGAAGCGGCGGCTGAGAACCTGGTCGATGCTCTTCATGAGCTCGTTGGACTCAATGAACTCATACAGCCAGGTGCCCCGGCAGGCGTTCCGGAGCTCCTCGTTCCAGGAGGCGGTGGTGATTTCCGGCTCGTTGTGGAGCAGGGGGAAATAGACCTCCCGCAGGTAGCGCATGAGAGGGGAGTTAATCAGGAAGAGGAGCAGGGTGACCAGCAGCATGGCGCCGGCGGCAATGGCCTGTATCTTGCGCGCCCGGGACGGGTCCCGGCGCAGGGCCCACAGCGTCCAGACAAAAGCAGCGGCGCAGTACAGCGTGGTAAAGCCAAAGATGATCTTGGTGCCCAGAAAGTTGGCGCTGATGGACACCGCCAGCAGACCCCACACCGCCAGCGCGCCCTTCCACCATGTCTTCTTTGTGACGGAGGGCAGCACCCGCAGGCAGTGGAGGATGGTGAACGGTCCGGTGATGGCCAGAATGCAGCCTACCTCATTGGCGGCGTAGAACCAGCCGCCCACGCCGTAGCCTGAGTTGGCGTAGGACAAAAAGCTGGTGTTGGTAATATAGGAGACAGGGATGACGCTGGCGTACAGCCCGCCCGCCCAGGCGATGGTTCGGACGGTGACCAGCATCCCGTACTGCCGGTAGATGCCCCAGAAGAAAAACAGCACGAAGGGAAAGAAGAAGGTTTTGATGACATCCTTGACGTTGCCCACGCACAGGGAAAACCCGCCCAGAGAGAACAGATAGGCCATGAACAGCGCCAGATAGGCGACAAGCACCCCAATATAGGCCAGCCATCGCTTTTTCCCCGGGAAATCGCTGATAAACACCGCGTAGAGAAAGGCCAGCCCCATGAACAAGGAGCGGACGACGATGCCCACGGTGACGGGGATACCCGCCTGAACCGCCAGCCCGGTGAGCACATCCAGCAGGGGCTGGCAGAGAATGTAGACAGCCAGCGCCTGGGGAAGCCAGGACGGGGACGAGCTCTGGACTTTTGCGCGTAAGTTTGCCATAAAAACCTCCAACGCCGGACAGGACTGGGCCGTCCCGCGCATCTGACAGAATAACTTAAAATAGTATAGTATAGCGTGGCGGATTTTGCAATAAAAAATGTCTCAAGAGATTGTTAACATTTTGCAAAGAAGGGAAAGAGGGGCGCATGCCCCGGCGCGGCGGCCTGTCTGCATAGGGAGAAACATTTGCTGGACCGGCATGCCGGCGGGACCGGTCAAGGCCGGTTGGAGGGTGAAACCGCCGCGTTTTGAAACGCGGCGGTTTGGTTTTGTTCCAATATGTAATTCAGAGCGCCGCTTTCAAAGCGCCGACCATATCGGTTTTTTCCCAGGGCAGGTCCAGGTCGGGCCGGCCGAAGTGGCCGTAGGCGGCGGTCTGGCGGTAAATGGGGCGGCGCAGCTCAAGCCGGTTGATGATGGCGGTGGGCCGCAGGTCGAAAATCTGGTCCACGGCCGCTTCCAGCGCCTCGTCGGAGACAGTGCCGGTGCCGAAGGTGTCCACCCGGACGGACACGGGCTTGGCCACGCCGATGGCGTAGGCCAGCTGCACCTGGCAGCGGTCCGCCAGCCCGGCGGCCACCACGTTCTTGGCCACCCAGCGGGCGGCGTAGGCGGCGGAGCGGTCCACCTTGGTGGGGTCCTTGCCGGAGAAG
>CAJUOT010000037.1 GCA_910588135.1 uncultured Oscillospiraceae bacterium | reverse complement strand
GCTCCTCGGCGTTGTTGATGATGCCCACGGTGGAGATGGCGTACAGCCCCAGGTGAGAGCGCACCAGCAGGGGCTGGGGGTCGGTGTCGCTGATGCAGCCGATGCCCGCGCAGCCGTGGAACTTGGCCAGATCCTTTTCGAATTTGGTGCGGAAAGGCGTGTTTTCAATCGAGTGAATCTGCCGCTGAAAGCCGTCGTTTTCGTCATAGATAATCATGCCGCCCCGGCGGGTGCCCAGATGGGAGTGGTAGTCCACGCCGAAAAAGATATCGAGGGTGACGTCGCGTTTGGAGATCGCGCCGAAGAATCCGCCCATGAAAGAGCCTCCTTATTTTTTACGCTTGCGCCGGAAGAGCCAAACAGCTCCTCCAATCAGTGCCGCGGCCAGGAGCAGCACAAGAATCAATCCAACGGGATCGCCCCCCGCGAGAAAAGCGGTGGGGCCGTCCTGGCCGCCGATGACACCGAGGTTCATGGGGCGCGCTTCAGGCAAAGAACAGCTTGGACAGGGTCATGGGGTCGATATACTGCCCGTCCTTGTACACCCGCATATTGCCGGAGGCGATCTCGTCGATGAGCATCACCCTGCCGTCGGCGTCGTAGCCGTACTCAAACTTGATGTCATAGAGGACAAGACCCTTGGCCTTCAGGTCGTCGGCCACGATCTGGGTGATCTTCTGGGTCATGTCTTTGATATCGTCGTACTGCGCCTCGGTCATCACGCCCAGGGCCACCAGACCGTCCTTGGTCACCAGGGGGTCGCCCTTCTCGTCGTTTTTGAAGGTGGTCTCCACGTAGGCGGGCAGATCGGCGCCCAGCTCAATATACTCGCCGTAGCGCTTGAAGAAGGAGCCCACCGCCTTGTGGCGGCAGATGACCTCCAGCCCCTTGCCGAACACCTTGGCGGGCAGCACCTCCATGGTGGTGTCCTTCAGGTCGGCGGAGACATAGTGGGTGCGGATGCCGGCGGCGTTGATCTTCTCGAAGAAGTAGATGGACATACGCAGGTTCACGTCGCCCACGCCCTCGATGGTCAGGCCCACGGAGTTCTCGCCGGGGTCGAACACGCCGTCCTTGCCGGTGCAGTCGTCCTTGAACTTCAGCAGGTAATTTCCGCTGTCCAGGGCGTAAACGTTCTTGGTTTTGCCGGTGTAAACGAGTTTGGTTTCCATGATAATTTTCCTCCCAAAATAAAATTGTGATTGTAAGCGGTCAAATCTCCCGGAGGGCCATATCCACGATCTCCTCCACGGAGGGCTCCCGGTCCCTGGGGAAGCCCTCCACCAGCTGGGGATAGTAGATCAGGTCGCTTCCGCCGGGGTGGGGAATGCCTTTCGCGAATTTCACCACCAGCGCGGTGTGTTCCGCCTCGGTCAGCTCCCGCCCGGTCTCTGGGTCGCGGACGGTCTGGATGGCCCTGACCAGCTGGGTCAGATCCTCCCTGGACGATTCCTGGAACATTGGGACCCCCTCCTCCTGGTTATTGATGGGGTAGACCGCCAGGTATTCCCCCCGGTGCTGCTGGAAATAAAGCGCCTGGAACGCCTGGTAGTCCTCCACCAGATTGTTCTCCTCATACCAGTGGTGACAGGCTTGGGACACCTGGTCATCGTCCATCTCGCTGATTTTCTTCATGCGGTAGCGGTGGACCTTTTTGCTTTTGAGGTAGGCCCGGGCCGCGTCTCCGTACAGCCTGTCCGAGCGGCGCCAGCGCTGAGCCTCCTGCCAGCTCACGCCTCCAGCTCCGCCTGGAGCTTGGCCTCTTTTTCCGCGATCTGGGCGGCCATTCTCTCCCGGGCCCCGTCCAGCTTGGCGGCCAATTCCTCGTCGGAGACGGCCAGAATCTGCGCCGCCAGCACCGCGGCGTTTTTGGCCCCGTTGATGGCCACGGTGGCCACGGGAATGCCGCTGGGCATCTGGACGGTGGAAAGCAGGGCGTCCAGCCCGTCCATGGCCCCGCCCTTCATGGGGATGCCGATGACGGGCAGGGTGGAGTTCCCGGCGAAGGCCCCGGCCAGATGGGCGGCCATGCCTGCGGCACAGATGAGCACGCCGAAGCCGTTGGCCCGGGCGCTTTTGGCGAAGTCCGCGGCGGCGGCGGGAGTGCGGTGGGCGCTCAGAATGTGGGCCTCATAGGGGATGCCGAACTCCTTGAGCTGGGCGCAGGCTCCCTTGACCACCGGCCAGTCGGAGTCGGAGCCCATGATGACGGCGACTTTTTTCACAGTAAGACCTCCTTTTGGAAAAAGAAACAGGCCGCCGCAAGGTGCGGCGGGCCTGTCCAGGTTTTAGGCGTGGTATTTGGGCACAAAGATGCCGCGCAGACGAAAGCTGGGCCGGACACGGATATGACGCTCCACAGCGGGCACCTCATTTCCCAAATAACTGACCCCATTCTATCGAAAAAAGGCGGGAAAATCAAGGCCTGGATGGATTTTCGTCGGCTTATACAATCTTTGGGAGCTGGGGCGCGCCGTCCATGGCGAAACGATCAAAACAGTCCGGCGGCCTCCAGGATGCCGGAGACCTGGGCGGCCCGGCCGGCCCAGGAGGACTGCCGGGCCATGGCCCGCCTGCGCCGGGGGAGGGAGGGGTCCTCGCCAAACGCGGACTTGCACCGGCGCAGGAAGCCGGGGCCGTCGTACGCGGTGGCCACCAGCTCCGGGATGGCGTCGGGCACGCGGGGGTCCACCACGGTGACAATGGGCTTGCCCGTGGCCAGGTATTCGTATACCCGGCTGGGCGTGATGTCACTGCCCGGCCGGTCCAGCCGGGCCAGGTCAAACAGCAGGTCGCAGCGGTGCAGGCAGTCCGGCACATCCAAGGGGTTCACGGGGCCGGTGAGGATAATGTTGTCCTGCCCCCGGAGGGGTTCCGCGCCCGGCTTGGTGGCCGGCCCCATGAGCAGGAAGGTCCACTCCGGGCGGTGGCGGGCGGCGTAGAGCAGGGGTTCGGTGTCCACCTGGGCGTCCACCCGGCCCATCCGGCCCAGCACCTTCTGCCCGGGCAGATTGGCGAGGGCGGGGGGAAGGGGATGCTCCCGCTGCTGGTACAGAAGGGGGTTCACCCCGTTGGGGAGCAGAGCGATGTTGTCGCTGCAGGGGGACAGCCGCCTGATGAGGCCGAGGGAGGCGGCGAACACCACCTCGGCGTGGGATGTGAGGTCGCTTTCCCAGTCCAGGTAGGAGTCGTCCCAGAAACGGTGGCAGTCGTACACCACCCCCCGGTAGGCCAGTTTGTCCAGAAACTGGGCGTGGACCGGGGAGGAACACCACAACGCGGGCTCCCGGAAGTGGTGGCGCTCCATCATGGACTGGATGAAGTTGGCGGCTCTGTCCAGCCTGCGCCGGGCCAGCACAGACCCCTCCTGGGGGCCGGGCAGGGGGGCGGGCAGGGTGTATACGGTGACGTGGGCGCGCACCCGGCGGCCCTGCTCGGGGGCGGGGACGCCCCGGCGGGGAGCGGGCTCAAAAAACAGGATTTGGGTGTCCCCCAGCCGGGCCAGCAGCTGCTGGGTGCGGTCGGGCCGGGCCCGCCAGGGGGAATGGGCCAGACAGACGATCTGCTTCATGGGTTACCTCCGGCTGCGTTGGAATCGGCCAGCAATCTGGCGGCGGCCTCGCGGTTGGCCTGCTCCAGCCGGATGAGGCGGGCGGTTTTTTCGTCCAGGGCGCTGCGGTCCTGGCGGCGGGCGGCGGCGGCGTCCACCAGGGAACAGAGCAGCCCCGGGGTGAGCTCGTCCAGCTGGGCGTAGAGGTCCTGCCCCGCGTCGTCCAGGAAAGCGCTCACCTTGGGGTCGTACACCACCCCCACCAGGGGGACCCCGCCGGCGGCGGCGAAGATGAGCGCGTGCAGGCGCATGGACAGGGCCGCGTCCATCCGGGCGTACAGGGCGATGGCCAGCTCCGTGCTCGGGAGGGCGGGCAGGAGATGGGCAGGGGCCTTTTCCAGGCGGGAGGCCACCTTCTGGGCGGCGGCCGCGTCCGGCTTTCCCTCAATGGGGATGAACACGGGGATGAGGCCGTAGCGCTCATAGGCGTGGTCCACGGCGGCGGCGAAGGAGGGTATCTTGTCCTCAAAGCCCGGCCAGGGCCGGACGGTGACCCCCAGGTATTTTTCCCCGTCCCGGGGGTGGAGGCCGATGTGCTCCAGCAGGGCGTCTGCCTCCGCCGGGGGCGCGGCGGGCAGGGTGACGGCGGGGTCGGCCGCCAGGATGACCTGGGGGCGGGCGACGCCCAGGGCGCGCAGTTCCTCCTGAGAGGCGCTGTCCCGCAGGGTGATGACATCCACGCAGCGGTCAATGACCCGGGCGGTCCGGCGGCGGTTGCCGGGGTGGATGATGGGGCCGATGCCGCAGCCGTACATCAGCACCTTGCACCCGTGCCGCCGGGCCCAGGACAGGGTGATCAGATAGAACCACAGGGAGCGGTGGCTGGTCACGTCCTGGATCAGAGAGCCGCCCCCGTTGAGGTACAGGACGCTCCGGGAGACCTGACGGCAGAAGGCGAAGGGGTTGAAGGTGTAGCTGGCCCCAACCCGGTGGCGCAGCTTGGTCAGCTTGGGCTTGCGGGTGAGCACCCAGAGGGGCATATCCGGGTCGATGGCGCGCAGCTCGGCCACCACGGCCTTCAAGATGGCCTCGTCCCCGGCGTTGCCCCGGCCATAGGCCCCGCACACCACCACGCCGTCCCGTTTGCGGCCACTCCGGGCCTCCCGGCGGAGGATGGAGCCGTAAATGTCCAGCTGGAGGCGGACGGTGCTCTCAATGGAATATTCCGCCCGGCCCCTTTCCAGCAGCTTGTCCCCCAGGCGGCGGCGCAGGGACGGCTGGCTGGCCAGGGCGTCCAGGTGCCGGCCCAGAGTCTCATGGTCCCGGGGCTGGAACAGCAGGCCGGTGACGTCGTGCTGGATGAGGGCGGGGACGCCGCCCACCTCGGTGGCCACGGTGGGCAGGGCGAACCGGGCCCCCTCGGGCAGGGAGTAGGGAAACCCCTCGGACAGGGAGGTGAGGGTGTTGATGTCGATGGCGTGGTAGAAGCTGGCGGTGTCCGACACCCAGCCGGCGAAGCAGACATATTCCGCCACACCCAGCTCCTGGGCCAGTTTTTTCAGCATGGGGCCCTCTTCGCCGTCCCCGGCGACGATGAGGCGCAGGCTTGGCTGCTCCTTCCGGGCGGCGGCGAAGCCCCGCAGCAGGGTGCCGATGTCCTTCACCGGGTTCAGGCGGGCGGCGATGCCCGCGATGACCACGTCGTCCGGCCAGTCCAGGCCCAGGCTGTCCAGGTACTCCCGGCGGCCCAGGGGGGCGGTGGGATTGGAGAAATCCAGGCCGTTGCGGATGTCAAAGATCTGCTGGGGGTTGTAGCCCCGTTTGATGAGCAGCTCCACCATGGGGTCGGACACGCCGATGTGGTAGGGGATGCGGCCCAGGGCCCACTTGTTGAGGGTGCCGAAGGTGAGGGCGGACAGGGGGCGGCCCATGTAGTCGATCTTGGGGTCCGAGTGGACGGTGGTGACCACGGGCAGGCCGGTGGGGCCCATAAGGAGCGCCCCCATCAGATTGCCGCGGGAGCCGTGGCAATGGATGATGTCATAGCCCTCCCGGGCGATCTGCTCCCGCAGGGGCTTCAACGCGGCCAGGGGGTTGCCGCCGGCGACCACGTCCACCCGGATGCCCAGCGCCCGGGCCTCCTGGGTGAAAGGGCCGTCGGTGAAGCACACCATGTCCGCCTGAATATGCTTGTTTAATCCCTGGAGCAGAGAGTGGACGTGGGTTTTTGCCCCGCCGGTATCCCCGCCGCTGATGAGGTGGATGACTTTCATAGGGACCTCCCAGAAATGTCTTGCCAGACAGTAAGGAATGGGGTAAAATCAAAAGGCATACCTATTATACATAGCTTTGGCCCACGGGTCAAGAAGGAGGGACAAGGATGCCGGACATCGTTCAACAGTTTGACGAGCAGGCCCTGGTGTGGATTGCGGAGCATATCCGGTGCGCGGTGCTGAATCCGCTGATGGAGCTCTACACCCAGCTGGGCAACACCGGGCTGCTGTTCATTGTGCTGGGGCTGGCCATGCTCTTGTGGAGGCCCACCCGCAAAGCCGGCTTTTCGGCGCTGTGCGCCATGCTCATCGGGCTGGTGGTGGTGAACTTCACCATCAAGCCCCTGGTGTCCCGGCCCCGGCCCTGGCTGGTCATTGAAAATTTCGTCAACCTGGTGCCGGAGCGCGACCCCAACTCTTTCCCATCGGGCCACACCAACGCCGCCTTCGCCTTCGCGATTGCCGTGTGCGCCTCCGCGCCGAAAAAATGGATGAAAATCGCCGCGGTGTGCGCCGCCGTGGTCATGGGCCTGTCCCGGCTGTACGTGGGCGTCCACTTCCCCAGCGACGTGCTGGCGGGGGCGGCCATCGGTTCCCTGTGCGGCCTTTTGGGGGCGTGGGTGGTCAGCAGGGCGTGGGGGCGTCTCCCGGCCCGCCTGCGAGATCCAGAATAACCGCCTGGGCCAGCAGCAGCCCCGCCGCGGCGGGCACCCACATGGCGCTGGCGGGAATGGAGCGCCGCCCGGGGGGCGGGGCCTCGTCCCCGGCCCAGGCGCTGCGGGGCAGCTCGGGGGAGAATACCACCTTGTGGTGAGGGACGCCCCGCTTCCGCAGCTCCTTGCGCACCACCCGGGCCAGGGGGCAGCCCTCGGTCTGGGAGATGTCGGCGATGCGCAGAAGCTGGGCGTCCCGCTTGTTCCCGGTGCCCAGGGCGGAGATGATGGGGACGCCCCTGGCGTGGGCGGTCTCGATCAGATCCAGCTTGCAGCTGACCAGGTCGATGGCATCCACAATGTAGTCGTAATTGCCCGCGAAAAACTCCTCCCGTGTGGCCGCCTCGTACCGCAGGACGAGGGGGCGGAGGGCGCAGCCCGGGTTGATATCACCCAGCCGCAGGGCGGCGGCCCGGGCCTTTTCCATGCCCACGGTGGAGCGCAGGGCGGCGCACTGGCGGTTCAGGTTGCTCACCGACACGGTGTCCTGGTCGGCGAGGGTCAGCGCCCCCACGCCGGAGCGGCACAGGGCCTCGGCGCACCAGCCGCCCACGCCGCCCAGGCCCAGCACCGCCACATGGCTGCGGGCCAGCCGCTCCATGGCGGGGGCGCCCAGCAGCATCTGGGTGCGGATGAAGGGATTGTCCATCAGATCAACTCCTGAAAACAGAGGCCGGACGCGCCGTCCGGCCTCTGTTTTAAACTGTTTTTGGGGTTCTGCCGGATTTGTGCCGGTTTACTTGCCCAGATAGCTGGCGCCGCCGGCCTCGGCGGTGGGATAGTTGGCGGTGAGGCTGTCCTGCCACTCATGGTAGGCGCTGTCGGACATGACGTCACGGGCGGTGCGCATCCAGAGCGGCTCGTTCTCCCCCACGTAGTACATCAGGTGGTAGCCGTAGTACTTGTTGTTGTCGGCGTCATCCGCGACGTGCTGCACCACGCCGGTGTCCCCCGGCTTGCGGCCGTCGGTGAAGATCCACTCCAGGAACTCGGGCACGTAGCCATCCGCCGCGTCAATTTTGGGATACAGGCCGCCGGTGGTGCCGTTCCCATCGTCAGACTTGGCGTTGGCCAGCTCGGCGAAGGCGTCCTCGGTCTTGGCGCCGCTGTCCCACTCAGCCTGGATCGCGTCCATCTTCTCCTTGGCGGCGGCCCAGGCCTCGTCGGTGGGGGCCACCACGTTGCCGCTCTCATCGGTGGTGGTCTCCGCACGGGCCAGGATATGGCGCACGTCCCGGGTGGGTGCGTCCTCCAGGTAGCGGTCATGGAAGGAGATGACGTAGAAGGCGCTGTCCGTTTCCACCAGCTCGCAGGCGCCCTTATCCAGCTTGAGCAGCTGCTCCTGGTAGGCGGAGCTCACCCTGCCGGAGCCCACCACTTTGCTGTGGTCGAAGGAGGTGGTGGCGCTCAGCTCGTACTTCTCGATCTGGGAGGCAAAGGAGCTGCCGCTCTTGACGGCCTCCAGGGCCTCCTGGGCCTTCTCCTTGGCCTCGGCCTTGGCGTCGTCCTTCAGCTTCTCCACCTCGTCCTCGGGCAGCTCGTTGCCATCCTTGTCCTTGGTCTCCACGGAGGCGGGGGTGAAGGTGAGGCAGGAGTACTCAAAGGTGTCGAAGCTGGCGGCGTTTTCCTTCCCGTCGCTGTCCTTCCCCTCGTAGTAGGCCGTCAGATCGGCCTCGGTGTAGCCGTCGGACAGCTCAAGCGTCTTTTCGTTCTTGATCAGACTGGCCATCAGGGCGCGGGTGAGCTCCTGCTCGAAGACGCCGGCGCTCATATAGGGGCCGTAGAGCGCGCGCAGGTAGGCGGCGTAGCTGTACCCGCTGGCGGTGGCGGAGGACTTGGCGTTTTGAATGGCGGCGGCGAGGCTGTCCTTGACCTCATCCTCGGTGTGGCCCAGCTTCACCGCTTCCGCCGCCAGGGCGTAGTTCTCCTGGGCGCTGGTCAGGGCGGTTTCCATGAAGTAATCCCGGTAGGTCACGCCCTCGGAGGCGTTGTAAAACTGCTCGCTGTCGCGCTTGGTGGTGTCAAAGCCGATCATGGAGCTGTAGGGGACGAGGGAGTTGCGGACCGAGTGGTAGTAGTAGCTCAGCTGGGCGGTGGTGAGGGTCTCGCCGCCCACGGTGGCGGCGGAGGCCCGGCCCTGGAAAAAGCCGGAGCGCCAGATCAGCAGGGCGGCCACCAGCACCGCCACAACGGCGGCGACGGCGGAATAGATGATGGTGCTGCGTCTGCGGGCGGCCTGCTCCTGCTGGGCCTTGAGGGCTTTCTCGGAGGGGCCGGCGCTCTGGCGCTGCTTTTTCTCTCTGGATGCGCTCATGGTATATCAATCCTCTCAGTATAATCGTGTAGTGCCGGCGGGGCCGCGGCGCGGGATGGCCGCGCGCCTGCGAAAACAAGGCCCCGCAGAACGTCGCCTGATATTATAGCATGGGGAAACAGCCGTTGCAAGGCCCAATTCGCCCGCCACGGAAAATTTACAAATTAAAAAGGCGGAGGGGCCGGAGCCCCTCCGCCTGGTATGGGCAGACCCCCGCCGTGGCCGTGCCGCCCCATTAAAAACCTGCACAAGAATGCAGGTGGGTCGCCTCCGCGCGGCTTTACCGCTTCCAACGTCCAGACTCCCCCGAGGGGGGCCGGGAGGCCTGCGAACCACCGCGCGAGCGGGGCGTCCCGTTTTAGAAATGTGGGTTTTAACAGGGCAAGGTCACGTAGTTAGAACCCGGCAGGGGGAAATAAATGCGTCCAAGCAGACGGCCGCACGGGAGCTTGGAGCGGAGTGAGGATGAAAAACCAGGATTTGCGGAGCAAATCTGTTTTTTATCCGAATCGCAGCGAAAGCGAGCGTGCGCCTGGCCGGCCGCGAGGCGTAGGTGCGACGCGTCCGAGCCGCCGTGGTCAGCCGTCACTCCTCTTCGTCCTCGAACAGCTCCTCCATG
The DNA here is from genome assembly GCA_910588135.1 of uncultured Oscillospiraceae bacterium. Lineage (GTDB taxonomy): Bacteria > Bacillota > Clostridia > Oscillospirales > Oscillospiraceae > Enterenecus. The sequence goes on along the minus strand of CAJUOT010000037.1, from coordinate 15,620 downwards.
AACTGCTCGTACACCGCGTCCAGCTCCGCCTGATCGTCGATGTCGGCCAGCAGCTGCTCGCCGTCCTGCTCCACGACTTTCAGAAGGATCAGCCCGAAGTCCTCGTCGTCCTCGTCCATGTCGGCGGGGACAAAGGCCATGTACTGCCGGCCGTTATACTCCAGGGTGCCCAGATGCTCCAGTTCAAATTCATTGCCCTCGTCGTCGGTGACCGACACAAAATCCGGGCCGTACTCGTCGCTCATGGCGGAGACCCTCCTTCTCGGCGGCCGGTTTGCCTCCGGCCCGCCTGCTGTGACCCTATTGTAACGGCTGGCGGCGGAAATTGCAAGAGGGAACATGAAATTTCCACGAAAGCAAATGACTGGAACCGCTGAAACCTGTCGTTTTGCCGAGGGTGGACAAACCGCCCCCGCCGTGGTATAATACACCAATACCCAGCCGTCCAGTTGAGAGAGAGGGACCCGGACCGCCCCGGAGCCGGGGCGGGTTGAATACATCGGAGGGATCTCAATATGCCAGACACCAACCAAAACCACAGCCCGGAGCGCCAGGGGGCTCAGCCCGGCGCCCGTCAGGAGCCGAAAGCCCGGCGCAAGCGCCGCCGCCGGCCCATCTGGCTGACGGTTATCGTCCGCTTTTTCCAGCTGGTGGGCACCCTGCTGCTCATCGGCGTCATCACCGGCTGCTTCATGGCCTGCTTCGCCGCTGTCTACGTGAAAACGGCGGTCATGCCAAAAACCCATCTGGATCTGTCCTCTTACACGATGAACGAGAACTCGGTCATTTACTACCAGGATAAGGACACCGGGGAGCTGGTGGAGCTCCAGACCCTGACGGGCAAGGAAAACGTGGAGCTGGTAGAGTACAAGGACATCCCGGAGGACCTGATCAAAGCCTTCATCGCCGTGGAGGACAAACGCTTTCCCACCCACCACGGCGTGGACTGGAGACGCACCGCGTCGGGCCTGCTGCGGATGTTCACCGGCGGGAATATCCAGGGCGGCTCCACCATCACCCAGCAGCTCATCAAGAACGTTACCCAATACGACGACGTTACGGTAACCCGGAAGATTCTGGAAATCTTCACCGCCCTGGAGCTGGAGGATGACTACGACAAAAAAGACATCCTCACCCTGTATATGAACCGGATCTGGATGGGCAACGGCTGCCGGGGCGTCCAGGCCGCATCCAAGCTCTACTTTGGCAAGGACGTGTCGGAGCTGAGCCTGGCAGAGTGCGCCAGTTTGGCGGGCATCACCAACAACCCGTCCCTCTACGCCCCTTACGGGACGGTGGAGGTGGTGCGCTACCAGTGCCAGAACCCCAAGTGCAAGGACTACTCGCTGACCAAGGACGACGTGTGCGCCACCTGTGGTGCGGAGAACTCCTTTGACAGCGGCTCGGTGTGGACCAACCGGGAGTTCAACAAGGCCCGCCAGGAGACCATCCTGAGGCTGATGGCCAGGGACGATATCTCGGAGAACGGGGCCTATATCACCGAGGCGGAGCGGGACGCGGCCATCGCCGAGCCCCTGGTGTTCCGCCGGGATGCCCAGGCCGGCCAGGACGACCCGGAGAGCGAGGAGGAGAAGAAGCCGGCCTCCGTTTTCTCCTGGTATGTGGAGGCGGCCATCAAGGAGGCCACCAAGGCGCTGATGGATGAGACCACCCTGAGCGAGGATATGTGCCGCCAGCGGGTGTTCAGCGGCGGGCTGAAGATCATCACGGCCTACGACCCGGACGCCCAGGCGGCGGTGGACGCGGTGTACAACGACCGCTCCAATCTGAACCAGGTGTCCTCCAAGACGGGCAAGCGGGCCATGTCCAGCATCACCATCGTGGACAACCAGACGGGCCACGTGGTGGCCATGGGCAGCACGGATGAGAAGACGGTGAACCGGGGCACCAACTGGCCGGTGGACAGCGTGCGCCAGCCCGGTTCGTCCATCAAGCCGCTGTCGGTGTACTCCCCGGCGCTGGAGATGGGGCTGATCTCCCCGGCCACCGTGGTGGATGACAACCCCCAGCTGCTCAACGGAAAGGCGTGGCCCACCAACTCCCCCAAGGGCTACCGGGGGCTGACCACTGTGCTGGACGGCGTGACCCGTTCGGTGAACACCGTGGCCCTGCGGGTGCTGGAGATGGTCACCCCCCAGGCGTCTTATGACTTCATGCTCAACCGGTACGGATTTACCTCCCTGGAGCCCTATCTGGAGACCAGCACCGGGAACGTGCTCTCGGACATCGACCGCAGCCCGCTGTCCATGGGCGGCCTGACCCACGGTGTGTCCACCTTTGAGATGGCGGCGGCCTACGCCACCTTCCCCCGGGGGGGCGTCTTTTCCAAGGGCACCACGGTGCTGGAGATCCGGGATGCCAGCGACCGGGTGATCCTGGACAACCGGCCCGATCCCCAGTACGTCATCAAGGCCACCACCGCCTATTATATCAACTCCATCCTCACCAACGTCATCAATTCCAGCGACGGCACCGGCAAGGCCGCCCGCCTGTCCGGCATGACGGCGGCGGGCAAGACGGGCACCACCAACAACCGCTTTGACCTGTGGTTCTGCGGCTACACCCCCTATTACACCGCCGCGGTGTGGACGGGCTACCCCTCCAGCGAGCGGATTGACCGGGGGGACGGCAACAACCCGTCGGTGATCCTGTGGCAGAAGGTGATGAGCCGGCTCCACGAGGGGAAGGAGAACCGGGAGTTCGCCGTGCCCGAGACCCTGAACACCTACCAGATCTGCCGGGACTGCGGCAAGCGGGCGCTGGAGGAGTGCCAGCTGGACATCCGGGGCAGCCGGGTGCAGACCTTCCGCCTGTTTGCCGCCGATGCCCCCGCCGGGTTCTGTGAGTGCCACAAGCCGGTGCGGGTGTGCGTGGACAGCCCTATCCTGGACGCCAACGGCGCGCCCACCGGCCGCTACCACAGGGCCGGGGAGTTCTGCCCCGAGGAGAGCGTCAAGACCATCTATATGGTGGACTTCCAGCGGGAGCTGGCCACGCCCGACGTGGTGGTGAAGGATGCCGACGCGCTGCTCAGCTGGTATGATGCGCTGCCCAATCCGGACTGCGACGTGCACACCGGGCTGGTGGAGCCCACGCCTCCGGTGGTGACGGACGACCCATGGGCGTCTGAGCAGCCCACATGGCCCCCGGAGGTGACGGACAACCCCTTCCTCCCGCCGGTGGTGGAGCCCACGCCCACGCCCACGCCGGAGCCCACCGTCCCAATACTCCCTCCGGAGCCCACTATTGACCCCGTCCTCCCCCCTGACGATCCCTATATCCCGGCGGGGGACCAGGGGAACAACGGGTGGTAGAAGAGTTCTGGAGAACCCTGCGAGACCGCCCGGCGGAGACCCGCCGGGCGGTCGTTTTTGTGCCGGTTCCTTCATTGTGCCAAAGAATTGGCCGGCCCGGGGGGCAGGTTTGGTGAAAAAGCAGGGAGGTTGACGATTGCCAAGGGGCCAAAGTCGTGATATATTCTAAAGAAGTTCAAAATATTCGGGTTTTTGCCCCGGCAGCGGGCTGAACGCGGGCAAGCTATATGGGGAATGGGGCGTCCCCGGGAAGGAATGAGTGTGCGATGGTAAACGTGGCGATTCTGGGCTTTGGCACAGTGGGCTCCGGCGTGGCCGAGGTGCTCACCGGCCACGAGAGCAGCATTGAACGCAAGGCGGACGGGCTGATCCGGCTGAAGTATATCCTGGATGTGCGGGACTTTCCGGACAGCCCTTTCGCGGGCCGGTTTGTGAAGGACTTTTCTGTGATTGAAAACGACCCCGAGGTGGACATCGTGGTGGAGACCATCGGCGGGGCGTCCATTGCCCTGGACTTCACCCGGCGGGCGCTGGAGGCGGGCAAGAGCGTGGTCACCTCCAACAAGGAGCTGGTGGCCACCTGCGGGTACGAGCTGACCCAGCTGGCGAAGGAGAAGGGCGTGTGCTACCTCTTTGAGGCCAGCGTGGGCGGCGGCATCCCCATCATCCGGCCCCTGTCCCAGTGCCTGGCGGCCAACGAAATTCTGGAGATCTACGGGATTCTGAACGGCACCACCAATTATATCCTCACCCGGATGATCCGGGCGGGGCTGAGCTTTGAGGCGGCGCTGGCCGAGGCTCAGGAGAAGGGGTACGCCGAGCGGGACCCCTCCGCCGACGTGGAGGGCCATGACGCCTGCCGCAAGATCTGCATCCTGGCGGACATCGCTTTCGGGCGGCACATCAGCCCGGAGCAGGTGCCCACCCAGGGCATCGCCGGGGTGACCCTGGCGGACGTGGACTACGCCGAGAGCGCGGGCAAAAAGATCAAGCTGCTGGGCCGGGCCATCCGGGGAGAGGACGGCCGGGTGTGCGCCTATGTGGCCCCCCATCTGGTGGACCAGTCCAACCCGCTGGCCGGGGTGGAGGATGTGTTCAACGCCATCTCTGTCCGCGGCGACGCCATTGGGGACGTGATGTTCTACGGCCGGGGGGCGGGCAAGCTGCCCACCGCCTCCGCCGTGGTGGCGGACGTCATCGACGTGGCCCGCAACATGGGGCACCGGAAGGCCCTGAGCTGGGAGCCGGGGGGCGAGGACGCCGCCTGCGGGACGCAGGCGCTGGAGAGCCGGTGGTACGTCCGGGCGGCGGCCCCCGCCGAGGCGCTGCGCAGGGCGCTGCCGGGGTGCAAGCTGCTGGCCCGGCGGGAGAGCGGCGGGACGGAGTCCGCCTGCCTCACCGAGGGGACACTCACCCAGGGCGCGCTGGAGGAGAGGCTGTCGGGGCTGGAGGTGCGCTGCGCCCTGCGGACGCTGGATTAGAAGCGCGGCAAATATTTGGTCAGTCCATCTTTCGCCTGCCGGCATAAAATGGGGCGTCAGGGATAGGCCCATATTTTCCAATCGCATGGAAGGATGAACAAGCTATGGCATTGATCGTACAAAAATTCGGCGGGTCCTCCGTGGCGGACGCGGACAAGATCCGCAACGTGGCCCGCATCATCACCGATACTTATCAAAAGGGGAACGACGTGGTGGCGGTGCTGTCCGCTCAGGGGGACACCACCGACGACCTCCTTGAGAAGGCGGCGGAGATCAACCCCTCCGCCTCCAAGCGGGAGCTGGATATGCTGCTGTCCACCGGGGAGCAGATCTCCTGCGCCCTGTGCGCCATGGCCATTGAGGCCATGGGCTTCCCCGTGGTGTCCCTCACGGGCTGGCAGGCGGGCTTCCGCACAAACTCCGGCTATGGCAACGCCCGCATCAAGCGGGTGCAGAGGGAGCGCATCCAGACAGAGCTGGACAGGCGGCGCATCGTCATCGTCACCGGCTTTCAGGGGCTCAACAAGTACGACGATATCACCACCCTGGGCCGGGGCGGCTCGGACACGTCTGCGGTGGCCATCGCCGCGGCGCTGGACGCCGACCTGTGCCAGATTTTTACCGACGTGGACGGCGTGTACACCGCGGACCCCCGCCTGGTGCCCACCGCCCGCAAGCTGGACGAGATCACCTATGACGAGATGCTGGAGCTGGCCACGCTGGGGGCGCAGGTGCTCCACAACCGCTCGGTGGAAATGGCCAAGCGGTACGGTGTGAACCTGGAGGTGCTCTCCAGCTTCGAGCGCAAGCCGGGTACGAAAGTTAAGGAGGTCGTCAAGACTATGGAAAAATCCCACATCAGCGGCGTTGCCAAGGACAAAAACGTGGCCCGTCTGGCCCTGGTAGGCCTGGAGGACACCCCGGGCATCGCCTTCAAAATCTTCTCGCTGCTGGCGAAAAACAACGTGAATGTGGACATCATCCTCCAGTCCATCGGCCGCAGCGAGACCAAGGACATCAGCTTCACCGTGGCCAAGGGGGATATGGAGCTGGCCCGCCAGCTGCTGGAGGACAACCGGGACAGTATCCGGTTCGATCACATCGACGTGTCCGACAACATCGCAAAGGTGTCCATTGTGGGCGCGGGCATGATTAACAACCCCGGCGTGGCCGCCGCCATGTTCGAGGCGCTGTTCAACGCGGGCATCAATATCAACATGATCTCCACCAGCGAGATCAAGGTGTCCGTGCTGGTGCACATCAGCGACGCCGACCGGGCGGTTCAGGTGATCCACGACCGCTTCTACGACGAGTTCAATGGCGCGCAGTAAACGCAAAACAGACCGGGCCTTTCGGCCCGGTCTGGCTTTTTTGAAGGGGCGGCCCGCCGCTCAATGGGAGCCGTTGCGCTCCTTGAGCTGAGCGGCGAAGATATTCTGGGTGATCCGGTCCTGGTCCGACTCGGTCAGCTCCAGGAAACGGCAGCCGTATTGGGGGGGGCAGCCGTCCTTTTCAATGATGCGCAGCACCTGGCAGTACATGACGGAGGTATCCCGGTCCTCCAGCAGCCTGACCTTCAGCAGAAACTTGTCGCCCTCCCGGAGGGGATGCTCCGTGGTGATGCACGCCCCGCCCACGCTGATGTTGAGCATCCGGCAGGGCTTGTCTCCCGCGCCAAAGCCGCCGAAGATGGTTATGCTGGCCTCAATATCCGTGTCCAGACGGAAAAAAGCGCGGTCGTTGCCGGTGCGGATCACCTTCAGCTCACTGACCTGCCACACGTGCTTGGGCTTGGGGGAGATGGTCCCCTCCATATAGACGGCCCTGCGCCTGCGGTCATTATAGCCCCGGATACACACCGGGACAGGCTCGGCGGCATCCAGCGGAAGGGCGGATTCGGAGAACTGGTACAGCTCCGCCACACCGTCCGAGGGGTTTACCAGCCGGGCGGTGAAGAGCAGGCGGCCGTCCCGGGTGGTGACCTCCACCCGCATCCCGGAATAGATTTCGGGTTCCTCCTCCACCGGAGCCGCCGGAACTGGTTCGCCGCCGTTTTTTTTTCGAAACACGTCAAAAATTCCCACGATATGTCACCCTTTGCTGTTTTTATCGTTCCAGCCAGTGCTTCGCCCTGCCGTCCGACCAGACCACTTGATTCCGGCCGAACCGCTTGGCGTCGTACAGCATGGCGTCCGCAATCCGCAGGTAGGTGTCGTAGGAGGTGCCGATCTGGGGCACCACCGTGACGCCGCCGATGCTGACGGTGACCCACGGGGAGACGGACGGGTTGTGGGGGATATGGAGGTTTTCCACCGCGCGCCGGATGGTTTTGAGGTGGGCAAAAGCCTTTTCCGCCTCGTCGCCCATGAGAAAGGCCACGAACTCCTCCCCGCCGTAGCGGGCGAAGAAGTCGGTGGGGCGCCGCAGGAGGGAGGAGGCCGCCTGGGCTACGCCGGCGATGACCTTGTCCCCGGCGGGATGGCCGAAGGTGTCGTTATACACCTTGAACTTGTCGATGTCAAACATACAGATGGAGAAGGGGACCTTGAGCCGGACGGCCTCCTGCCACTTGATCCGGCTGTAGTGGTCGTGCCGGCGCCGGTTGGCCACGCCGGTGAGCTGGTCGGTCATGGACTGGAATTCCACCTGCTTGCGGTACTGGTACAGCTTGATGTGGGTGTGGACCCTGGCCTTGACGATCAGCGGGTGAAAGGGTTTGACAATGTAATCCACCGCGCCCAGGGTAAGCCCCCGCTGCTCGTGCTCAATGTCGCCCAGGCTGGTGATGAGGATCACCGGGAGGTGCTGGGTGATCAGCTCCTCCTGGAGCATTTTGAGCAGCATGAAGCCGTCGATATCCGGCATGACCACGTCCAGGAGAATCAGGGAGAAATCCCCACTGCTGGCAACGGCCAGACCCTCCCGCGCTGTATGTACCATTGTGACATCGTATTCGTCGCCCAGGATATTTTTCAGCTGCGTGGCCTGTACGGGGCTGTCGTCAACGATCAGTACTTTTTCCTTTTCCATTTCCATGTCTGTACTCCTTGCGCGGACTGTGCCTCCCTTGTCTGGCCGGGACGTTCCGCGCTCCCCATTTTTATTTGCGGAAGATATTATATGCGATTGGGAGGAGAAATGCAAGTGGGATTTGCCGTCCCGCGCAGGGGGCGGACGGGGCAAATTCTCCCCGGTTGAAACTTGCCAAAAAAGGCTGGGTGTGGTAAAATAAAACGCTATATCAAATTTTGCGTCCTGTGCGGCGATTGAGGTGGTCATGTGTATTTAAAAGCGCTGGAAATACTACTCAACACCTCAAAACCATTGAACCCCAAACATTTTGAGACCTTTTAGAGTATCAATAGAAGTGGAATTATACCACTTTTATACCATTTGGCTGAGAGCATGACATAGTTCCCGTTAGGGGATGCGCCGTCTGGCGCATACATATCTTGTACGCTTATAAGAATACCGCTCGCCCGATATTGTTATAAACGCACAACAATTCGCTGATTTTTGAGGAGGCTACCATGACACAGAAGTATGTAGAGGCTATCAATGCGGGGCAAATTATGTCTGTAGACTGGCGCTCCATCGAAGAAATGCTTGGAGAAGACGCCGAACGTACCCACACCTGCTCCATCCATGCAAACGACGGCGCTTTCCCGCCCAAGGGAGAGATGCACACCGACCAGCTCACAGAGGAGCAGATTGCTGAGGTTCTCCAGCAGACCAATGTCAGATTTATGGCCGAGACCCACAAAAACGGGATTCCCTATCTTCCCATAGAGACCAGGTTCTTTTCTTCCATAAAACCCGTGTCCGGCCCGTGGATTGAAAACCCCAACTACAAAGCGTAAAAAGAAGGAGAGCTACCTGCAATCGCAAGTAACTCTCCTATTTTTTTAGGCATTGCCAAAATCGTGCTTCTCCAGCCTGTCGCTGTACACCCGCTCAATGTTCTGGATTGCCAGCACCGCCCGGTTGTTCTCATACTCCGGGTGCTCTCTACAGTAACGCTCATAGAAGTCAATCTCCGAAAGAGCCTCAATAAAGTCCTCCTGTGTGTGGGGGATGTTATCCTGTAAGAGCTCCCGGTTGAAGCGCAGGATTTGAACCCGGTGCGCATCCGCATTGCGCTCATCGTCAATGCGGATATGCTCATCCAGACGCCCCTGCACCTCGTTCAGCTTGGTCATCACATCGCCATTTAGCGCCTTTCCAATCGCTTTCGCAATCTTAGACCAAGGATTGACCTTGATTGGGGCAATCTGAATCAGGGTCATCAGAATAAACAGGGCGCCGCCGCCACTTGCAACAATCTCCTGAATGCTCATGGCTTACTCACCCGCCTCTCCGGTTTCCGCAGGTGCATTGACCTTCTTGCTCATCTTGCACAGGTCATCAATGAGCTTACTGATGCGCTCCATGTCGATGTCGTAGTTGACCGTCTCGGAAGATGCCTTGACCATGGCGAGAACCCACTCCTTACGGTCGGCACCGTTGTCGAACTTCTTTTCAGCGGTTTCCATGTACTTCATGACCATATCCAGAACCTTGCCCCAGTTCTTCTCCTTTACGGCCTTCTGGACATACTCCACCAGCTTGATAGCCAGAGGAATGGCAGTTGCCAGACCGGCGAGGACAGATACAACGAGCTGCAGCCACTCCATATTCATAGTTACTCCTCCTCTCAGATTGCGGGGCTCTCCTCAACCCCGGCTTCGGTTTGTGAAAATCCTGCCGCCTTCGCAGCAGCGAACTTGATTCCTTCACCCTCGGCACTCGTGTTCTCATGCTCACTCTTATGTACGATGCTGTTCAGCACAATACCGATTGCTGTGCCTACTGGGGTAAACACCACAGTGAAACACGCCAGAGCGCCCATATACTGAAACTCAATACTTTTCCAGGCGAGAATGAATCCGCCCGCAAGACCTGCTGCCAAAAACAGCATCAGATACAGGGCAAGCCGGTTGGTGAACCCAATGCTCTGGCGTTTCTTCCTGCGCCGCCTGGGTTTCTTCCGGCCCCGCTCAATCTTGATGGTCATGGATTAAACCATCCCCATCTTCTTCGCAAAACGATACAGCACGGTGACGAACTGTTCGCGGGTGAGAATGTCCGCCCACATATAGTTGGGCTCGCCGTCAATTACTTCCCCATTGCCCGCAATCAGGCCGGTGGAAGTCGCCCAGGCACGAGCCTCTTCGCTGTACTTGCTACTGTCGTTGTCCTGGAGCTCCTTACGCATCTCACCCCAGAGTTCCTTGAAACGTACCACATCCATGTCGTCATCCTCCTCCTTATTGTTGTTCGCCCCCGCCAACAGGGCGGAAACATCATCACGAACGGTCTGCATACTCTTCCCGTACTTTGGAAGCCAGTGGAGTACGTCGCCGTGATTGGAGCCAAGCCCAAGCTGGTAGCTGTCTTGGTGGCACAGGATGACAGGAACCTTCACGCCGTTATATGTAACCGTGCCCTGCGGGTCAAGGTTGTAGAGTCTGCACAGATATGCAGTCAGCTCGACGCCCTCACGATACACCTTCTCAAAGTAAGCGGGGTCATTCAGTTTGTCTTCGCAGATTTCAAATTGAATCCAGCCGTTATTGCAAGAGCCTTTCTTACCAGACCCACAGCCCCACGCCTTCTTATCCCAATCACCGACTTGAACGGACACCACTTCACCACTGGCGAGCTTCTTAGCCCTCCAACATCGAAATAAGCAGCCCGTTGATAATACGCTGCTGTTCGGCAACGGCTGTGCCGCCATCAAACTTGGTCACCAAAACAGTGTCAGCACCGTTAACTTCATCGTGCCCCATCAAGTCATAGGCCACGCTGTTGACCGCCACACCAGTGGCGTCATCCATAGTGGCTGGTGTATAGCTTCCGCTTGAACCAACCTTAATGTAGCTTACTGTGTCAACGACGCCAATCTCTGCGCCAGTAGTTACGCTTACGATTCGATACATTTATGTGCCCTCCTTTGCACCTACTAATTCTGCGATATGCCGGAGCACATCAATATCTGCGTTGAAAAAGTCATGGTTCCAAAGCCAGTGGTCTTCATGGTCTGCCCTCTTGTACGGTTGGCAGGCGGGGTCTTCCCACACCTTGTCCCACCGTGACTGATGTTGCTTATCATGCTTTGCGAGCCTGCCCTGGATTGCCTGCGTCAGCTTGCCACGAAGCATTCCGTTGCCATCATCATTCCTTGCAAAGAACTGATGGGCATTTTCGCTGCAATCAAAACAGAGAGCGCTTCCGTTGTAACAGATAACGCCATCTTTGTTTTCAACCTCTGTCATAGCTGGGAGATTGACTTCTCCGCAAAGTGCTTTGCCCTTGAATCGCTTATGCACAATGTATTTCATTGTTTACCCCTCTCATTCTAAAATTCTCAATCTTCTCTGGTGAAAACCCGAAGATTGCATAAAAAAGCCTGCGTAACCGCAGGACACGTTTGTGGTCGTTGTAGCCTTCCCAGTAGGCCAATATGCCGTTTACAGAAGTCCACAAGTCCTCATATGACATTTCGCCCTCTGCGACCTTCTTACGGAAGGCTTTTATTTTACGCCTTGCTATTTTAATACCCTTCCGATTACCGCTCACAACAACTCTACCTGTCTCTGTCAGAAGGTATTTTGCTTTGCAGTAGCGAAATGGTTTGGTCAGAGGAACAATGCGTGACTTGGATTTGCTGATGGTCAGCTTCAGGCTTTCGGCCTTTGCGATGATAAGACGCATGATTTCTTTCGGGTCTCTATCTGGCGGCACGATAACATAGTAATCGTCCATATAGTGACCGGCGCACTTCAAAGACAGTTGGCACTTGATGTAGTTGTCCAGCGCAGACGGGAATGCAATCATCTCGGCTTGGCTTGTCTCTACGCCCAGCGGCAAGCCTTTCCCACCGTGTACTGTATTGATTACGTCATCACCGAGCTTACGAACGCTTCTGTTCAAAATCAGCTTGTCGTGTCTTTTGAAAATCTCCTCATGCGAAACGGAAGGAAAGAACTGCTTGAAATCAATGAGAATGATGTGACCTTCTCTGCCCCACCTTCTGAAATGCCAACGCAAGTCCTCTCTAAGTTCTCTTTTTGAAAACTCAAAGCCTTTCCCTGGCAGGCTTGCTCCGTTGTTATAAATCATGCTTGGCAAGTATAGAGGAATAAGAACCTTCTGCGTGTAGACCTTATGTACTTGCCTGTCCTGAATGCGTGGTGCGTCGATTGGCCGTGTCTTGCCACGTTCTGAAATTGTAAAATGAACATACGCCGCTGGTGTCCATGTGTCTTCCAGAATCATGCGCCTGCGTCGGGCCGTACCTGAAAATAGATGTGTTTCAAACCTTTGTGCGCTGTTCTTCCACCGAACTCCATTGCAACATTTCTTTCCGGCTCGGTACAAATCGTGGAAGTTAAAGACATCTTTCAGCTCTCCAACCTCTACACAGCGCTGTACACGGTTTGCTTCACGTTTGGCTTTTCGCCGTTGGTATCTTCCTGCTCTTCTACTCATAGAAATGTTATTCGCTCTTCGTACAGATGTCTTGTAGGGTGCCGTCTAATCTGCTTAGCTCACTACACATGAAACGAAGTAAGGCACATCCCTCGCCATGCACGCACGATTTCTCGGCGGCGTTCGTGCAGGAGCATCAAAGAGCAGTTTTGGATTTTCATCACGGGAAGTATCTCTCCTTTCGTAAAGGTCATAGTTCACTCGTTTTCAGAGCTACTGCGGTTGACCCAAAACCCTTTCGGGCTTACGAAATCCGGGGCGAGCCCATTGGAATTACTGGCATTGTTGTTGTTCGCGTTGCCGTTGGTGTTCACATTGCAGAAGTTGTTGGCGTTGTTGTAATTAGGAGACCGCTCCCACCAATTCGCAGTAGAACACACGGGAGAAAAAATCCCAACCGACAGGTTTTACAGAGATACACCCACAGAAATCAAAACTTACCTCCCCTTATCACTCTTCAAAACGCTGGTCAGCAGGCCGTTCTCTGTATCAATCAGTTCACCGAGGTCTTGTGCCATACGTTCCAGCTTTTTCTTTGCATCAGATGACGACACAGAGTTTCCGCTCCCGGTTGTGAAGCATCCTGATGGATTTGTCATCATCAACTCATAACAATGGGCGAGGTGTACATCGAGCGCCATAAGAGCCGCTCTTGATTCAAGCAAATGCTGCTTGCGAAGTTCCTTTCTCGTCCCGGAGTAAAAATGCCCAATCCGCACAATCTGCCGGAGGCTCATGTTAGGTTCCGGGACGGAACTACAACAGCCCGCCCGGATGCTGTTGAGTGCAACGGGAACTGCACCGAGTGCGCAATTACAGACGGTGGATGCTGGACTCTTGGCTCTGGCGAACAGGTTGTGTTTAACGAACACTAAGAGAGGAGTAGACGGATTATGAACATTTCAGAGTTCCGCGATTTTTTACTGCATGAGGGCTATGTTGAATGCCGTCTGCCAAAACAACGTAACGAGCTCATGTTTATCATAACAAGTAAAGAGTCCTCCCGAGATTACTATTTCCTTTACGAGCTGGTTGACGGTTCGTTTAAGAAACTCGGGAGGGCTCGTTCTCCCAAAGAGTTGGAAGAAAAATATGACGTTGACAAAAGAATAGGGGTGGTGCGATGAACGACTTCGACTACGAGAACTACCAGAAGAAACGCCTCGCTCATCAGGCTTCTCACCGCAAATGCGGAAGTAAAAGTAGACGCTGCCCCATGTCAACTGATTATATGACACAGAAACAATGGAAAGAAAGGAATGGAAAAGTCGTGTCCTTGAATTTTGACAAGCCCACAACGTGGGAAAACTTCAAAGAGCTCTCCAAGGGCGTCCAGGAGGAGTATTTACGGCATCTGGCAGAGACCTACAATGCCAACGCCACTAATTTGGCAGAGATGTTCGGCATGAGCGTAGCTACCGTCCGCCGTCATATCCAATCAGCGGACTTGGATATCAAGTTCCGCGTTGGCCACTCCATGAATGCCGAGCAAAGGGACGCATGGGAACGGTTCTTACATAGTGCTCAGGAGTACATCGCGGTTAGCGATATGAGAGAGAAGGACAAGGCTGCCGAACCTGCGCCAGCGTCGATGAAGATGAGTGAGTTCTCCCTCTGCTTCATTGGCCCCATCAACGTAGAGATGGTGGCGAACTCCCTGAGACATATTCTTGGCGATGAGGCCAACGGAGAGGTCAGAGTTGTGTGCAGCTTAACGGAACGCTGTTGAAAAGCGGGATACCGTATGGTACAATGACGAACAGAAGGAGTGATTCAATGGACATGGATTTTGATTATGGGTTCATGTCGGACGACGAGGTCAAGCAGATGTTTGAGGCCATCCTGGACGGGGTTCAGGAGGAAATCGCCGCCGATGAGGATGAAACCACCATTCTTGACCCGCTGAAACTGGCACAAATTAAGTTTGTGTACTCAGTTTTGAAATATCTCACCAGAGGCACCGATGCAGAGGTGTCATATAAGCTGTACCAGCCGTTTAAGTCGATGGGCAGTGTATCTGTCGAGGCAAAGGTGCTGGAGTTCTATGACCCGGAGTGGTTCGCAAGAGCTGCCGAGTTTGCCAGTAATACAGAGGTGTATCCGCTGGCAAAAAACCGGGTTCGCCTTACGTTTACGTTCCACGGCCTGACAAAGCCGATTGAATAAGGAGGGTCGTATGGAGTATTCTGGATGCAAGCCGTTCGTTGACGAGGTCATCGAGGAATCCACCAAAGAATTTGGAGCCGCATATGCTCTGCAACCCAAGGTACGGGACAGACTTTATGCGGCGTGTGAACTGGTGGACGAAATCGTTCCTGAGCTGGACTGTGATACCGTTGATGTCAGTGTCAACACATCCAATAAGCAGTTCACCATCATGGTTATCTGCGATGATATGGTGCTGGAACACGGAAGAACGCACAAGTTCTTCCAGCTCATCAAGATGGTCAACTCATTCGCATTTTCCAAGTGTGGAAAAGAATCTCTGAGAATCGAGTTGAATATCGACGGATTATGGGAGAAGACAAGTGGATAATAAGAGACGCAGCCGCCTTCGGGAGGCGATTGGTATGCTGTCAAACGTGACGACCACAGTGGAGTCCGTTTGCGACAAGGAGCAGGACTGTATGGACAACTGCCCCGAGAATCTGCAGGGCTCCGAGCGGTTTGAGCGCATGGAGGATGCAGTAGACAATCTGAACGATGCGCTGGAAAAGCTGGAAGAGGCGAAGGAGCACATCGAAGCAGCTATAAGGTGAGGGATATCTGATGTTCGAGCTATTTATCGTACTGTTCGGCGGAGGTTACTATGGTAATAAGCTGTTAAACGAGCACATTGACCATAAGGAAGCCGACAATCGCAGAATAGAGGTCAAGACCCGCAGAGACCAGTGGTGCTCCATGGTCACAGACCGGGCTCTTGAGGAAGAACTCCGGCTGTTCATCAGCCGCCCGGAGAACCAGGATGCCGTTCTTGAACAGGTATCTGAGGTCTATGACAAGATTCTGGACGGCAGGCGTATCGACGAGTTCTATCCCAGGGAGCTGTGGTGTAAGAGAAAGAAAGATTGGAGCCACGGGTTTCACGAAGAGGTGCAGGGAATTGTTTGCAGACGTGATTCCAGAAATGCTTTGCGCATTATGCTGGCAAAGCGTGGTCGCCTCACAGGGATTGATGCGGTAAATGGCGTATCGAAAAGTATCTGCGCCGCCTCAAAGCTGGAGGCGGAGGTCATTATGTGGTGCGCTGGGGAGCTGAAGCGCCATGGGCTGA
>CAJUOT010000036.1 GCA_910588135.1 uncultured Oscillospiraceae bacterium | reverse complement strand
CCGCGGTACTCTGGGCGCCACCCAGAACCGTCTGGACCACACCATCAACAACCTGTCCGTCATGACCGAGAACATCCAGGATGCCGAGTCCACCATCCGCGACACCGACGTGGCCGCCGAGATGATGGCCTACACCAAGAACAACATCCTGATCCAGTCCGCTCAGGCCATGCTGGCTCAGGCCAACCAGGTGCCCCAGGGCGTCCTCCAGCTCCTGCAGTAAGAAGCGCGAGGATAGCCGCATAGGGGAGCTTGGACCGAAGCGAGGGCGAAAGCCCAACGCCGCATAGCGGCGCGGGTTTTGCCCGAGCCGCAGGAAAAGCGACCCGGCCATGCGGCCAATCCGAGTGTGACAACGCCGCCGAGGATAGCCGCATACAGCACCATCAGCCCAACGCGACAAACGGGGGCGGGCAAAGAAGCCCGCCCCCGTTTTTTATGAGACATATGGGAAAGCCGCTGCCTGTCAACGCTTTTCCCATGTGCCTCGCAGTAAAAAGGAGAGATTTTCCATGTCAAAGCCCCTGCTGTCCATCGGCATCATTTTCAAAAACGAGATCCGCTGCCTGGAGCGGTGCCTGAAGTCCCTCCAGCCCCTGCGGGACGCCATTCCCTGCGAGTTGGTGATGGCGGACACCGGGGCCACGGATGGGAGCCGGGAAGTGGCGGAGCGGTACGCCGATATTTTGATCGACTTTCCCTGGATCAACGACTTTTCCGCCGCCCGCAATGCGGTGATGGACCGCTGCTCCGGCACGTGGTACATGACCATCGACTGTGACGAGTGGGTGGATTCCAACATCGAGGGATATGTCAAATTCCTGACCACGGACAAGGAGTTCGACTTTGCTTCGGTCATCATCCGCAACTACAATACAGCGGAGCTGGAAAAGGGCGGGGGCTATTCTGACTTTCTGGCGGTGCGTCTGCTGCGCCTGTCCTCCGGCATCCGGTATGAAGGCACGATTCATGAGCATTGGCCCTATCGGGGCGATTTGCAGACTATGCTGATCCGGGATGCCGTGTTCCACCACGATGGGTATGTGTACCAGGAAAAGGGGGCGCAAAAGGAGAAGCAGGAGCGCAATATGGCGTTGTTGCGGGAGCAGTTGGAGCGAAATCCAAACGATTTGATTGTGCTGACCCAGTGTATTGAGTCCGGCAGCGGTACGCCGGAACAGGAGGACTACCTGCGCCGGGCCATGGCCGGGGTGGAGGAAAAATGGTCCCAGTGGGAGCTGTTCGGCCCGGTGATCTACCGCTATGCGCTGCGCTATGCCGTTGGGAAAAGGTTGCCGGAGATGGAAGAGTGGCTTCAGGCGGCAGAGGACCAATTTCCCAACTCCATCTTTGTCCGGGTGGAGATTGCCTATTTGGCGTTTGCGTTTTACTGGAATGAGGACAATTACGTCAAGAGCATTTATTGGGGGGAAAAATACCTCCAAGGAGTGGACGACTACCATTCCGGGAAGTTTAATAAGGCTGACTTGCTGGCCAGCGCGCTGTACAGGACGGAAGCTAGTAGCCGCCTCAGCGTGGCTGCGGTGCTGGCCTCCGGCTACCTCCACGAAAAGGAGCCGGAAAAGTGCCTGCGGCTGATGGAGACCTTCGATGGCCGGGAGCTGGACGCCAAGCAGGCGGGGGACTGCGCGCGCAACCTCTGCAACCTGCACAGCCACTACAGCCTGGACACCGCCCCCCTGCTGTCGCGGCTTTGGAAGGAGCTGAACGAGCCGGTTCCCACCAAGGAAAAGGCGGACCAGCGCCGCGCCGGATTCCTCCAGGTGGGCGCGGGGATGTTTGAGGGACCCTTCATCCGTTCCGAGGAGACGGAGGAGGACGTGGTCCGCCACGCTTACGCCGCGTTCCTGCCCCTGGGGGACGACTGCGATCTGGGGATCGCGGCGCGAATGCTGGAGACGGAGGACGCCGCCGCCCTGGAAGCCATGCTGGGCAAGGTGGAGGAGCTGGAAAGACTGCCCGGGCACGCACTGGCCCACGCGCTGCGGTGCGGGGTGCGCTTCCCGCTTCAAGACCGTCCGCTGACCATCGAGCAGATGGATATGCTGGCGGGCGGCATCGCACGGGACAAGAATGAGCTGTACGGTCTGGCGCAGCAGGCGGGGGAGGGAGAACTCCCTGACAGAGCGCAGGGGCTGGGCTGGGCCCGGGGGCTGTGCATGGCGGCGCTGAAGGTGTGCCCCTGGAAAGAGGTTGACGGGGAGACCGGGCTGCTGCTGTCCAGGGCCTTCGCCAGGGTGGAGCGGGCATATCTGCCGATGTGCTACGCACCGGAGACTTTGAACCGAGAAAACCTGTTCCTGCTGCCCCCCCTGCACCGCTTCGGCTGGTACTGCGCCCAAGCCTTTGATGCGCTGGATGCCGGGGACGCGGCGGGCTATGTGCACCTGTTGCGGGAGGGCTTGGCCGCCTACGAGGGCGTGAAGGATATGGTGGAGTTCCTCATCGACCACACGCCGGAATTGCGAACCCCGTCGGATGAACTGAACACCCTTGCGGAACAGATCCGGGCGATCCTGAGCAAATTCCCGCCGGAGGACCCGGCAGTGGCCGCGCTGAAGCAGAGCGAGGCCTATCAGAAGGTGGCCTACCTGATTGAGGGGATGGAACCATATATCGTGGGAGGTCAAACCCAGTGAGTTTGCTGAATGACATTTTGGAGCATATGGAGCTTGCGCCGGATCGGTTATCCGCCTATATCGACGAATACGAGGCGCTTCAGCCCTATGATTGCATGATTGATACGGCCCGGGCGGTGGTGGCGCTTTCAGCCTCAGATTATCGTACTGCCGAGAGATGGATTCTCAGCGCCATTCGGAAAAATCCCGCCAATTATAGGAACCATCTATACCGCGCCCTGATCGCGAAGGCTTTGGAACAGTTTGCGGTGGCGGCGGAGGAGTGCTGTATTTGTTTGAACTTTGCCACGCAGTTTGGAACGCCTCCTGACGCGGAAGCTCTGCTGAAGCAGATCAACGAGGTTTTGAATGAGGTGGGGCCAAAGCTTTCCCCGGAAGAACAGCGGCAGTTTTTTATTCAAAGGAATATTTTGTCGTCATGCGGGGCGAACTTTCCCCAGTACCGCATATATGGGAAAGACAGCTGGACAATTTATCAGGGCGAATTTTTGTATTTTGATAAGGGAAAGCGTTACAACGACTACATTGGCCTGTGGCCCCAGGGGCATCTGGACAGTTATTCTTATATTGTCCAGCAGGGACTGCTTCAATCAAATCATCCCAACGCCTATTCGGTTACCCCGATCCAAAGCTGGAAAGCACGTAAAACGAGGCGGTTTGAGGCACCGAAAGGACAATGCATCTTGGCTGTAGCCGCAACAGGCATCAACCAAACTATTACCGTAACAGGCAGAAAAAAGGAAGCTGTAAGTTGTCTGATAGAAGCCCCCAATATTTTTCACTATCTTAACATGGACCAAGCGGCAGTTCTCAGCTCAAGCCAGCCTTTTATCGTGTCTAAGCCCATTTCAACACAGAGAAAACCGGGAAAGCGGCGGTTAATCCTATCCCTGTTTATGGATGGGTTGTCCCAACGCTATTTGGATGAGACAAACTACCGGGATATGCCGTATACAAAGAAGTTTTTTGAGAAGGGCATGATTTTTAACCGCTGTTACGCTACCTCCGAGTGGACGCAGCCGTCTGTCCCGTCCATGGCGACCGGACTCTACACCACCCACCACCATATTATTTACTATAGTTCCGCATACCGCTATCCGCCGCATATCAAGACCGTTTCGGAACTCTTTAATGAGGATGGATATTTTACCGCGCGCATTTCCGGGAGCAAGGGAACGTCCCCTTATCTGGGTGGACTGCGCGGATATGACTGCTCTATTCATAAGTCCATGAACGGTTTTCCGGACAGCCACTTGATGGAAGACGCGATGGATTATATGGAGGCGTTCCCAGACACCGCGAAATTCATTTCCCTGGAATTGTTTGACGCGCATCACAGCTTGGATGAGCATATGGACAAAACATGGAACTACGATGTCAACTTTAATATAGCGCTGCAGGCCAATCTGGACTACCAGACATCGCTGACAAAAACCAAGACGCGTGAAAAAAGCGTCAGGACGCGCTACAGTGAGATACTGGTAAAGAGGTATCAAACCGGCCTGCGCCAAATCGACAGAAGATTTAAAAGTTTATTTGATTACATTTTAGCAAATTATGAGGAAGATGAGTTCCTGGTCTGCCTTTACTCAGATCACGGAATGGCCCCGCTTGATCGAGAGGACTACTTGCTGAAAGATATGCGGACCAACTCCGCCCTCATGCTCCGCGGCGGCGGCGTGCCCGCCGGTGTTTCTGAGGAATACATCAATCACATCGACTACCTCCCAATCCTGACCAAGCTGGCCGGCATCGACGCAGACCTCTCCCAGCATGACTGTGTGCTGCCCCGTACATTCGGTGGTCCAGGCCGCGATTATGTGTACACGGAATCCATCTACCAGGGCCAGACCTACAAAGCCGCCGTCCGGACGGACGAATTTGAGTGCCGTTTTGAGGCCAACGCCAACACCGATATTGACGGGCTCATTGATCTCTCCCAGGGGTATACCCAGAAGATTCTCTCCATCAAGACCGGGGAGGAGATCCAGGACCCGGAGCTGGCGGAGGATTTTGAGGCAATCGTGTTGGACCACATCAAGGAAAATATCAAATATTGAACGATTTGAATCATTTGTGATGTCATGCGCGAGGAGGCGCGAAGCAATGAAAACCGTCATCTTGGCCGGCGGCCTGGGCACCCGCATCAGCGAGGAGAGCCACTTGAAGCCCAAGCCCATGATCACCATCGGCGATCAGCCCATCCTGTGGCACATCATGAAATACTACTCCAGCTTCGGATTTAACGACTTTGTTATCTGTTGCGGCTACAAGGGCCACATCATCAAGGAATATTTCGCGGACTACTACCTGTACCGCTCCGACGTGACCTTCGACTTCTCCGCAGAAAACCGCATGACCGTCCACGCCAACATCGCCGAGCCCTGGCGGGTGACGCTGGTGGACACCGGCCTGAACACCCAGACCGGCGCCCGGGTCAAGCGGGTTCAGAAGTACATCGGGGACGAGCCGTTCCTGCTTACTTACGGAGACGGCGTCAGCGACGTGGACCTGAACGCCCTGTTAGTGCAGCACAGGGCCTCGGGCAAAACCGTCACCCTCACCGGTATCCAGCCGGGGGGGCGCTTCGGCGTGCTGGACCTGGAGGGACAGACCGTCACCGGCTTCCGGGAGAAGGCCAAAGAGGACGGCGGCTGGATCAACGGCGGCTTCATGGTGATGGAGCCTGGGGTGTTCGACTACCTCAGCGCCGAGGAGAGCTGTGTGATGGAGCAGAAGCCTATGAAGGCCCTGGCCCGGGACGGCCGGCTGAGCATCTACAAGCACAACGGGTTCTGGCAGTGCATGGACACGCAGCGGGACCGGAGTCAGCTGGAGGCAATCTGGAACACGGGAAGCGCCCCATGGGCGCCTTGGCTGAAAGGGGAAGGAATATGAAGGAATCAAAGCTTTTGCGGGCCAAGACGCTGGACCTGCGCCTCACCCGTCCGCTGACCCCGGAGCGGCAGGAAAACAGCCGGAAAAACGAGGCGGAGGCGCTGGCGGGCCGGCTGGTGCTGGACTCTATGCCCCGGCGGTTCGTCTTTGAGCTGACCAACGCCTGCAACCTGAACTGCAAGATGTGCGGCCGAAACTCCGCCGACTTCCAGCCTACATGGTTCCAGATGGACTGGCTGAAATATTTTGAACCCGTGGCCCATCTGGTGGAAGAGGTCACGCTCATGGGCTGGGGGGAACCCACCGTCCATCCTCATTTCGCGGACTTCCTGGACTGGGCCCACCGGCTGGGCCTGCGGAAATACTTCTGTACCAACGGAATGCGGCTGGACAGGCTGTTCGACGATATCTTCCGCACGCAGACCGACATCATCGCCGTGAGTATGGACGGGGCCTGCGCTGAAACCAACGAGGAAATCCGCCGGGGGGCGGATTTCCGTAAAATCCTGAAGAACATCTCCGCCATCACGGAGCACAAGGCCGCCCATGGGCTGGAATTCCCCTACATGAATTTTGTGTTTACCGCCATGGACCAGAACCTGGACGAACTGCCTGAGCTGGTGCGGCTGGCCGGGGAGGTGGGGCTGGACGAGGTGAAAGCGGTATACCTCACCGCCTTTGATGAAGAGATGGCTCCCCAGGTTCTCTACGACAAGATGGCCCGGACCCGGGAGGTGTTCCAGGCGGCGGTGGAGATGGGACAGAAGTGCGGCGTGTCGCTGAAGCTGCCTCACCTGGTGGGGGAGGACCCTGCCGGGGAACAGTGCCACAAGACCTGCTACACGGCGTGGCGGGACTTTTTCCTGGGCTCGGACGGCTTCGTGCGGCCCTGTATGTCCACGGCGGAGAAGCTGTTCCCCCTCCAGCGGTATGAAAGCTTCGGGGATATGTGGAACGCGGAGGAGTATCAGCAGCACCGGGGCCGGGTAAATGGGGAACGGATGGCCCTGTCCTGCCGGAACTGCTACCAGTCCTCCTATGCCAACTGGAACAAAAGGGAGTCGTTTTTGCAGATCGGGAAGCAGTTCTCCCCGGAGTGGCAGGAGCTGTAAACGGACAAGGGGGGAGCCATTATGATCCAGAGCATATCGGTCAATCCGCCCGATGGGATAAAATCTTATACCAACGTGACTATCTCAGCTGGCGGCAGTCCGTTAGATGGCTTTCCGCTGTTGTCCATTGACCGCGACAGCTATATTGTGCAGGCTGAAATCCACTCGGGAATCAGCATACGCCCTGAGAAAGGGTGTCATTATATCGCGATTGGAAAAGGAACCTCTGTGGCGGACGGCGTTATGCTGATCATTGACCTGGACCATGATTTCAACTCAATCGCGCAGGGCGATTTAAAATCCCTGAATAGAGCACCCAAGAGGAAAACCAGGCGGAGAGGTTCCATTATCATACAAAATGATGTTTGGGTGGCGACAGATGCCACGATTATGCCTGGTGTAACGCTCCATAACGGGTGTATTGTCGCCGCGAAATCAGTGGTGACCAAGGATGTTCCGCCTTACGCGATTGTGGGAGGAAATCCAGCGCGGGTACTGCGGTACCGCTTTGGCAAAGATACCATTGACGCGCTGCAAAAAATTGCGTGGTGGGACTGGCCGGAGAAAACCCAATGGGACAGGCGGGAGGATTTTGCCCTTCCAGTGGAGAAATTTGTAAAAAAGTATCTTCCGCAAGCGGAAGATACTGGGGCCACCCCCCTCATGGGGAATGGCCCCAATACCGTGTTCTTTCCCATTGATGTGGGGGAGCCCTTCCCCTTGTACCCCAAGGTGTTGGAGGAGTATTTTCAAATTGACCGTCCTAATGTGGAGCTTTTGCTCTATATCCCCGCGGAGCGTTCAACTGGAGAAAACGTCCGTTCCGTAAAAAGAATATTGGAAAAATATAAGGCTTGCGACAGCTGTGTGACACTCCAGACCAGGGTGACGCTTGATGAGCGCATTCTAATGCAGGGGGCAGACTATTATGTTACCACACGTAGCGAGGAGACTGTCCACCGAACCTGTTTGGCTGAACAATATGGGGTAAAGGTCCTGTATGGAACAGATTGGCCGCTGTTCCCGGAGAATCTACGGTAGCCGCCGAATTTTAACGAGGGGTATGAATCATGGATCAATATGCGCGGGAAGCGCTGGTCACACAGATCTTCGAGCTGTTTGACACCGGCGAGGAGGCCGTTGCCTACTTAAAAAACTGCGGGCTGGCGGAAAACCAATACCTGCTGGGGGACCTGGAAACGCTGTGCGCCGCCATCGCGTCCGCCGTCGAACAGCTCGCCCCCCAGATCAAGCTGAAAAACAAGCTGAAGGAGATCGGCTTGAACGCGCCGCTGACGGCCGGACGAATCCGCCAAATGCTGGATGACGGGAACGGCGAGGGCGCAATGGTACAGTTCACCTGTTCCTTCACGCCGCTGTTCCTGTTCTGGCGGCGGTACGCGGAATTTTTCCTGCTCCACGCGGCCACGGACGAGACGCTGGAGGACTGGTATGCCCAGGAACGGGAACATATCCGGCGGGTTCGGGAGACGCCCAAGCGGGACGAGCCCCGGGAATACCGTTTTGACCTGTCCATCGTCGTGTTGTTCTACGGCGGCCAGAAGATGACCAAAGAGTGCCTGGACGCCATTGAAGCCTGCACCAAAGGACACAGCTATGAGCTGATCACCTTTGACAACGGGAGCGACCCGGAGACCACCGCCTGGTGCGAGGGCCTGTCCCATGAGAAGAAAATCTATTATCCCTACAATATGGGCTCCTCCGCGGCCGGAAACCTGATCTTCACCATGGCGCCTTATTATATGGAGGGCAAATACCTCCTGTACGTGAGCAACGACGTGATCGTCACTCCCCGCTATGACGAGATCCTGTGGGAGTGCATGGAGAGCGACCCCCGCATCGCGATGGCGGTGCCTGTCTGTAATTCAGCGAGCAATCTACAGGCGATCTCCGTGCCTTACGCAAAGAATGATTTGAAGGGGATGTGCTCTTTCGCGCAGGGTTATAACCGTCTCGACCCCAGAAAATGGGAGGACCGTGCCCGGCTGTTTTCCATTCTGGCCTGTATGCGCCCAAGTGCCCTAAAGCAGATGAGGCTCACCATAGATCCCTTCTTCTGCTACGATATGTTTGCCGACGATGGCTTTAACTGTGCGCTGCGCCGAATGGGCTACCGACAGGTACTCTGCAAGGATGTGTTTGTCCACCACTACGGCTCCGCCACCATCGGGGAGGGCCAGTTTCAGGTAATGGAGCTGGGACGGGCGCAGTTCCGGCAGAAATACGGCGTGGACGGCTGGGCTTCCCTGGGCATGGACCTCTGCTCGGCTCTGGGCACTTTTTCCATGTCTGCCTCCGGCCCCATGCGGATTCTGGCCCTGAACCCCATGTTTGGGGAGAGCGTCCTGGCGCTGGTCAACCGCGTCAGGGCGTGCGGGGGCGGTGAGATCACGGTGGACGCCCTCACCGAGGACAGCCGGTACCTGGAGGACATGGAAGGGCTGTTTCACCACAGCGGCCTTTTGGACGGGAAAGACCAGGGGCTGGAGGACCGCTATGATCTGGCTGTCGTAGGCTGCAATCTGGGGCGCTGTGCCGACCCGCGCCGCGTACTCCATACGGCGGCGGAGCAGCTGAAGGCCGGCGGGCTGCTGTTTGCTCAATATGAGAATTTTTACAGCCTTTCTCATTTGGAGATGGCCTTACAGGGAAAACTGCCTGCGGACGGCGTGTTCCTCCATGACCCGGAGGAGGAGATGAATCTGAGGATCATCACCGACAGCGCGCTGTCTGCCGCGCTCCAAAAGGAGGGCATGGTATTGGAACGGTCCATCTCCCTGACAAACGGCTCGTGGGATTCCGCCGCCGAAAAGGTTGTCTCCAGCCTGGGCATCGGGCAGGGGGACGAGGCAAAAGCCATACTGCTGTCCCTGGGCAGGTTCAGCGTGTGGAGGAAAAAGCCCTGAGAGAACGGAGGAACACAGGTGCTGTCTCACGAATTGTTTTACCAGGGCCGGCGGGTATTGGTGACGGGCCACACCGGATTCAAGGGGACATGGCTGTGCTGGCTGCTGTCCGCCCTGGGAGCGGAGGTGTACGGGTACGCTCTGCCGCCCCGCTCCGGGTGCCTGTATGAAAAAGCCCGCCCGCCCATAGCGGGTGAGCGGCTGGCGGATATCCGGGAGCGGGCCGAAGCAGAGCGGGTGCTGAGCCAATTCCGACCTGATCTGATTGTCCATCTGGCGGCCCACGCCTATCTGGACGGCTCCTATGAGTATCCGGCGGAGATCTTTGAGACCAACGTCATGGGGACGGTAGGGCTGCTGGAGGCGGTCCGCCAAAGCGGCCGCCGGGTTCCCACGGTGGTGGTCACCAGCGACAAGTGCTATGCCCAGGGGCTGGGGGGCAGGCCGTGCCGGGAGGACGACCCCTTCGGCGCGGCGGAGGCGTATTCCACCAGCAAAGCGTGCCAGGATCTGGCGGCGCAGTGCTACCGAATCTCCTTCCCAGGGCTGCCCATCGCCACCGCCCGGGCCAGCAACACCATCGGCGGGGGGGACTTCAACAAGACCCGGCTTATCCCCCACCTGCTGGACTGCTTCTCCAACGGACAGCCCGCCGCGCTGCGCAACCCGGGCTTCGTCCGGCCCTGGCAGTACGTGCTGGACGTGCTGTGGGGTTACCTGACGCTGGCGAAGGCGCTGGCGGAGGGCACAATAACGGGCGATACGTCCTTCAACTTTGGCCCCGCTTCCGACGGGTTCCAGACCGTGGGCCGGGTGGCGGAACTGCTGGCGGCTTATTTCCCCGGCGCGGAGTACGAGCTGGGAGCGGGCGGCCCCTCCGGCGAGACGCAGCTGCTCCGGCTGGACAGCGGCAAGGCGCGGGAGCTGCTTGGCTGGCGGGCCCTGTATACGCTGGAGGAAACGCTGGCCCAGGCCGCTGATTTTCAGAAGAACGCGGGACACAACTCTGCGGAAGAACTATGCCGGGAGCAGGTGGGGCAGTACCTCAAGCGGACGCGGGAGCTGGCGGGATGAGGGCGCTGGTTGTGGGCGCGGGCTGCTGCGGGGCCAGCGCCGCCCGCCGTCTGGCGGAATACGGCTGGAAGGTGACGGTGATTGACCGCCGCAGCCATATAGGCGGCAACGCCTATGACCGGCGGGATGGGCACGGCATCCTGTACCACGTGTACGGCCCCCACGTCTTTTTCACCGACCAGGAGCGGGTGTGGAGCTTCCTGTCCCCCTTTGCCCGTTGGACGCCCTTTCGATGCGCCCTGCGGGTGTGGATCGAGGGGGACAGCCATCCCATGCCCTTCCAGCCGGAGACCCTGCG
Source organism: uncultured Oscillospiraceae bacterium (assembly GCA_910588135.1). Lineage (GTDB taxonomy): Bacteria > Bacillota > Clostridia > Oscillospirales > Oscillospiraceae > Enterenecus. Next base: position 15,301 of record CAJUOT010000036.1, on the reverse strand, counting down.
GCAGTTGATGCCGGAGGAGGGGGACGCAGTGGTGTCCGCCCTGCGCCATGCGTTTCCCGGCCGCGACCGGGTCACTGTTTTGGAACTGCTGAATGCCTCCGCCCCCCTGCTGCGGCGGGCGGGACAGCGGCTGTACGACTGCGACTGCGCGCCCTACAACCAGAAGCAGTGGGGACTGCGCCCGGAGGAGCTGTCGCCGGAGGTAATCGCCCGGGCCCCGGTCTACTTGGAGGCCCGCCGGGATTTTCGCCCGGAGCGGTTCCAGTTTATGCCGGAGGAGGGCTTTGCCGCCCTGTTCCAGTCCATCCTGGCCCACCCTGCCATTGAGGTGCTGACCGGCACCAATTCTTCTGCTCTCATGGAAATCGTAAGCGGGCAGATTGTCTGGAAAACTCGTCGGACATGGGACGCCGTCCTCTATACCGGGCGTCTGGACGAGCTGTTTTCCTTCCGGAAGGGAGTTCTCCCCTACCGGACGCTGAAGTTTGATCTGGAGTACCACGGGGCCGGGGAGGGGCTGCCCTGTCTGGCCCTGTACTATCCGGAGCTGGAGGTCCCGTGGACCCGGCGGACGGACTACCGCTATCTGCCGGGAAACCCGCCGGAGCTGGACAAAACCCTGCTGGTGGGCGAACGCCCCGGCCCCATGGAAAAGCCCTGGGATGACCCCTGCTACGTGGTGCTGACGGAGCAATCCAAGGCGCTGCACCGGAGCTACCGGGAGCTGTTGGACCGGATGCCCCATTTTTACGGGGCGGGACGGCTGGCGGAGTTCCGGTATTACAACATGGACGAGGCAGTGGGCCGCGGGCTGGACGCGGCGGAGGAAATCCACCGCAAAGAGGGGAGGAACCCGAAATGATCCACGATCCAAAGGAATTTGCCCGGGTGGTGCGAATGCACGTTGCCAGGACGCTCATGCGCACCCGGGATTCCCACATCGGGGGCGGCTACTCGTCGGCGGACATCCTGGCGGTGCTGTACACCCGGGTCCTGGGGCTGACGCCGGACAATCTGGACGACCCAGACCGGAACGTGTTTCTGCTGAGCAAAGGACACATCGCCGCCACCTTTTACACCACCCTGGCTTACGCGGGGCTGATCCCCATGGGGGATCTGGAACTGCACACAGCGGACGGGGAGAACTACGCGGGCCACACCCGGAAATTCGTGGTGCCGGGGGTGGAGATGTCCGCCGGCTCCCTGGGCCATGGGGCCAATCTGGGCACCGGGATCGCCTACGCCAAGAAGCTCCAGGGCCAGGGGGGCCGGGTATTCGTGCTGATGGGGGACGGGGAGTGCAATGAGGGGAGCGTGTGGGAGGCGGCCATGTTCGCCGCCCGGTTCTCGCTGAATAACCTGATTTTAATCGTGGACCGCAACCGCCTGCAATCCTACGGCAGCGACGAGCAGGTGCTGAATATGGGGGATATGGCGGAGAAGTTCCGGGCCTTTGGCTGCAATACGGTGGAGGTGGACGGCCACGACTACGCCGCGCTGGAGGCGCTGTTTTGCCGGGCCGGGCTGGACGGGGACACCCGTCCCACGGCGGTAATTGCCCACACGGTAAAGGGCAAGGGCGTGTCCTTCATGGAAAACCGGCTGGAGTGGCACTTCAAGTCCCCAAACGAGGAGCAGCTGGCCCAGGCGCTGGAGGAGTTGAGCCGATGAGAAGCACATTCGTACAGACCATGGCCCGTCTTGCCCGGGAGGACCCCAAGGTGATGCTGGTGATCGGGGACACCGGGTTTTCCGTCATGGAGCCCTTCGAGGCGGAGTTCGGCGCGCGCTTTGTGAATGTGGGCATCGCGGAGCAGAGCTTCGTATCCTTTGCCGCGGGACTGGCGGCGGCGGGGATGAAGCCCTTCGCCTATAACGTGGTGTCCTTTATGACGCTGCGGGGGGCAGAACAGATCATGCTGGACGTGTGCTACCAGGAGAATCCGGTGATCCTGGTGGGGGTGGGCGGCGGCTTCGCCTACGGCACCGCGGGACCCACCCATCACGCCCTCCAGGACATCGCCATGATGCGCGCCTTCCCCAACCTGGATGTGTACTGCCCCGCCGACCCGGCGGAGATGGAGGCGGCAATGCTGACGGCCTACCGGCGGCAGCGTCCGGCCTACATCCGCATTGGGCGCAGCGTGGACGCCCGCATCCTCCCCGGCCCGGTGGACGCGCCGCTGGAGCGGGCCATTCCCTTGGCCCAGGGGACGGATATCGCGATTCTGGCCTGCGGCACCATCCTGCGGGAGGCGGTGCAGGTGGAAAAGCTGCTGGAGGAGCGGGGATGCTCGGTGGCACTGTACAGCGTACCGAGGGTGCGGCCGCTGGACGAGGAGGCGGTATTGAGCTGCGCCTCCGGCCACCGGGCGGTGTTCACCATGGAGGAGCATGGGATCACCGGCGGCCTGGGCAGCGCCGTGGCGGAGCTGCTGGCGGAGCGGGGACAGCATCCGGCGGTGTTTCACCGCTATGGTGTGTCCGATTCCTTCGCCATGCTCACCGGTTCCCGGGACTATCAGCTGGACTATTTCGGCCTATCCCCCCAGAAGGCGGCGGCGGATATGTGGCGACGGTGGAGCGAGGGACAATGAGCGGCGTGATTGGTGAGATTTTCGCCCGTTTTGAGCGGGAACGCCCCCAGCTGGAACAGACGGTGGACGAGCTGAAGCTGGCCCTGGGCCGCTATGACGGGATCGTGCTTTACGGCGCGGGGAGCAGCGGGATTGCCCTGCTGCTGGCTCTACAGCGGGCGGGCATTGAGCCGCTGTGCTTTGCCGACGGCGCGCCGGAAAAATGGGGCACGGTGTGCATGGGCCTGGAGGTGGTCCCGCCCCAGGAGTTGGCAGGACGGTTCGGGGACAACCTGCTGGTGCTTGTCTGCATCAACACCGACGGGCAGGCCTACTGCCGCAGCTTTGACCAGGCGCTGCGGGAGGGCGGGCACAGCGGCGTCCACCAACGGCTGCATGAGTGCGGCTGTGCCAACGTGGTGGACTATATCGCCCTGCGCCGGTGCTTTGCCCTGTTCCGGGGAGACAATACGGGCAACCTGCCCTCCTGCCCGGACGTGGACTGCCTCTGGGAGAACCGGGAGCGGATCGGGCGGGTCTATGAACGGCTGGCGGACGGGCAGTCCAAAGAGATTTACGCCAATATCCTCGTCTTCCGGCTGTTTGGGGAGGGGCCGGAGATCCCCACCCTGGCCCAGGAGGAGAAGTATTTTCCGGCGGAGCTGTTCGCGTCCTCCGGGGAGGAGCACTTTGTGGACTGCGGAGCCTTTGACGGGCAGACCCTGCGGGACTTGCTGGCGCTGACCGGGAACCGAATCGGGGCCTATTATGGGCTGGAGCCGGACCCCGTCAATTTTCAGCGGCTGGAGCGGTTCGCGGCCCAGCTGCCGGAAGGACTGCGGGGGAAGGTGGAGCTGTTCCCCCGGGCGGCGTGGAGCGGGGAGGGCAGTATCCCGCTGTACGCCCTCCACGGGCCGGGGAGCTTCGCCGCGCCCTATGGCCGGACGCAGGCGGCGGCGACTACCATCGACAAACTGCTGGACGGGCGGCGGGCCACGGCCATCAAGATGAATATTGAGGGCTCAGAGCTGGCCGCGCTGAAGGGCGCGGAGCAGACCATCCGCCGCTGGCATCCCAAGCTGATGATCGCGGGGTACCACAAGACCTGGGACTTCTGGGAGGTGCCGGAGCTGGTGCTGGGGGCGGGGTATGCGGTGTATCTGCGGTCCTATATGCACCATCTATCTTTTGTGTTTTATGGGCTGGCAGCGGATGAGGAGATTCAATGAGTAGCATAATTGAGCGACAACTGGAACATGATTTTTTACAGATCAAAAGACTTGCGCTTCCCTGGGAGCATTTGAGGAATAGAGAAATATTTATGACAGGCGCAACTGGTTTTGTCGGCAGTTATTTCACGAAGGTGCTCTGCCAGCTGAACGACCGGCTGTCATTAAACCTCAAGCTGGAGCTGTGTTACCGCGCTGGTGCGATGCCCGCCTTTTCTGCCCCCTGCGTTCGCTGGATCGAGGGAAGAATGACCGAAGAATTTATCCCCAAAACATCTCGCCCCGACATTATTATCCACGCCGCCAGCCCTGCCAATCAGCGGGCCATCCTTGCCGACCCCGCCGGACTTGTGGACTGCAATATCTTGGCGGTGCGGTATCTGCTGGAACGCGCCCGGAAAGATCATTCGGTGTTTGTGTTTTTCAGCAGCGGTGAGGTTTACCAGCGGCAGCCTGGGAGAATCGCGGAGCAAAACGCCCACAGTCTGGCGGCAAGCGGCACCCGTCCCCTTTATGGAAGCAGCAAACTGGCGGGGGAGCTTCTGTGTGAACGATACCGGGGCGAATTTGGTGTTGACTGCCGCGTTCTGCGCCCCTTTTCCATCTTTGGCCCCGGAGAGCCGTTATCATCAGGGCGGTGCTTTACTGACTTTATCCGGCAGGCAAAGGAAACCCACACCATCCGGGTGAACGGCCCAGGCACCCAGCTCAGGAGCCACTGCTATCTGTCGGACTTTGTCAGTGGGCTGCTCTATGTGCTCCTGAATGGGGAAAGCACCGTTTACAATATGGGAAATGAGGATAATACCTGTTCTATTCTGGAATTGGCACAGCAAGTCGCAAAACTCTATGGGGGCACGACCGTAATTGGCCCGCTTTCCGCAGAGACCCAGGCGGATTCCTTTGTGCCGGACACCACAAAGCTCAGGCAGCTTGGCTGGCGGCCCCAGGTCAATTTGCAGGACTGTATCCAGCGGTGCCTGGACAGCTACCGGGAAGGAGAGCGATAACATGACCGTCTCCGAATACATTTTTGATTTTCTCCAAAAGAAGGGCTGCACTACCGTCTACATGGTATCCGGCAGCTCCGCCATGTGGCTCACCGACGCCCTCCAGCGCAGCCATGCCCTGAAGGCCGTCTGCTGCCACCACGAGCAGGCGGCGGCCATGGCGGCGGACTGCTATGGCCGCACCCGGGGCGTCCCCGGCGTATGCCTTGCCACCATCGGACCGGGAGCCACCAACGCCATCACCGGCGTGGCGGGGGCCTTTGTGGATTCGTCCCCCATGTTTGTGCTCACCGGGCAGGCCAACTCCCGGCTGATCCGGTACGAGATGGACACCGGCATTCGCCAGCACGGCACCCAGAGCCTGAACCTGGGGCCCATCGTGTCCCCCCTGGTAAAATATTTCGCCTGTGTGCTGGAGCCCGCCGATATCCGCCGGGTGATGGAACGGGCGTGGCACGAGGCCATGGAGGGCCGGAAGGGCCCGGTATGGATCGACGTGCCGGTGGACGTGCAGAACAAGCAGGTCCCGGATGAGATGGAGGGGTACCAGGCTACGGAAAGGCCGGCGGCCCATGTGGATCTGCGGACCATTGCTCAGGGGCTGGCCCAGGCAGAAAAGCCGCTGGTCCTGGCCGGGGGCGGGGTGCGCGGCGCCGGGGCAGTGGAGCTGCTGGGCCGTCTGTGCCATGCGCTCCAAATACCCGTTGCCGCCTCCCGAGGCGGCATCGACGTGATCGCCTCCGGTTCCCCCTATTTTGTGGGCCGTCCCGGAAGCTACGGCGACCGCGCCTCCCATTTCGCCATCCAGCAGTGCGACTACCTGCTGATTCTGGGCAGCCGCCTGTCCATCTCCACCACGGGCTACTATCCCCAGCGGTTCGGGCAGAACGCCTATAAAGTGATGGTGGACTTGGACCAGAAGGAGCTGGACAAGCCGGACGTGCCGGTGGATCAAAAGATTTCCATGGATATCAAGGCGTTCCTGGAGGACCTTCTCAACTGTTGTGCCGGATTGGAACCGGATCATCATGAATGGCTGACCCACTGCCAGGAAATGCGGCGGCAGTACCCCAACGTCCTGCCCGGCTATGCCCAGGAGCGGCCTCTGAACAGCTACTATGCTTCAAAGCGGCTTTCCCAGTGTGCGCCGTCAAACTGTGACATTGTGGTGGACACGGGCAGCGTCTGCAATATCGTTTCCCAGAGCTGGGAGCTGAAAGAAGGCCAGCGTTATCTGATTTCCGGCGGCCTGTCCGCCATGGGCTTCTGGGCGGGGGCCATCGGCGCGGCCCGGGAGGGGCGGCAGGTGATCGCCCTGTCCGGGGATGGCAGCGTGCAAATGAACGTGCAGGAGTTTGCCACCCTGCGTTACAACCGCCTGCCCATCAAGCTGTTTGTGTTCCAGAACAGCGGCTATATGCTGATCCGGCACAACCAGCACAACTATATGAATGACCGCTTTCTGGGCGTGGGCCCGGACAGCGGGCTGGAGACGCCGGACTTCTGCAAGGTGGCGGCGGCGTATGGGCTGGAGAGCTGTGAGCTTACCGCCGGAGATGACTTAGAGGGGGCATTCAAGGAAATCCTGACCAAGGACGAGCCCTTTGTGTGCCAGCTCCGGGTACAGGAGTTCGGGGAGATCGCGCCCAGGATCGCGTCCCGGGTCATGCCGGACGGTTCGCTGAAGGCGGCGGAGTTTGACGACCTTTATCCGTTTTTGTAGGGGGGAACAGGCATGATTATCTGGCTGATCGGTATATCGGGCGCCGGCAAAACCACCATCGGGCGAAGGCTGGAACGCCATTTTAACCAGTTGGGGATCAAGAACTACCTGCTGGACGGCGACGAGGTGCGGGATCTCTTTGACCGGGATCTGGGCTACTCTGACGCGGAGCGGGAGGCCAACATCAAGCGGATCATCCTGGGGGCCTACCTGCTGGACCGGAACGATATTGTGGGCATCGTCTGCAATATCTCCCCTTTGGAGCATCTGCGGGCCCTGGCCCGGCGGAAGATTGCCGGTTACAACGAGATTTATCTGAAAAAGAACCTGCAAATCAGCATGAAAAACGATGTGAAAGGGATGTACCGGGCCAACGCGGGCAAAACCCGGATTGTAGGCATCGACGCCACCTTTGACCAGCCCCAGCATCCGGATCTGGTGCTGGAGGTGGACAAGCAGACAGAGGAGGAGACCTGCCAGGCGGTGCTGGACTACATCGCGGCCAAGTACGGTCCCCAGTACCGGTAAAGGGGGCGCGTCATGACTGTCACGATCAACGAGGAGACCTTACAGGATATCATCAATATAGAGACCGGGCTGCTGGCGCCCCTCACCGGCTTTATGGGGGAGGAGGACTTTCGCGGCGTGGTGGACAACTGCCGTCTGGCGGATGGGCAGGTGTTCCCCCTGCCCATCACCCTGGGGGTGCCGCCGGAGCAGTTTGAAAAGGTGTGCCCCGGCGGCACCCTGACGCTGGCTTACAAAGGCGCCCCAGTGGCTGAGCTGGGCGTGGAAAGCAAATTCTATATGACGGACGCGGATATTGAAAAGGTGTTTCGTACGCTGGAGAATGCCCACCCTGGTGTGCGCAAGGAGCGGGAGCGCTCCACCTGCCGGGTGGGCGGCACCGTGCGCCTGACGGACCGCGCCCTGCTGGCGGACGCGCTGAAGCCGGAGGACACCAGGCGGGTGTTTGCGGAAAAGGGCTGGAAGACGGTGGTGGGCTTTCAGACCCGCAACCCCATCCACAAGGCCCACGAACACATCCAGCGCATTGGCCTGGAGGTGTGCGACGGGTTGTTCATCAACCCCATCGTAGGCTGGAAAAAGACCGGGGATTTCACCCAGGAGGCGGTGATGGCCGCCTATCATCGCATGATCGAGGAATTCTATCCCCAAGGCCGGGTGCATATTGCGGGGCTCAAAACCCAGATGCGGTACGCCGGCCCCCGAGAGGCGGTGTTCCACGCCCTTATCCGCCGCAACCTGGGCTGTACCCACTTCATCATCGGCCGGGACCACGCCGGGGTGGGGGGCTACTACGGCGCCTATGACGCCCACGCCCTGGCCCGGGAACTGGAGCCGGAGCTGGGCATTCACCTCCTCCTGACCAGGGAGCCCTATTTCTGCAAAAAGTGCGGGCAAATTGTTACGGACAAGCACTGCGCCCACTATGACACCCACCGGGTGGAGATCAGCGGCACCATCATCCGCAAGTACATCAGCGATGGCTATATCCCCGATGAGATCATGCTGCGCAGAGAGATTTTCGACGCCATCCTGGGCTGCGGCCAGGTGTTCATCCCATGACCTCCAAGGCCGCGCTGAAAAAGCTGCGGGAGCTGGTGGACGAGCCCACCTACGCCTCCATCGTGTCCATGCTGGCCGGGACCACGGTCTACTTCCCCTCCAACACGGAGTTCACCGATTTGGAGGAGCGCAACCTTCAGCTCCGGGACGACTTCTACAGCGGGGAGTACGAGGTGGCGGACCTGGCGCGAAAATACGATTTGAGCATCTCCCGGGTGTACAAGATCCTTCAGACCCGATAGCCGCCGGGATTTTCTCACTTTCTTGGAATGCAACCAAAGGACGGCAAACCCCCTTGCTTTTGCCCGGAAACCCTGTAAAATACGGACAAGAAGGGGGCGGTATTTATGACGCTGCAAACACTGTCAGAGTATGAGATCATCACCACGTTCCTGGCCCTGGCCCTGCTGCTGGCGGGGGCGTACCTGTGCGGGAAGCTGATGGAGGCCGTCAAGGCCCCCAAGGTGGTGGGAGAGATCACCGGGGGGCTGCTGTTCGGCGGCACCTTCCTGTACCACTTCTTCCCCGCCCAGATGGAGTCCATCTTCCTGGCCTACCCGGAGGAGGGCAAGGTGCTGAACCTGTTCTACCAGCTGGGCCTGGTGTTCCTCATGTTCTCCTCCGGCTTCAATACCCGTATCGACGTGGACCGGAAGAACCTGAAGATCATCGGCTGCGTGTTCACCGGGGCCACGGTGCTGCCCATGCTGGCGGCCATCCCCTTCGCGGGGCTGTTCCAGCAGGCGTTCATCGGTGTCCGAGGGAACGATATCTCTTTCCTGCTGGTGTTCGTTATCGGCGTGGCCATCACCTCCATCCCGGTGATCTCCAAGATTTTCTTTGACATGGGCGTGATGAACACCGCCTTCACCAACACGGTGCTGACAGTGTCCACCTTTCAGGACCTGTGCCTGTGGATTCTTCTGAACGTAGCCACCCGGATGGCCGCCACCGGGGAGGTCAACCTGCCGGATATGCTGCTGGTCATCGCCTTCACCCTGGGGATGTTCGTCATAGCCAAGTTGGCGGCGGACCACCTCCACAGCGGTTACCGGAACAGGGTAAAGGCCACGGACTTCTACACGGTGAGCTTTATCGCCCTGCTGCTGTTCTCGGCAGCGCTGTACGGGGCGGGCATCAACATCATGTACTCCGCCTTCCTCACCGGCTACATCGTCAAGGCCGTCTCCCAGAACGACCCGGAGGCGGAGGGGCGGATGGAGGCGGTTGCCAACTTCTCCTTCTCCCTGTTCGTGCCCATCTACTTTGCCCTGGTGGGCATCCAGCTCAACTTGATCCATAACTTCTCTCTGGGGCGGTTCCTGTTGTTCTTCGCCATCGCCTTTGGCCTGGAGGCGGCGGGCACGGCGGTCATGCTGTTGTTCACCGACCTGAAAAAGCAGGTGATCGTGAACTTCGCCGTCACCATGAACGCCCGGGGCGGCCCGGGGATCGTGCTGGCCACGGTGGCCTATTCCTATGAACTCATCAGCGTGGAGTTTTTCACAGTGCTGATCCTCACCACCATGCTGTCCTCTCTCATTGCGGGGTACTGGCTGCGCTATCAGCAGAAGAAGGACGACACCATTTTCATGGAACTGACGAAACAATCGTAAAGGAGCGCGTTGTCATGCAGAAATACATCCTCACCACCGGCCCCGCCCTGGCCCACGAGGTGCCGTTGGCCCAGGTCCACAGCGAAAAGAATATCTACCGCATCAACGGCGCCCACGGCACCATCGCCGACATTGAGGCGGGCATCAAGAACATCCGCGGCCAGATCCCCGGCGCCGCCATCCTCATGGACCTGCCGGGGAACAAAGTGCGCACCGCCAACCTCCAGGCGGGCGTCCAGCTGGAGAAGGGCAAGACCTTTGCCCTGCGCGCCGGCCAGTTCAACTACCCGGACTTCTACCGCCACCTCCGCCCTGGAATGACCGCCTGGGCCAACGACAGCGTGTTTGAGTTCGAGGTGGTGTCCGCCGACAGTGAGCAGATCGTGTTCCTGTCCAAGTCCGACGGAGTGCTGATTAACGGCAAGGGCGTCCACGTCCGGGGCATCCACCAGGACATCCCCTTCCTGTTCGAGAAGGACCGCCAGCTCATCGACCTGGCCAACCAGTACAGGCTGGACTACGTGGGGCTGTCCTTCGTGCGCTCGGCGGACAACGTCAGGGAGGCCCAGGCCCTCATCGGCAAGGGAACCCAGGTGATCTCCAAGATCGAGACCATTGATGCGGTGGAGCACATCAACGAGATCCTGCCCTTGGTGAAGTACATCCTGGTGGACCGGGGCGACCTGTCCACCGACATCGGCATCGAGAAGATCCCCCGCTTCCAGAAGTACATCATCGACAAGGCGCTGTACTTTGACGTGAAGGTATTCCTGGCCACCCAGGTGCTGAAGAACATGGAGACCAAGCCCATTCCCACCATCGGGGAGATTGAGGCGCTGTACGAGATCATGAAGTCCGGCGTGTACGGCGTGCAGATGTCCGAGGAGACGGCGGTGGGGCGCTATGTCCCCGAGTGTGTCCGGCTGCTGGAGCAGATGGATGGGGAAATTATGGCGGAGAAGATTGAACTGTGACGGGGACAGGGCTGGAACAGAGCTCACGGGTGGTTCGGGGGCGGCCCCCTGAAGGCCGAATATCAATGCGCCGTGTCCCGGCAGGGTGTTCCCGGCGCATTGGACAGCCCATCAGCTCCCGGGCTCCAGGGCACCCTGAGACGTGGAACCCGGCTGAAAATTTGTACGCAAAAATTTGCCGGATATGGCAGAATCACAACGCAGAAACCGGAACCCTTGATTTTTCAGGGGTTCCGGCTTTTTTGGTGCCCAATACGTGAAAAGTCCAGATGATAAAAATTTCCCCCCGGCCTGTTCAAGGGTGGTGCTTAGCTCGCCCAAAGCCTTGTGATGACTGCCCCGGTTGCCGGTATTCCTGGAAACGTGGCCCATACCATGGCGCAGACCCTGTGAGGTCTGCGCCATTCTTGCCCCGGGCCATCCCGGGAGAAAGGAGCGCGCCATCACCAAACGCATAGCAAACCCCAAAACTGGAAATCATTGCACCGGAGGGAGGCGGCATGCCCATGGCAAAGCAGAACACCACGACAGAGGAACAAAAAAAGCGGGAGCTGGGCGGCCGCCTCTGGCTGGCCTACTACAATCAGACCCTGTATGAGAAAGGGCTGATTACCGAGCGGGAGCGCAATAAAATGGCGCTGAAAATCAATGGATGGAACGCGCCGTCCCTGTAAACGCCAGAGGCCGCGGGCGTTTCGCCTGGGCCAGCCACTCGAAGCCCTCCGAACAGGGGGCCGCCTCCTTGCACCGCTCCCCACACACAGGGAGGCCGGGCTCAATATAGCCCCGCTGCCCTTGACTTTTTCGTATCATATGTTATACTGCAAAAAGAACATGATATAACGAAACTTAAGGAGGTCCTGCCATGGATCTACATACCATCCGCCAGGAGCTGCGCACCCGCGCCGTCTACGACATCCCCCTGCGGGTGACCTACTACGCCCGGGTATCCTCCGAGAGCGACGAACAGCTCAACTCCCTGGGCAACCAGATCAGCTACTACGAGGACCTGATCCGCAAAAACAAGGCCTGGACCTTTATCCCTGGCTACATCGACGAGGGCCTGTCCGGCATCTCCACCCGCAAGCGGGAAAATTTCAACCGCATGATCGACGACGCCGGGGCGGACAAGTTCGACCTGGTGATCACCAAGGAGATCTCCCGCTTCGCCCGCAACACCCTGGACTCCATCCAGTTCACCCGCCAGCTTCTGTCCAGCGGCGTGGGGGTGTTCTTCCAGAACGACAACATCAACACCTTCGATGAGGACAGCGAGCTGCGCCTGTCCATCATGTCCTCCATCGCCCAGGACGAGCTGCGCAAGCTGTCCAGCCGGGTGAAGTTCGGCCACCAGCAGGCCATCAAGCAGAGCGTGGTGCTGGGCAACGACCGCATATTCGGCTACCGCAAGGAAAACAAGCGGCTGGTGGTGGACGAGGGGCAGGCCGCCATGGTGCGGGAGCTGTTCGAGCTGTACGCCACCGGTCAATACTCCATGAAGCAGGTCGAGGCCATCTTCTGGGACAAGGGCTACCGCAATCTGAAGGGCAATAAAATCGCCCACTCCACCATGTCCAACATGATCGCCAACCCCAAGTACAAGGGGTATTATGTGGGCAATAAAGTCCGGGTGGTGGATATGTTCACCAAGAAGCAGAAGTTCCTTCCCCCGGAGGAGTGGGTGATGTTCAAGGATGAGACCGGCGAGATCGTCCCCGCCATCGTGTCCGAGGAGCTGTGGGACAGGGCCAACGCCGTGCTGAAGCGCCGCAGCGAGGACGTGAAGGCCCGCCAGGGCATCTGCAACCACGACAACCTGCTCACGGGCAAGCTGCTGTGCACCCACTGCGGGGCGCCTTACTACCGCCGGGAGTCCAGGGACAGGCAGGGCCGCAAAAACAGCAAGTGGGTGTGCTCCGGCAAAATCAAGGCCGGGGCGGACTCCTGCCCCTCCTTCGCCATCTACGAGGAGGAGCTCAAGCCCCTGCTGTTCGACGTGTTCCAGGAGACCAAGGCGGACGCCGACGCCATGGTGGAGGAATACATCCGGATGTACCGGGAGCTGGCCGATAATGGCGAGGCGGCCAGGCAGATCGAAGCGCACAAAAAGGCGGCGGAGCTGGCCCAAAAGAAAAAGTCCAAGCTGCTGGAATACAATGTCACGGGCCAGATCAGCGACGCCGACTTCCTGTCCATGACCGCCGCCTGCAATGAGGAGATCAAGACGGCGGCGGAGGCCGTCCGGGAGCTGGAGGAGCAGCTGGAGTCCAGCGCGGAGTACAAAAAGCACATCGAGGACATCCGCCGTACCCTGAAAGCCGCCCAGGAGAGCGCCGCCCAGGGCCTCATCGGCAAGGAGTTCGTGGAGCGGTATATCGACAAGATCTACGTCACGCCCGAGGAAAACGGGACGCTGCGCCTGGATGTGAAGATCTTCACGGGAGAATCCACCCAGCGATCCCTGGAAAAACTCAAACGCCGTACGGGCCACACGTTCAAGAAGATGATTGAGGCCTACGAGAACGGCCTGAAGTAACAAGCCCAGCATTCCCCGTTTCCGGGGAACTGAACGGCGGCGGAGCCCAGAGGCTCCGCCGCCGTTTGCGCCGTCTGGGAGGGGACGGCCGCCGGTTTTTCTCCGTGTGCCCTTGTCAAAAGCCGCCCGTTGTGGTATCTTACAATTAATGCAGGCAAGGCTGTTTTTGCGGCCAAATCATATGCGAAATACTTAGAATGAGGTGAGAGCGATGTCTGACTGTACCCAGCTTTTGACCGCCCTGAAGGGCGGGGACCATGACCGGACCCTGGCCGCCCTCTACGCTTTGGATGGCAGCGCTGAAAAGCTGGACGGGGCCCGGGCCCGCGCCGCGCGCATCGTGGAGGTCTTTGCCGCCCGGTTTGGCGCAGGGGCTCAGGGCGCGGCCCTGTTCAGCGGACCGGGCCGCACGGAAATCGGCGGAAACCACACCGACCACCAGCACGGCCATGTGCTGTGCGGCAGCGTGGATATGGATATGCTGGCCTGCGCCGCGCCCAACGGCACGCGCCTGGTGCGGATTATGTCCGAGGGCTATCCGGCCCTGGAGATATCCCTGGATGACCTGTCCCCCCAAAAGGAGGAGGAGAACACCTCCGCCGCCCTGGTGCGGGGGGTGGCGGCAAAGATCAAAGAGCTGGGGTATGAGCTGTCCGGCTTTGACGCCTGCGCCACCTCCACCGTGCTGTCCGGCTCCGGGCTGTCCTCCTCCGCCGCCTACGAGACGCTGGTGGGGAATATCTTCAACCATTTCTGCTGCCAGGACGGGCTGGACCCCATCGCCATCGCCAAGATCGGGCAGTACGCGGAAAACGTCCATTTCGGCAAGCTCAGCGGCCTGATGGACCAGATGGGCTCCTCGGTGGGAGCCTGTGTGGCCATCGACTTCAAGGACCCGGCGGACCCGGTGGTGGAGCGGGTGGACTATGACTTTTCCCAATCGGGCTGTGCCCTGTGCATTGTGGACACCGGCTCTGACCACAGCGCCAGGCATCTGACGGAAGATTACTCCAACATTACCCGGGAAATGTGTTCGATTGCTGCCCATTTTGGCAAAAAGGTTCTGTGCGATGTGCCTGAGGCAGAGTTCCGCGCCAGCCTGCCCGCCCTGCGCGCGCAGTGCGGCGACCGGGCGGTTTTGCGGGCCATGCATTTCTACGACGACGACCGCCGGGCCGTCCAGGAGGCCCAGGCCCTCAAGACAGGAGACTTTGACCGCTTCCTGGCCCTGGTAAACGCCTCTGGCCTGTCCTCCTGCCTGCATTTGCAGAACACCTGGTCCACTTATGACCCCAGGCAGCAGGCAATCCCCGTGGCGCTGGCCATCGGCCGGGAGCTGCTGGACGGAGCCGGGGCCATCCGGGTGCACGGCGGCGGCTTTGCGGGCACCATCCAGGCCTGGGTGCCAAACGGGAAGCTGGACGGGTTCAAGACGGGCATGGAGGCCCTGCTGGGTCAGGGCAAGTGTCACATTCTGCACATCCGGCCCCAGGGCGGATGCGTGGCCGCGGAATAAGGGGGAACGTGCGATGGAGCGAAATGAAGCGATTTCCAAACTGGCGGCCTATGCCATCCAGACTGATTTGATCTGGCCCTATGAAAAGGATTGGGCCATCAACAATATTTTGGACGCACTGAAGCTGGACAGTTACACCGACCCCGGCGAGGAGTTCTGGTGGGAAAAGAATATTTACAGCCAGAAAATCGAGCTGGCTCCCATCCTGGAGGCCCTGCTGGATGACGCCTATGCCCGTGGTGTTCTCACAGAAAACTCCGTAGTTTACCGGGACCTGTTCGACACCGAGCTGATGGGGCGGCTCACCCCCCGGCCCAGCGAGGTCCGAAGCCTGTTCCAGCAGAACTATCAGCTGGACCCCCGGAGGGCCACCGACTGGTATTATAAATTCAGCCAGGACACCAACTACATCCGCCGGGACCGGATTGCGAAAGACGTGCAGTGGAAGGCCCCCACGGAGTACGGTGATTTGGACATCACCATCAACCTGTCCAAGCCGGAGAAGGACCCCAAGGCCATCGCGGCGGCCAA
>CAJUOT010000035.1 GCA_910588135.1 uncultured Oscillospiraceae bacterium | reverse complement strand
TTTTCTGCAACATCTGCGACTTCTCCGAGGAGCTGATGGGCCGTGTGGACGGCTGGACCACGCCGCTGTTTGTGCTGTTCTTCGTGCTGAGCGGCGCGGAGCTGAACTTGAAAATTTTGTCCAATCCCATGGTGCTGCTCATCGGCGCGGTGTACATCGCGTCCCGATCTCTGGGCAAATACTATGGCGCCTATGCCAGTTGCGCGCTCACCGGGTGCAGCGACAGCATCAAAAAGCACCTGGGCGTCACCCTGCTGCCCCAGGCCGGCGTGGCGCTGGGCATGGCCCTCACCGCCCAGCAGCTGGCGGACGGCGCGGTGGTGCGCAGTGTAGTGCTGTTCTCCGTGCTGGTGTACGAGCTGGTGGGTCCGGCGCTGACCAAGCGCTCCCTTGCGGCTGCCGGTGAGATTCACGAGGAGGGCAGGACCAGCGCCCGGAAGAAAAACGCCCCCAAGGCTCCCCTCCAGCTGGACAAGTGAGCTGAGCGGTTTTCCGGAAATATTCCGGGCATACTAACGCTGAGGTGATGACAATGCTCAGCGAAAACCAACTGCTCAACCACATTTACCAGACCGCCGAGATGGGCGGGGAGGGGATACGCTCAGTGCTGAAATACGCTGACGAACCCAAGCTGGTGTCCGCCCTGAACAGCCAGCTCACCGAATACGAACAGCTGCGGAACACAGCCGGCTCCATGCTCCAGGCGCGGGGAGGGGACCCGAAGGGGTTGAGCCCTGTGGCCAAGGCCTCCTCCGAAGTGATGAGCACGATGAAAGCCATGACGGACCGCTCCGCCACGAATATCGCGGAGATGATGATCCAGGGCTCCACCATGGGCGTGACCAAGAGCCTGCGCACCATCCGGGACTGCGAGCTGCGGGACGACAAGGTGCGCCGTCTGGCGGACAAGCTTCTGAAGACGGAACAGGCCAACATTGAGGAAATGAAGCGTTTCCTGTAAAAAGGAAGGGCCTCCGCAGACGCGGAGACCCTTCTGCTTTAAAGGCTCAGTTCAGTGAGCCGGGGCCGAAGCCGTGGGGCAGCAGCTCCCTCAGCGGCAGCTTCACATAGTCCCCGTCCCCCCGGGCCACCAGCACGGTGAGCTCCGGCGCGAACTCGTAGAGCACCTGCCGGCAGACGCCGCAGGGCCAGCAGTAGTCGGTGCTTTTGCCCGCCACAGCGATGGTGGTGAACGCTCTGTGCCCTTCGCTGACGGCCTTGGCCAGGGCGGTGCGCTCGGCGCAGATGGTGGGCCCATAGGCGGCGTTTTCGATGTTGCAGCCGGTGAATACCGTGCCGTCGGCGCACAGCAGGGCAGCCCCCACGGGGAAGTGGGAGTAGGGCACATAGGAGCGCTCCAGCATGGAAAAAGCCAGGTCTACCAGGGCTTGGTCGGTCATATTCAAAACTCCTTTCCAAATGATGCCTTTGGGGCGGAAGGGGGACGAACCGCCCCCTCTCTATGCAGTATACCAGCTTTTTGCCCTTTGAGGAAGGGGGAAAGCGGAAAGCCGGACGATTTTTGTTGTTGCAATGCAGGGGGATTTCTGATATACTATAATCCGCTTGTGCGGGGACAGCATTCCCGCACGTCTGCCATACCAAAAAACGGAGTGCGCCGGGGAAGGCCCGGGCGCGTCCATCTGAGAGATAAAGGACGGGTGAACCAATGTTTGAGAAGGGTAAGCGCGAACGCCGCCAGAGCGAGGAGGACAAGGTTTTTAACCGGATGCTTTTCTGGCTGGCCGGCGCGGTGGTGGTAGAGTTGCTGCTGCTGTTGCTGCAGAAGGCGTGTGTGGATATGATCTGGGGCGGTGTCCTGGCCAAGGGGCTGCTCACGTTCTTCCAGGTCTTTGCCGTCGCGGGCGCGGTGATTACGGTGGGCTGCATTGCCTGGGCGGTGGTCTTTGCCCGGAGCGGAAAGCCCGTTCTGCTGCCTGCGGCCATCGCCGCGGCCAGCGCGGCGCTGTGGGTGGTGTCTCTGGTGTGCCGCTTTGTCTATCCGGACGGTGTGCGTGTGCTCACGATGCTGCCCGCGGCGGCGGCGGTGCTGATCGTGATTTTCTTCCTCTACCAGCGCCCCTTTTTCTACAGCGCCTTTCTCACGGGCGGCGGCCTGCTGGCCGTGTGGCTTTACGGGAGGTACTATATGAACCACCCCCGGGCGATTACCGCCTGCTTTGTTGGCGGGCTGGTGGTGCTGGCGGCCAGCGCGGCGCTGTGCTTCCTGCTGAAAAAGAACGACGGCAGGCTGGGCGGCCTGCGGGTGCTCCCCGCCGGTTCGGACTATCTGATGGGCTGGATCACCTGCGGCGTCACCGCCTTGGCGATGGTGCTGTGCCTGGCCCTGGGGCTGGCCGCCACCCGGTATCTGCTGTACGCCCTGGCGGCGTGGCTGTTTGCCCAGGCGGTGTTCTTCACGGTCAAGATGGTGTAAGAAAAACAGAATCCCGGCGCCCTGGGGCGCCGGGATTTTTTCAGTGGTGGCCGTGGCCGGAGATGAGCAGCACCCCCAGGGCGAAGCCCACCACCGCGCCCAGGATGGACCAGCGGGATTTCCACTGGAGGGACGCCTCGGGCAGCAGCTCGAAAAACACCACGTACAGCATGGCGCCCCCGGCCAGACCCAGGGCGGCGGCCAGGGCGGCGGGGGCCTGGTTGCCCACCAGGTAACCCGCCAGCGCCCCCAGCACCGTGGGCAGGCCGGACAGCGCGGCCACCGCGATGGCGGAGACGGTTTTGGAGCCGTCGTGGAGCAGGGGGGTGGCGATGCTCATGCCCTCGGGCAGGTTGTGCAGGCCGATGGTCACCGCCGCCAGCACGCTGGCCAGACAGATGCCCTCCACCGCCACCGCGGCCCCCACCGCCATGCCCACCGGAACGTTGTGCAGGGCCACCGCCGCTGCCAGCACGATGCCGGCGGTGTGGAGGTCATGGTGGCCGCAGGCGCAGTGGTGGGGGCGGCTCTCGTCCTCATGGTGGGCGCTCTTGTCAATCCAGCAGTTGAGCAGCCATGTGACCGCAAAGCCCAGCACCAGCACGATGGGCACCATCAGCAGGCGGGTCCCCGCTCCGGCGGTCTCCACAGCCTCGGGCACCATATCCAGCGCCACGATGGCCAGCATCAGCCCCCCGGTGAAGTTGAGCAGCAGGCTGGTTCCCCTGGGGGACTTCCGCTTGAACAGCGCGGCCAGGGCGCCGCCCAGGGCCAAGCCGCCCACGCCGGTGGCCGCGGTCAGACAAATGACGAACAGGATGGGATTCATGTGTATGCGCTCCTAAACAGGATTTGCCGGACGGACCGTGAGGTCCGTCCGGCAAATCTATCTTAGCACGGATGGGGCGGAAAGGCAAGCGAAATAAAGAACCGCGGATTCAAAGCCCCGCGGAGCCGGCGGCTTTTCAGCCCTTTCGAAACAGCTCCCGCAGCCCGATGACAATCAGGAATCCGCCGAAGCATTTGCGCAGCACCTCCACGTCCAGCGCGGTGGCCGCCCAGGCGGTGAGGGCCGAGCAGGCGAGGCCCAGCCCGATGGCGGGGAGAAGAGCCCCTTTTTCCACGTACCCGTTTTTGAAGTGGGCGGGGAGGGCGGTGGCGGCGGCGGGCAGGAAGTAGAGCAGGTTGACCCCCTGGGCCAGCGCCTGGGATACCCCGGCAAAGCTGGTCATGTAGATGAGCAGCAGGGAGCCGCCCCCCACCCCGAAGCCGGACAGCACGCCGGTGACCGCCCCGGCCAGGACGGCGATGAGAAAGTCCCTCATAGCAGCGCCTTCACCCCGCCGTACAAAATGAGCAGGGCAAATCCCCGGCGCAGCCAGGTCATGGACAGGCGTTTGAACACCCGCCCCCCCACAAAGCCGCCGATCAGCCCCCCGATCAGATAGGGCAGGGCCAGGGCAAAATCCAGCTGCCCCCGAAACCAGTAGACGGCGGCGGACAGGGCGCACAGCGGCGCGATCACCGCCACCGAGGTGGCGAAGGCGCGGCGCTGGTCCAGGCCGCACTTCCCCGCCAGCAGGGGCACCAGCACCTGGCCGCCGCCCCCGCCAAAGAATCCGTTCACCACCCCGGCGGCTCCTCCCGCCAGGGCGTACCACACCGTTTTGCTTTTTTTGCCGTCCATCACATTCACCCCAGCCCAGTTTGCCACCGCCGGGGGGAATTATTCATTGACACATTTCCGCCAGTGTCAAAAGGCAAGCCTTGCGTCCCCCGGGGAAACCCGGTATAATGTTTCAAAATTCGGGGAAGGGGGAAGCGATGTGTCAAAATCCACAAAAAACCAAATCATGAATACCCTGGCTGAGCTGCTCCAGGCCAAGCGGCTGGACGACATCACCGTCACTGAGCTGGTGGAGAAGTGCGGCATCTCCCGGCAGGCGTTCTACTACCACTTTTCCGATCTGTACGGAGTGGTGGACTACGGCATTCAGATCCTGCTGGACGAGCTGGGGGCCGCCCGGCCCGAGGAGTGGCACATGGCCATGGAGCGAACCCTTACCCTGCTGCGGGAGCACCGGGTGCTGGTGCTCAACGTGTACCGGGCCTATGAGCGCAGCTATGTGGAGAGCCACGTGCGCCGGTGGGCCGCCCCCCTGGTGGAGGCCCGCACCCGGCTGGCCGCCCGGAGCTACAGCGTGACGGAGGACCAGATCAGCTTTATGACGGAGCTGCTGACCCAGGGGCTGGCCAGCATCGTCTTGAGCTGGGTGGAGCAGGGGATGCCCTCCAGCGTCATTGAGCGGATGGATGATTTCGACATCCTGGTTGGGGGCTGCCTGGACTACACCCTGGAGCGGCTGGCCCAGAAGAACCGGCAGTGACGCCGCCCCGGAGCCGCCCAGGATTCTACAATATTTTACAGGAAGAAGGACCCTGTCAGAGTTTTGACAGGGTCCTTCTTCCTGTCTATGGAAACCGGAAGGTGCAGGGGGTATGATGGCGCTGAACACAAGGGACAATGCCGGCCGGGCATTTGACACGGTGCAAACAGGCCCCGGACAGAAAGGAACGTGTAAAACATGACCATGATGAACAGCGTGAAACGGGCGGGCTTCCGCGCCCTGTACAGCTACCTGGACAAGGACCCAGACGCCAATATTCCCAGGCTGATGGACTGGGTGGACCGCTTCGCCGGGGACGGCCCCAACAGCTTCCCCGGCCAGCGCGCCGCCTTCCGCAGGGTGATCGAGAACCCGGACAACAACTGGTACAAGCTGATCCGGTCCATGTGGACGGACATCGACGGAGAGGTGCGCAAGACCTTTTTCGAAAACTTCATGCTCAACGGCAACCTCATCGGCTGGGGAATCCAGGAAGAGGCCCGGGAGCGCTACGGCTGCAACATCCCCTGGGCCATCCTGCTGGACCCCACCTCCGCCTGCAACCTCCGCTGCACCGGGTGCTGGGCGGCGGAGTATGGGAACAAGCTCAACCTCACCTTCGACGAGATCGACAGCATCATCACCCAGGGCAAGCAGCTGGGGGTGTACATCTACATCTACACCGGCGGAGAGCCCCTGGTGCGCAAGGACGACCTCATCGCCCTTTGCAACAAGCACAGCGACTGCGAGTTCCTCTGCTTCACCAACGCCACCCTCATCGACGAGGACTTTGCCGACCAGATGCTGCGGGTGAAAAATTTCGTCCCCGCCATCAGCGTGGAGGGCTTTGAGGAGGCCACCGACGGCCGCCGGGGGGAGGGCGTGTTTAAAAAGGTCCGCCGCGCCATGGAGATTCTCAAGGCCAGGAAGCTGCCCTTCGGCACCTCCTGCTGCTACACCAGCGCCAACCTGGAGTCCATCAGCTCGGAGGAGTTTGTGGACCAGCTGGTGGAGTGGGGGGCCAAGTTCGCCTGGTACTTCCACTATATGCCGGTGGGCAACGACGCCGCAACCGAGCTGATGCCCTCGCCGGAGCAGCGGGAGCGGATGTACGACCGCATCCGGGCCTGCCGCAGGACCAAGCCCCTGTTCCTCATCGACTTCCAGAACGACGGGGAGTACGTGGGCGGCTGCATCGCCGGGGGGCGGCGCTATCTCCACATCAACGCCAACGGCGACGTGGACCCCTGCGTGTTCGTCCACTACTCCGACTCCAACATCCGGGAAAAGTCCCTGCTGGACTGCCTGCGCTCCCCCATGTTCATGGCCTACCACGACGGCCAGCCCTTCAACGAGAACCACCTCAAACCCTGCCCCATGCTGGAAAACCCGGAGAAGCTGCGGGAGATGGTGGCCAGGACGGGCGCGAAGTCCACCGACCTCCAGTCCCCGGAGAGCGCGGAGCACCTGTGCGCCAAGTGCGACGGCTACGCCGCCGCCTGGGACGGGACGGCGGAGCGCCTGTGGGCCTGCTCGCACAGCTGCGCGGGCTGCGGGCAGACTGGTTCCGAGCACAAGCAGGCGGGCTGATAAACCGTCGGCCGCCCCGCCCCGCACGGTCCGCCCGCCCAGGCGCAGGCAGTGGACCGCGCCAGCCTGACAGGCTCTGGACACCGGCGGCAGCGCAAATAGGGTGATGCCAGTCGCAAAGCCCATGCGCCGGAAGGGCCCATGCCCGACTTCCGTATCGGGCTCTCCCGTAAACCGGGGATTCTTAAGGGGGAAAATCCTGCGAGCAAGAGCGCGTCCTTGGCGCTCGAAGTCGAGCCGGATTTTCCCTCTTAAGTGTGTCTTTGGTTACTTTCTGCACAAGCAGAAAGTAACGGCCCGCAGGGCCCCCGCAAAATTTGCTCTTGCAATTTCGGGAGAGTATGGTACAATAGCGCCGACAACTGAATAACAGTTGCGAGAAACGCAGTAGAAAGGAAGAAGCAAAATGCCCAAGCTCGTCAAACGGGCCCTTTTGCTGCTGGCCGCAGTCGCCAAGCTGCCGGCTTCACTGTACGGACGTACAGGAGGCACGGGACACAGCGGGAGCGATCCGGCCTCTGCGCAATCGGGCGAGTTACCCAAGAGAGGAAGCAAAAAGCCCATGTCCGTCCAACGGGCCTTTTTGCTGCTGGCAGCCGTCGCCATGCTGCCGGCTTCCCTGTGCGGATGCACAGGGGGGAAAGGGTCCAACGGGAACTCAGTCACGGTAGGTATCGCACAGGATTTGAGCAACCTCGACCCCCAGCTGGCCAAAACAGCGGGAATCCGCGAGGTGCTGTTCAACATCTTCGAGGGGCTGGTGAAGGCCGGTCCTGACGGCTCGGTGGTTCCGGCCGTCGCCAGTGACTATGAGCTGTCCCAGGACAAGCGCACGTACACCTTCACCCTGCGGGAGGGCGTCACGTTCCATGACGGGAAGCCGGTCACAGCCGAGGATGTGGTCTATTCCCTGGAACGCTGCGCCGGATCGGAGAACGATGGAAAGCCTCTGGTCTCGGCGTTTTCTATTGTGGAGAGCGTCAGGGCTGTGGACGAAGGCCATGTGGAGGTCGCCCTGTCCACCCCCAACCTGGAGTTCATCAACGCGCTCACCGCCCCCATCATCCCCAAGGACTCCGGCCCCGCCATCACCGAGACCATGATCGGCACCGGTCCCTTCCGGTTTGTCTCCTACGCCCCCCAGGACAGCCTGGTGATGGAGAAGTACGACGGCTATTGGAACGGGGAGAAGGCCGCCAGGCTGGACAAAGTGACCTTCCGGATCATCCCGGATGTGAACTCCCTGGTGATTGGCCTGAAGGGCCGCACCCTGGACATGGTGATCCACCTGCCCAACACCCTGGCCGGTGAGGTGAAGGAGGGCTTTACCGTCCACCAGGACACCATGAAGCTGGTGCAGGCGCTGTATCTGAACAATGCGGTGGAGCCCTTTGACAACGAGCTGGTGCGTCAGGCCATGTACCATGCCATCGACGTGGACGAGATCATCCAGTTTGTGTGCGACGGCGCGGGCGTGCCCACCGGCACCAGTATGTACCCCGCCAAGGAGGACTGCTTCATGCCCGAGCTGGCGGAGCGGTATCCCCATGACGTGGAGAAGGCCAGGGAGCTGCTGGCCCAGGCGGGTTACCCCGACGGGTTCTCCATGACCATCACCACCCCGTCCAACTATGCCCAGCATATGGAGACCGCCGAGGTCATCATCGAACAGCTCAAGGCGGTGGGCATCACCGCCACCCTGGTCCCCGTGGAGTGGGAGAGCTGGGTGAGCGACGTGTACCGGGGCCGGGACTATGAATCCACGGTATGCGGCATCGCCGCCGACGACATGACCGCCCGGGAGATGCTGATCCGGTACATGAGCGACAACCAGAAGAATTTCATCAATTTCCAGGACGCGCAGTATGACAGCCTGCTGGCCCGCGCCATGGCCGCCACCGACAGCGGGGAGCAGGTGGAGCTCTACAAGCAGGCCCAGGCTGTCCTCAACGAGAAAGCGGCCAGCCTGTGGCTCCAGGATTTGTGCGAGCTGACGGTGATGAACCCGGCGCTGGACGGGTTCACCTTCTACCGCACCTACGTGCTGGATATGTCCACGATCTACTATAAGTAAGGCGCGGGCGCGCAGGAGCCTCTTCAACGGGGGTCAGAAAGGGGGCTTTCGCCCATGGGAAAAGCCTTGCTGAAACGGCTGGGGCTGCTGGCCGGCACCATGCTGCTGGTGAGCGCGCTGGCTTTCGCGGCCTTTTCGGTGATCCCCGGCGACCCCACCAGCTCGGTGCTGGGCGTCGAGGCCACCCAGGAACAGATTGCCGCGTTCCGCGCCGAGCACGGGCTGGACCTGCCGGTTTGGCAGCGGTATTGGAGCTGGCTGGCCGCCTTTGTCACCGGGGACTTCGGCCGGTCCTTCAAATTTGACATGACGGTGGTGGAGCTGGCGGCCACCCGGGCCCAGGTGACCCTGGTGCTGGCAGGGACGGCGTTTGCCCTGATCCTGGCCATCTCCCTGCCCCTGGGCCTCGCCGCCGCCCGCCGCCCCGGCGGAATTGTGGACCGGGTGATAACGGTGCTCACCCAGGTCACCATGTCGGTCCCCAATTTTGTCATGGGCATTGGCCTGATGTACCTGTTTGCCCTGGTGCTCCACTGGTTCAAGCCGGAATATGTCCCCCTGGAGCAGGGGCTGTGGCCCCACCTGCGCTTCATGGTGTTTCCCGCCCTGGCCATCGCCCTGCCCAAAAGCGCCATGACGGTGAAGCTCCTCCGGGGCTCCATCCTGGGGGAGCTGGACCAGGACTATATCCGCACGGCCTACAGCAAGGGCAACAGCCGGAGCTCCGCCCTGCGGCGGCACGTGCTGCGCAACGCCATGATCCCGGTGGTGACCTTTCTGGCCATGGCCGTGGGCGACATCATGGCCGGGTCCATCGTGGTGGAGCAGGTGTTCGGCATTCCCGGCCTGGGCCGTATCCTGATCTCCTCCATCGGGAACCGGGATTACCCGGTGGTGCAGGCCATTGTG
Organism: uncultured Oscillospiraceae bacterium; assembly: GCA_910588135.1. Taxonomy (GTDB): domain Bacteria; phylum Bacillota; class Clostridia; order Oscillospirales; family Oscillospiraceae; genus Enterenecus. Next base: position 18,929 of record CAJUOT010000035.1, on the reverse strand, counting down.
GTGCTGCTGGCCGGGGTGGTGGTGGGATGCAACTTCCTGGCAGACCTCCTCTACCGGGTGATGGACCCCCGGATTGAGAGGACGTAGCGCGGCGGAGGCGGCCCGGCCGCGTGTCCAATCGGAGTGTGATCACATCGCTTGGGGAGGAGAGCCATGAGACAAAAAAACTGGTATCTCACCATCGGCGGGGTTCTGACGGCCTGTATGCTGGCCTTCACCCTCCTGGGCCTGTTCTGGACGCCCTGCGCACCCACCGCCGTGAGCGCGCCGGACCGGAACGCGCCCCCCTCCGCCGCCCACCCCTTCGGCTGCGACCAGCTGGGGCGGGACATCCTCTCCCGCACCCTGGAGGGGGCCGGTTCCACCCTGACCATCGCCCTGGCGGTGCTGGCCATCGGGGCGGTGTGCGGGCTGGCTGTCGGGGCGCTGTGCGGCTATTTCGGCGGCCCTGCCGACGCGGTGGTGATGCGGCTGTGCGACGCGGTGGCCGCCTTTCCCAGCGTGCTGCTGGCCCTGGTGGTGCTGGCGGTGACGGGGCCGGGGAAATATAACGTCATCGGGGCCCTGGGGGTGCTGTTCATCCCCAGCTTTGCAAGGCTGGTGCGGGGGGAATTCCTCAAATACCGGGACCGGGACTTCGTCCGGGCGGCAAAGCTCATGGGAGTGCCCAGCCTGCGGATCATCTTCGTCCACATCCTGCCCAACACCTGGCCCGTGCTGCTGTCCGGGCTGGCCATCGGCTTTAACAACGCGGTGCTGGCGGAGGCGTCCATGAGCTATCTTGGCATCGGCGTCAGCGCGGCCGAGCCCAGCCTGGGCTATATGCTCAAGGACGCCCAGGGGGTGCTGTTCACCCTGCCCTGGTGCACGGTTTTCCCGGGGCTGGCGGCCATCCTGCTGATTTTGGGCGTGGGGCTGCTGGGCGAGGGAATCCGGGAGCGGATGGGGGAGGCGGCGCCATGATGCTGGACGTACAGAATCTGTCGGTGGTGTTCACCGACCGGGGCGCGCCCTTTACCGCCGTGGACAATTTCTCCCTCCGGATGGACCGGGGGGAGATCGTGGGCATTGTGGGCGAGTCCGGCTCGGGCAAGTCCATGACCGCCCACGCCCTGATGGGCCTCATCCGGCGCTCCCAGGTGACTGTCACCGGCCGCGCCCTTTTTGAAGGGACGGATCTGCTCTCCCTGTCCCGGGAGGAGCTGCGAAAAGTCCAGGGACGGGACCTGTCCATCATTTTTCAGGAGCCCATGACCAGCCTGAACCCCACCATGCGCATTGGGAAGCAGGTGGAGGAGTCCCTGCGCATTCATGAGGGCGGGCTGTCCCAGGCCCAGCGCAAGGCAAAAGCCCTTGACGCCATGGCCCTGGCCGGCCTGCCAGACCCTGAGGAGCTGTACCGCCAGTGGCCCCACCAGCTGTCCGGGGGGATGCGCCAGCGGGTGATGATCGCGTCGGCGCTGGTGCTGCGGCCAAGGCTGCTCATTGCCGACGAGCCCACCACCGCCCTGGATGTGACCATCCAGGCCCAGATTCTGGAGACCCTGAAGGAGATCAACCGCAAAGAGGGCGCCGCCATCCTGTTCATCTCCCACGACCTGGGGGTGGTGAAGGCCCTGTGCAGCCGGGTGGTGGTGATGAAGCAGGGGAGGATTGTGGAGTCCGGGGCGGCGGAGGACGTGTTCCGCCACCCCAGGGAGGACTATACCAGGCTGCTCATCGCATCCCGCCCGTCGCGAAAGAAGCTGGGAGGGGGCGGCAGGAATGAATGACCCCATTGTGCGCATTGCCCATCTGGACAGCTGGTATGGCCGGGGAAAGGGCCGGAAGCAGGTGCTCCGGGACGTGTCCTTGGAGCTGGCCCCCGGCGAGGCGCTGGGGGTGGTGGGCGAGTCCGGCTCGGGCAAGTCCACCCTGGCCAAGTGTGTGCTGGGGATGGTGACGGACATTGCCGGGACGCTGGAGGTGAACAGCGCCCGGCCCCAGATGGTGTTCCAGGACCCCTACGGCTCCCTGAACCCGGCCAAAACCGTGGGCTGGATTTTGGAGGAACCCCTGCGGGCGGCAGGGGTGAAGGACCGGGCGGAGCGCCGGGAAAAGGTGCTGGACTTCCTCCCCCTGGTGGGGCTGGAGGAGGAGCATTTGGGGCGCAGGCCCGCCCAGCTGTCCGGCGGGCAGCGCCAGCGGGTGGCCATCGCCGCCGCGCTGGTCCAGGGCAGCAGGCTGATCGTACTGGACGAGCCGGTGTCCGCCCTGGACGTGACCCTCCAGGCCCAGATTCTCCGGCTGCTGGCAGAGCTGAAAGAAAGGCTGGGCCTGTCCTACCTGTTCATCTCCCACGACCTGGCGGTGGTGTATCAGCTGTGCTCCCGGGTTGCGGTGATGACAGGCGGGGAGATCGTGGAGCTGGGGGATGTGGACGAGGTCTACGACCACCCGAAGCACGAATACACGAAAAAGCTGCTGGAAGCCTCCCTGGCCCTGGACTGACGCGCAAAACGCCCTCTCCTGTCCGCAGGGGAGGGCGTTCAGGCTGTACAGGGATGACTGCGCGGCCAGAAAAAGCTAGATGGAGAGCAAAAATGAGCCCCTCCCCGCCTGCGGCGGGGAGGGGCTTTGCCTGTCACAGGGGAGGTGGTCACACCACCAGGAAGAACTTGATGAGGAACAGGGCGGAGATCACGTAGGTGAGCACGGACACGTCCTTGGCCTTGCCGGTGAACACCTTGATGACGGTGTAGGAGATGAGGCCCAGGCCGATGGCGTGGCCGATGGAGCTGGAGATGGGCATGGCGATGAGCATCAGCGCCACGGGGACCATCTGGTCCAGGTCGTCGAAGTTCACGTTCTTCAGGCCCTGGAGCATCAGCACGCCCACGTAAATCAGGGCGGCGGAGGTGGCGGGTGCGGGGATGATGGCCGCGATGGGGGCGATGAAGATGCAGGCCAGGAACAGCACGCCGCAGGTCAGGGCGGTGAGCCCGGTGCGGCCGCCGGCCTCCACGCCGGAGGCGGACTCCACGAAGGTGGTGACGGTGGAGGTGCCGGTGCAGGCGCCGGCCACGGTGCCGATGGCGTCGGACAGCAGGGCCTCCTTCATGTTGGGCATGTTGCCGTCCTTGTCCACCATGCCGGCCCGGGAGGCGGTGCCCACCAGGGTGCCGATGGTGTCGAACATATCAATCATGCAGAAGGTGATGACCAGGGTGATGACGGTGAACCAGCCAATCTGCGCGAAGCCCTGGAAGTTGAACTTGAACAGGGTGGTGGAGGCCATGTCGGCGAAGGGGGGCAGCCAGCTGGCCTTGGTCAGGGACTCGAAGGGGTTGGTGGACAGGAAAGCGAAGGAGCCGACCCAGTAGATGGCGGAGGCGGCCAGCATCCCGATGAGCACCGCGCCCTTCACGCCCTTCTTGGCCAGCAGCACGATGACAAACAGGCCGATGAACATGGTGGCCACATAGAGCACCATCTGGGGGTAGCCGCCGCCCATGGCGGACTGGGCGGAAGAGGCGGTGAGCGCGCCGAAGAAATCACGCATAACATAGAAGGGGCCGCCGGTCTCGGAGTACACGCCCGCGTTGGAGCCCAGGCCGATGTTCATCAGCATCAGGCCGATGGCGGGGGCGATGCCCAGGCGCACACCCAGGGGGATGGCGTCCACGATCTTCTCCCGGACGTTCAGCAGGGACAGGACGATGAACACGATGCCCTCGATGAGGATGATGACCAGCGCCGCCTGGAACGCGGCCACGTAGTCCTGCTGGATGATGCCCATGACGCTGGAGACCACCACGGCGAAGAAGCTGTTCAGGCCCATGCCGGGGGCCAGGGCGAAGGGCTTGTTGGCGGCGAAGGCCATGACGAACATGGCCAGGGCGGAGGCGATGCAGGTGGCCAGGAACACGCCGTTCCACAGGGGGGAGCCCACGTCAAAGTTGGTGAGCAGGTTGGGGTTCAGGGCGATGATGTAGGCCATCGTCATGAACGTGGTCAGGCCGGCCACGATCTCGGTGCGGACTGTGGTGCCGTTTTCCTTGAGCTTGAAAATGTTCTCCATAAAAAACTCCCTCTCCAGAATTTCCCTCAGTAACACCGGAGCGGGCGAAAACAAAATCAGCCCGGAAAGAAAAACTTCCGGACCTGTTCTGTTTTCGGTAGCAGCCCAATTAGGTTGGGCGGTAGAAACTCGGAACCCATCCTGTCCCGATTATACCGAAGGATATTGAGTTGACGCTGATTATGATATCACAGACCCTGGCAGATTTCTACAAATTTTTTATTTTTGAAAAAACTTCATTACATTTTGACAAGAACCGCGTAAAATAGTATAATGCTTCTCGTATAAATCACAACAGGACGGCCCTGTCCGCCGCCCAGACAGGAGAGGAACTGCGATGACATATGAAATGACCGTGGCGGGTCTGAAACGCCAGCTGCCCCTGTGCCCCATCAGCGACAAGCTGATGATCGGCGCGTTCGTGATTTTCGGTGATGTGGAGCTCACCTGCGCCTGCGCGGCCCAGCTGCTGAAGATCGCGCCGGAGTTCGATTACATGGTGGCCCCAGAGGCCAAGGCCATCCCGCTGATCCACGAGATGGCCCGGCAGAGCGGCCGCAACGAGTACTTCCTGGTGCGCAAGAAGAAGAAAGCGTATATGAACGGCGTGTTCGAGGCGGTGGACCGCTCCATCACCACCGCCGGGGAGCAGAAGCTGTACATGGACGGCGCGGACGCGAAGAAGATGCAGGGGAAGCGCATCCTCATCCTGGACGACGTGATCTCCACCGGGGGCTCGCTGGCGGCGGTGGAGAGCCTGGTGGCCCAGGCCGGGGGCATTGTGGCGGGCCGGATGGCCATCCTGGCCGAGGGGGACGCCGCTAAGCGGGACGACATCCTCTTCCTGGAAAAGCTGCCTCTGTTTGACGCGCAGGGCCGGCCGCTGTGACGGGGGCCTGTTGAGGCAGCCCGGTGAAGGGCACGGAATAGAAACATAAGTTCTAGTTTTGAATAAATTAAAAACTTTTGTTTGAAAAATCGAAAAAATGCTTTACTTTTTTTCGCCGCCGTGCTAAGATAACAGAGAACAAAAGCATGGCTTCCGCAAGAATGGGAGGCCGGACCATCCATCTCAATCATAGGAAATGAGGTGCCAAATTATGAACCTGTGGAAACGGCTGCTTCCCCTGGCGCTGGCCCTGGCGCTGCTGGCGGGCTGCGCGCCCGCCGGGGTTGTGCCCGACGAGGACCCGTACCTGGACCGGGTGGAACTGGGCGAGGTCAGCATTGAAGACGAGGCGGTGGCCCTGTCCGCCGCGCCCGCCGCGCTCAGCAGCCAGCTGATGCCCGTGGCCTCCGGCACCCAGGTGCAGAAGAACAGCCGGGCGGTGATCGACTACTCCAACGCCAAGGACGGCTACGTGATGGTGAAGTGCTCCTCCAACGGCAAGAAGCTGATGGTGCAGGTGTTCGGCCCGTCCTATGCCAAGGACGAGACCAAGTACACCTACAACCTGAACGGCGGCGAGTGGACCACGTTCCCCCTGTCCGACGGCAACGGGAGTTATAAGGTAGTGGTGTACGAGAACACCTCCGGCAAGTCCTACGCCGCCTTGCTCACCGCCACCTTCAGCGTGACGCTGGCCGACGAGTTCGCCCCCTTCCTGCGGCCGAACCAGTACGTGAACTACGCCGAGGCCCCCAAGACCATCGCCAAGGCGGCGGAGCTGGCCGGCGACGAGACCGACCCGCTGAAGCTGGTGGAGATTGTCTACGGCTATGTGGTGAAGAACCTGACCTATGACAAGAAGCTGGCCAAGACGGTGAAGAGCGGCTACCTGCCCGTGCTGGACGAGGTGCTGGAAAAGAAGACGGGCATCTGCTTCGACTACGCCAGCCTGATGACCGGGATGCTGCGCAGCCTGGGCGTGCCCTGCAAGCTGGTGGTGGGCCACGCCGGCACGGCGTACCACGCCTGGATCAACGTGTGGTCGGAGGAGACGGGCTGGGTCACCGGCGCGATCTACTTTGACGGCAGCGCGTGGCAGAGGATGGACCCCACCTTCGCCTCCTCGGGCAAGGAGAGCAAGTCCATCATGAAGTATATCGGCAACGGGGAGAACTATAATCCGGAGCATCTTTACTGAATCTGGGGATAAAAATTTGAAAACCCCTTTACGAAATCAGAAATTTGCATTAAAATGGGTCTGTGGTTTTCACAGGCCCATTTTTTATGGCACATGACAACATACCGTGCAGATTGGAGCGTACCATGAAACATAACCGTATTTCCCATGGGGAGCTGTCCTCCCTGTGCCTGGAGCTGTCCATGCTGTTCCACTCCGGCGTGGGCACGGGGGATGCCCTGACCCTGCTGGCGGAAGAGAGCGATCCGCCCTACCAGGCCATGCTGACCGCCATGGCGGATCGGGTGGACCTGGGCGCAACCCTGTCCGCTGCCATGCGGGAGGCGGGGGGATTCCCCGCCTACGTGTGCGGACTGGTGGAGGTGGGGGAGCGGGCCGGACGCACCGAGGAGGCCCTGTCCGCCCTGGCCCGCTACTATGAGCGCCGCGCCCGCCTGGACCGGCGCATCAGGAGCGCCCTGCTCTACCCGGCGGTGATGCTGCTGCTGATGCTGGTGGTCATCGGGGTGCTGCTGGTGCGGGTGCTGCCCATTTTTGACGATGTGTACGCCTCCCTGGGCGGGCGGCTCACCGGCGTGGCCGGGGGCCTGCTGGCCCTGGGCCGGTGGCTGGACGGGGCGATGCCCGTGCTGTTCGCCCTCATGGCCGCCGTGGCGGTATTCCTGGCGGCCTTCGCCGCCCTGCCCGCGTTCCGGGAAAGGCTCGCCGCCCTGTGGCGCGCGGGCCGCGGGGACAAGGGCGTGGCCCGGAAGATGAACGACGCCCGGCTGGCCCAGGCCCTTGCCATGGGCATGGCCAGCGGAATGCCCATCGAGGAGGCGCTGGAGCTGGCCTCCGGCCTGCTGGACGACGTGCCCCAGACCCGGGAGCGCTGCCTGGACTGCCGCGCCCGGCTGGAACAGGGGGAGCGGCTGGCCCCCGCCATGCGGGGCAGCGGTCTGCTGCCCTCCCGGGCGTGCAGGCTGCTGGAGCTGGGCCAGCGTAGCGGCACGGGGGACGCGGCCATGGAGAAAATCGCGGACGACCTGTCCGAGGAGAGCGAGGCCGCGCTGGAGGAGCGGGTGAGCCGGGTGGAGCCCGCCCTGGTGCTGGTGTGCTCCATTCTGGTGGGGCTGATCCTGCTGTCGGTGATGCTGCCGCTGATGCACATCATGTCGGCCATCGGGTGACGGGCCATGAGGAGACAGAGAAGCCGTCTGGGCCCGCTGCTGCGCGCCCTGCTGCTGCCCGTGGCGGCGGTGGCGGTGCTGGTGGCCTTTTCCACCGCCCTGGACAGTGTGGATTCCGGCCGGGGGGAGGAGAACCGCCGGCAGCTGGAGCAGGCCCTGCGCCGGGGCTGCGTGGCCTGCTACGCCGCTGAGGGCGTTTACCCCCCGGATGTGGACTATTTGAAGGAGCACTACGGTGTCCAGGTGGACGAGGGGCAGTACGCGGTGGCCTACACCGCCTTTGCCGACAACCTGATGCCGGACATCGTTGTGCTGGAGCTTGGGCCGGAGTTGGAGCAGACGCCATGAAACGAGAACCAATCCAACATCATATGGACGCGCTCATCGCCCTGCTGCTGTTCGGGGTGTTCGCCGCCTGCGTGCTGGCGGTGCTGCTCACCGGGGCGGACGCCTACCGGCGGCTGACCCAGCGGGATCAGGCGGCCTACGAGCGGCGGGCCTGCGTCCAGTACGTGGCCACCAAGGTGCGGCAGGCGGACGCGGAGGGCGCGGTGTCCCTGGCGGAGATCGAGGGCGTCCCCGCCCTGGCGCTGGGCAGGGACGGGGAGTTTGTCACCTACATCTACTGTCACGGCGGCTGGCTGCGGGAGCTGTTCATCTGGTGCGAGGAGCCCCCCGCCCCCCAGGACGGCCGGGAACTGCTCCCGGCCCAGGGGCTGGACCTGTCCCTGGAGGACGGGCTGCTCACCGTGCGCCTGTCTGGGGCGCGGGGAGATGAGGACACACTGCTGCTGTCCCTGCGAGGCGGAGAGGGGGCGGGCTCATGAGGAGCAAAGCGCCTCTGGCCATGATGGAGCAGATCGTCATGCTGCTGGTGTTCGCGCTGGCGGCGGCGCTGTGCCTCCAGGCGTTCGTGAAGTCTGACCAGGCGTCCAAGGCCAGCGAGGCCAGGGACCATGCGGCGGTGCTGTGCCAGAACGGGGCGGAGTCCCTGCGCGCCGCCAAGGGGGAGACCTGGAAAGTGGCCATGAACTTTGACTATCCCTACCCCTACGGCTGGAGCCGGATGCCCCTGGACATCTATTATGACAACCGCTGGGAGCGGGCTCCGGGGCAGGAGGGCGCCTACCTCCTGCACATCGAGCCCCTGGAGGACAGCGGCGCGGACGGCCTGGGCAGGGGGTATATCTCGGTGACGGAAGCGGCCACCGGCGAAACCCTGTTCGAGTTGGACGTGGCCTGGCAGGAGGAGGTGGGCGGACATGGCTGAGCGGAAAAAGTCGGGCATGGCCCCGCCCGCCCTGGGGGGCAGCTCCCTGCTGGTGGCCTTCGCGGTGCTGGCGCTGACGGTGTTCGCCCTGCTGTCCCTGTCCACCGTGAAGGCGGACGTGCGGCTGGCGGACGCCTCGGCAGAGGCGGTGGAGGACTACTACGCCGCCGACATGAAAGCCCAGGAGATTCTGGCCCGACTGAGGAACGGCGAGGCGGTGGAGGGCGTGGAACGCCTCTGGCCGCCGGAACCGCCGGATGAGGCGCCCTCGGTGTCTTCCTCCGTCCCGGGGGCGGAGAGCGGCCCCCTGCCGGAACTGGACGACGGGCACGTTTCCACCGCTCTGGTTCCGAAGCATATGAGCTACGCCGTCCCCATCTCGGACACCCAGGAGCTCCAGGCGGAGGTGCTGGTGTACGTGGACGGGAGCTATGAGATTCTGCGCTGGCAGGCCGTTCCCGTGGGCGAGTGGGAGCCGGACGACAGCCTGAACCTCTGGGATGGGATCGAATAAAGTCAAGGAGCGAAGCTATGACAGAGCTGTTGGAATATTTGAAGCGGGCGGTGGAGGACAACGCCTCCGACCTGTTTCTGGTGGCGGGCGGCCCGGTGTGTGAAAAGCTGGACAAGAGGCTGGTCCCCATTGGGGCAGACCGCCTCATGCCCCAGGACGCGGAGGAGCTGGTCACCGGGCTGTACCGGCAGGCCCAGCGGCCCATGGACGCTTTTGTGCGGGAGGGGGACGACGACTTCTCCTTCTCTGTGGGCGGGCTGGCCCGGTTCCGGGTGAACACCTACCGCCAGCGCGGCTCCATGGCCGCAGTGGTGCGGGTGGTGGCCTTCGGCATCCCGGACTGGCAGGCGCTTCACATCCCCCCCCAGGTGATGGAACTGGCCGCCCTCAACCACGGCATGGTGCTGGTCACCGGCACGGCGGGCAGCGGCAAATCCACCACCCAGGCCTGTGTCATCGACCGGATCAATCAGACCCGCAGCGGCCACATCATCACCCTGGAGGACCCCATCGAATACCTTCACCGCAACGCCAAGAGCATCGTCTCCCAGCGGGAGATCGCCATTGACACGGAGGACTACCTGTCCGCCCTGCGGGCCTGCCTGCGGCAGGCCCCGGACGTGATCCTGCTGGGCGAGATGCGCGACCACGAGACCATCCGCACCGCCATGACCGCGGCGGAGACGGGCCACCTGCTCATTGCCACCCTGCACACCAAGGGCGCGGTGAACACGGTGGACCGCATTGTGGATTCATTCCCCAGCACCCAGCAGGAGCAGGTGCGCTCCCAGCTGTCCATGGTGCTGCGCACCGTGGTGAGCCAGCAGCTGCTGCCCGACAAGGACGGCGGCATGGTGCCCGCCTATGAGATCATGCAGATGAACAACGCCATCCGCAGCCTCATCCGGGACAACAAGACCCATCAGATCGACAACGCCATCGCCGCGGGCGGAGCGGAGGGGATGGTATCCATGGACCAGTCCATTCTGGCGCTGTACAAGGCGGGGAAGATCACCGTGGACACCGCCCTGGAGTACTCCGACAACCCCGAACAGCTCCGGCGCAGGCTGGGCTGAGCACAGAAACGGCCCCCGGACAAAGTCCGGGGGCCGTCCGCGCTGTTTGGCCTGACTTTGGGGATTTACGCCGCCTGGGCCAGGGCCGCCTCCAGCTTGGCAAAGAACGCGTCGAAGATGGCCTGGGCGTCCTCGCCCATGATCACATCGTCCGGCTCGCCCTCCAGCTCGGTAAACAGCTCGCCCTCGTCCAGCTCCACGCCCGCAAATACGGCATAGCGGTTCAAGAACTCCTGAAACTCGCCCTCGGTCTCGTCAGAACTGCGTAGCACTAGGTCGTCGGGGCGGAAATTGCCCTCCGCGTCGGCCAGGGCGATACCCGCCTCCTGCGCCCAGCCGATAGCCACGGCCCACTGGTGGTCCCCGGGCACGTCCTCAAAGGAGGACAGTTCCGCATCAGGACTGCCGCTCTGCTCCCACAGGTAGCCGATGGCGTCGGCCCGGGTGAACAGGCCGGCCAAGGGCACCTCGGGGCTGTCGATGGTGATGGAGCCGCCGCTGCCATCATCGCCTTTGTCTTTGAAGTCAATTTCCTCGGTTCGCGTCTTGGACGCCCCGCAGTCCCGGCACATATCCGTAAAGGTCTTCACGCCTTTCTCGGTTTTGGTGGGCTCTCGGGTGACCTTGCCGGTTTGATCCTTGACCCAGTTGTGCTCCTTGGTGCCGTTCTTCTCGCTGCAGTGCTTGCAGGAGTGGCTGTGAGTCCCCAAATCTTTGCCCTCGGAATCCGTATCGGGAGACCACTCGCCCTGCCACTCATGCTCGTACTGGATGTCAAGAAGGGTGTCCTTGTCTGCTTTATAGCCCCCGGTTCGGCCTTTCTCAGTATCATCCGGCCCAATGGTGTTCTCAGGGCTGCCATCGACGATGAAGCTGGTGTAATTGTGTGTGCCGTCAGGCTGTTTTACGCTGTCTGTGATGACCTGCGCGCCCGCGCCGAGGAAAATGCTTCCGTCCAGAACTGCCTTGCCTGTCAGCGTGAGGGTGGCGTCTTTTCCGTTGCTTTCCTCCATGTAAATGCAGCTTGCGCCGTCCTTTCCGGAGACGTAGCCGCCGTTCATGGTGAAGCTGGCGTCTCCGCCGCCTTTGTCACCGGCATTGATCAGCACGCCGGTGCCTCGGGGGGATTCATTGTTGGAGATTGTGCCGCCGTTCATGGTGAAGCCGGCCTGGTGGATGGCTACGCCGCCTCCATTGCCCTGGCCGTCGTTATCAATCACTGTATTGCCTGTGATTTCGCCGCCGTTCATGGTGAATTGGGCGCCGTTTTTGACCCATACGCCGCCCCCGCCGCCGTCGCTGGTGTTGTTCCCGGCGGTATTGCCCGTGATTTTGCCGCCGTTCATGGTGAAGAAAGCGGTGGGGTTCTCTGGCGTCTTGCCATTCTTGCCCACACCCACGCCGCCGCCGCAGGCCTTGGCGGTATTGCCGGTAATGGTGCCGCTGTTCAGGGTGACGGAGCCTTCTTCGATGAGAATGCCCCCAGCGTTACTGCCGCTGCTGCCGCCGGTAATCTGACCGTTCCCAGCGCTGATCTGATTGCCGTCTGCGTCATATTCGGCGGTACTGTCCTGAATCGTGAGATTACCACCAGTCACCTTGATGACGGAGCCCGCCATATCCCTGCCGCTGTCATCCTGGCTATCCTTATTGCCATCAATTTTCTGACCATTCAGGTCGATGGTGACTTCAGCGTCCGTGCCGATGAGAATGCTTTTAGCGTTTTCCAGCCCTGTGCGTGTGACGTCTTCGTAGAGGGTGACTGTTTTGGTGTCATCGCTATAACCAATTCGGATTTTTTCAGTATCATTGCCGTCATCGTCTTTGGCGTAGAGCGATTGTTTTGTGTCGATCACAGTTTGGAGCTCGGTAAAGGTTGCGGCAAAGGACGGTCCGACCAAACCGGCGCACAGCGCCAGGGTGGTAAACACGGCAAAGCCGCGTTTACCCAAAAGCTTGGATGTTTTCATGTGTTCCTTCCTTTCTTCGCATTGTGCGGACGCAAAGAAGTCCGGCAGCCGGGCTGCCATGGGCTCGCTTGGGCGTCCCCCGTGGGGGACGCTATCAGGGGCATGCCCCTGATAAAACATAAAATCGAGCCGTTAGGCCCCTATTTAGCTTTGCGTCCCGCGGTTTCCCGCGGTTTGCCATGGTCTGGCCATGCAGCCGAACGAGCTTGAGGCGCTCACGCGCCCGACAGCCTCTGGCTTTGCGTCCCATGGTTTCCCATGGTTTGCCGATCCCCCTTGGCTTACGTAACACAGCCGAACGGACATAGGGCGGTCCCGCGTTTTGCGAAGGCTGCCGCCCGACAGCCTCTGGCTTTGCGCCCCATGGTTTCCCATGGCTTGCCAACGCGCGCCAGGGGGCCAATCGCCCTGCCTCTTTCCCGCCGCCTCAGGCGCTTTCGCCGGCGGGCTGTCCCATCATCGCGTTCCTCCCTTCCGCTGCCTGCATAGCTGGATGATTCAGGAGGACGGGGCGCTCCATCCGCCCGTCCCCGCTGGGACGAATCATTTATTACAATGAGTATAGCATATAAAATTCTTTCGGAAAATAGGAAAAAATAAAAATCAGCATAATGACGAAAGAGAATGCAAATAACTGGAAAAACACAACTTTTTCCAGTTATTCGGGAGATAATTGATAATACATATAGAAATCAAACTAATAATTGCGGGATGCAGCCCTCTGTCTTGATATTTGTATATAATGCCTGACAGCGCCGGGCTTTCAGGGGTTGGGGTGCTCCGTATTGACAAATACAGGGGCAACGGGTAAAATAATAGCCACGTGAAATGCGGTGTGCGCCGCAGAAAACAACGAAAAACAGGAAAAAGGAGATTTGCACAATGCTGAAGAACAAAACTGCCGTGGTCACTGGCGGCACCCGGGGCATCGGGTTCGCCATTGTCAAGACCTATCTGGACAACGGAGCCAATGTGGTGGTGGCCGGTTCCCGCCAGGAGACGGTGGACAAGGCCCTGGCCAGGCTGGCCGAGTACGGCGGCCGGGTGATGGGCATCTGCCCCGACCTGTGCGACCCCGAGGCGGTGGGCGCGGCCTTTGCCAGCGTGAAGGAGAAGTTCGGCAGCCTGGATATTCTGGTGAACAACGCGGGCGTGTCCTCCCGCACCAGCCTGTACGACTACACCGTGGACGAGTTCTCCAAGATTATGGATCTGAATGTGACGGCGGTATTCGTGTGCGCCCAGGCGGCGGCCCGGATCATGAAGGAGCAGGGCGGCGGCGTCATCCTCAACACCAGCTCCATGGTGTCCAGATACGGCCAGCCCGCCGGCTGCGGCTACCCCACCTCCAAGTTCGCCGTCAACGGCCTGACCACCTCTCTGGCCCGTGAGCTGGCCAAGGACCAGATCCGGGTCAACGCGGTGGCCCCCGGCGTCACCGCCACCGACATGGTGGCCGCGCTGCCCAAGGAGATGGTGGACCGGATCTCCGCCGGCATCCCCCTGGGCCGGGTGGGCCAGCCGGAGGACGTGGCCAACGCCTTCCTCTATCTGGCCAGCGATCAGGCCAGCTACGTCACCGGCGCCGTGATCAACGTGGACGGCGCGGCCATGACCTGAGAGGGGCGGACATGGATCAAAAAGCAATGTACAAGCTGACCTACGGCCTGTTTGTGCTCACCGCCCAGGCCGGGGGCCGGGAGAGCGGCTGCATTATCAACACCGCGGGCCAGGTGACCAGCGAGCCCAACCGCATCAGCATCGCCGTGAACAAGGCCAACTTCACCCACGATCTGGTGAAGGAGGGCGGCAGGTTCAACGTGTCCGTTCTCAGCGAGGCCGCCAGCTTTGACACCTTCAAGCGCTTCGGCTTCCAGTCCGGGCGGGACGTGGACAAGTTCGCGGGATACGCCCACTGCGCGCGGGCGGAAAACGGCCTGTACTATGTGACGGAGGGGACAAACGCCTTCATCAGCGCCACGGTGGAGCAGGCGCTTGATCTGGGCAGCCACACCCTGTTTATCGCCGGGGTGGACGGCATGGAGGTGCTGTCCGACGCGCCCTCCGCCACCTACGCCTATTATCAGGCTCACATCAAGCCCCAGCCCCAGAAGAGCGCCGCCCCCGCCGGCAAGACCGTGTGGCGCTGCAAGGTGTGCGGCTATGAGTACGTGGGAGAGGAGCTGCCCGCGGGCTTCATCTGCCCGCTGTGCAAGCACCCCGCCTCCGACTTTGAGAAAGTGACCGTATAAAAAATAAAAGCCTCCCCGCCGCGAGAGCGGCGGGGAGGCTTTTTGTCATGGTTCCGGGGATGGCTCGCGGTCCAGCTCCCGGCGGTACCGGGCCATGGACTGGGCAAACAGCTCCCCGTTGCTGGGGGGCGTGTATGTAATGGCGTTGGCCCCGGCGCGGATGGTCTCCAGGATGCTCTCGTCGGTGGGTCCGCCGGTGGCGATGATGGGCACGTCGGGGAAGCGGTCCCGGATGCTGCGCACAATGTCCGGTGTTTTGGCGGCCCCGGACACGTTGAGAATGTCTGCTCCGGCCTCGATCCGGGCGGCGATATCCGTTTTGCCCGACACAACGGTGACCACCACGGGGATATCCAGCACCTGCTTGAGCATATGGACCACCTCATTGCTGGTGGGGGCGTTGACCACCACGCCGAAGGCGCCCTCGTGCTCGGCGTCATTGGCCAGGTTGACCACCCGCATCCCCCGGGTGACGCCGCCGCCCACGCCGGTGAACACCGGCATATCCGCCGCCTGCATGACGGCCCGGTGGATGGCGGGCTGGGGGGTGAAGGGGTATACGGCGATGATGGCGTCGGCGTTGATGTTGCGGATAATGGCCACGTCGGTGGTAAAGGCCAGGGATTTGATCCGCCGCCCAAACACCCGGATGCCGGAGCACTCGGAAATGCAGGTGGGGATCATGATCATGTGGTTGCGCAGGGTGCCCTCATAGGCGGGCACGGCTTTGCGCGCGCGGAGTTCCTGGGGCATGACGGCTCCTTTCTGATTGTAGGCGGGCCGGGACCTGCGCCTATTTGTACCAGCTTCCCCCGGGGGCGGGGGCGTTTTTGGACACAAGGCGCGGGGCGGCGTCCTCCCAGCCCGCGGTAGCCAGCAGCGTGCTGTACTGCTGCGCGCTGGCCCCGCCGTCCAGCCATACGCGGCCCGCGCTCCGAGCCAGTACGCCGGAGGTCAGGCCGGTGTTCACCGCCTGGCCCGGCAGCAGCTTCTCGTCGGTACACACCGACAGGCACACCCCGCGCTCCCGCAGCTCCCCGGAGATGCGCTCCAGGAAGGCGGACACGGGGACGGTGAGATCCTCCGGGCGGTTGCCGCTGGTGGCCAGCACGTGGACTTCGCCAAAATTGGGGTAGCCCGCCCGGTCCAGCAGAATCTCGTCAAAGCCCATTTCAGCCAGCTCCAGGCAGAGGGCGGACAGGTAATCCGCCGCCTGCTGGTCGGCGGGGCTGGACCAGCCCACGCCCTGGCTGTCGTGCCAGACGTTTCCGCCCCGGGTCATGAGGGAGCCCACCCGGTTTCGGGCCAGCAGCGGGTCCCGGAAGCACTGGACCCGGGCCACCAGATACGGCCCGTCCGACCCGGCCAGGGCGCGGACGGCGTCGGCGGCGCGGTTGTCGGCGGCGTTGGCCCCCAGGGAGGAGGCCAGGGGCGCCTGGGACTGCCAGGCCAGCTTGCCCCGGATATCCTTCATCTCCACCACCAGGGCGCTGCCGCCGGCGGAGGCCACGGCCTGGGCGGCGGAGCCATTGCGCAGCTGGGAGAGGGTGACGGTGACCGCGGAGATGGGCTGGTACACCGGCTTGGGCGTCGGGGTGGGGGTGGGGTCCGCCTCCGGGGTGGGCTCCACAGTGACCACGGCCGGATCGGTGACGATGGCCACGGGGTCGGAGGCGATGGGGGGGAGGGACTGGCTGGGCTGGCTGCCACGCCAGTTGATTTTTACGCCGGTGTCGGTGTACTCCAGCTCCACCATGGCGTAAAACGCGGCGCCTGCCGCCAGCAGCACGGCCAGCAGGGCGATGATGAACAGCAGCACTGTCCGGCCATGGCCGCCGCCCCGGCCCCGGTACTCGTGATATCCGTATTGATTTCGCCGTCCAGGCATAATAATCCCCCCAAAAACCACTCCAGGCCGCACAACCGTATAAAACGCGATATGATCGAGAGCGTAAAATGCGGCGCCTTTTGCGGAATCCGCCTGCGCAGGTGAAGGCAGGAGAAGCTGAATCAGAGCATAATGGCCATGTTGCGGTTATTATACCACAGTGCTTCCCGCCAATTCAACGGCAAAACGCTGGTTTTTGTGAAAATATTGTAAAAGAAAATGAAAAGGACCGTCCGCGCACGCGGACGGTCCTCACGCTCCGGCCCATTGGGCCAGGAGCAGCAGCCCCAGGCCGGGCAGCCCCAGGATGCCCAGCACAAGGCCATTGAGCAGATTGACCCCCAGGGTGACCCCGAGCAGGGCGCCGATCCCCTGGAACAGCCAGAGGAACACCAGCCCCAGCCCCGAGCGGACAGCCAGACGGCCCAGGGCGGCCAGGGGGCGGCGGCCCAGGATCAGGACCAGCGCCAGCCCCCCCGCCGCCCACCAGAACCAACCGCTCAAACCGCCTCCTCACGGGCGGCGTCCAGCTGCTTCACCTGGCGCACAAAGTAGGAGTAGCGGCTTTGCAGGGCGTTGATCTCATAGACGCAGGCGTCTACCAGATCGGGGTCGCTGTAGGAATTGAACTGGGCGTAGGCGCAGTTGAGCTGGCTGCGGGTCTCCCGCATACCCTCCATCAGCTGGCGGCGCTCCTCCTCCCGCCGGGCCAGGTCCTTCCGGCGGCCAAACCGGACTGCCTCTGCCATGGGTTTCACCTTCCTTTCCCGGGGCACGAGGGGCCCCTGTCCAAACTCTATGCCAAGTTTGGGCAAATATTCCAGTCTTTATACGCCCGGAAAAACAGAAAAAAGCAGCGCCCCCGGGGGAGACGCTGCTTTTTATGGCGCTTAGTAGAACTTCTTGTTGCGGTTTTTCCGGGCCGCCTCGCTCTTCTTGCGGCGCTTGACGCTGGGGCTGTCGTAGAACTCGCGCTTGCGCACCTCGGCCAGCACGCCGGACTTGGCGCAGGAGCGCTTGAAGCGCTTGAGCGCGTTCTCCAGAGACTCGCCCTCGCGGACATGAACTTCGGACATCTATATTTCCCTCCCTCCGAAACATCCGGCTATTTCCAGGATGCTTTAGGGGCCATTGACGATGGCTTTAACAGGATTATTATATGTGAAAGCGGTCGGTTTGTCAACCGCAAATTTCAGAAGCGCGAGGATAACCGCGCAGGGGAGCGTGGAGCGGAGTGAAGACAAAAGCCCTGGGCCCGCGAAGCGGGGCCGGGTTTTGTCTGAATCGCAGTGAAAGCGACCCGGCAGCGCGGTCAATCCGAGCGTGACAATGACGCGGCGGGTTACGGCTTCACAATCAGGTTCACCAGCCGCCCAGGCACCACGATGGTCTTGACCAGGGCCATGCCGTCGGTGAACTTCCGCACTTTGGCGTCCGCCTGGGCGGCGGCCACAATGGCTTCGTTGTCCGCCCCGGTGGGGACGGTGATGTTGGCCCGCACCTTGCCGTTGACCTGCACCGCCATCTGGACGGTGTCGGCCACGGTCTTGCTCTCGTCGTAGGCGGGCCAGGACTGCCGGCACACGAAGCCCGTGCCGCCCAGCAGCTCCCACAGCTCCTCCGCCACATGGGGGGCGAAGGGGGACAGCAGGGTGACCAGGGTTTTCATGTCGCCCCGGGAGCAGCCGTTTTTCTGGAAGTCGCCCACCAGGGTCATCATGGCGGCGATGGCGGTGTTGAACTTCATGGCCTCGATGTCGTCCGCCACCTTTTTGATGCACTTGTGGATGGCGGCCTCGTTGGCGCTGGTGTAGTCCAAGCTGTCCGAGCAGCCCTCCGCCAGGTTCCACACCTTGTCCAGGAACCGCTTGCAGCCCTTCACCGCGTTGTCCGACCACACCGCGGCCTGCTCAAAGTCGCCGATGAACATGATATACAGCCGCAGGGTGTCCGCGCCGTAGGCCTTCACCACGTCGTCCGGGTTCACCACGTTGCCCCGGGACTTGGACATCTTTTCCCCGCCCTCGCCCAGGATCATGCCATGGCTGGTGCGCTTCTGATAGGGCTCCTTGGTGGGCACCACCCCGATGTCATAGAGGAACTTGTGCCAGAACCGGGAGTAGAGCAGGTGGAGGGTGGTGTGCTCCATGCCGCCGTTGTACCAGTCCACCGGGGACCAGTAGTCCAGCGCTTCCTTCGAAGCCAGCGCCTGGTCGTTGTGGGGGTCCATATACCGCAGGAAGTACCAGGAGGAGCCCGCCCACTGGGGCATGGTGTCCGTTTCCCGCTTGGCGGGGCCGCCGCAGCAGGGGCAGGTGGTGTTTACCCAGTCCGTCATCTTGGACAGGGGGGACTCGCCGTCGTCGGTGGGCTCGTAGGATTCCACGTCGGGGAGCAGCAGGGGCAGCTGGTCCTCGGGCAGGGGGACCCAGCCGCACGTTTCGCACTTCACCATGGGGATGGGCTCGCCCCAGTAGCGCTGGCGGGAGAACACCCAGTCCCGGAGCTTGTAGTTCACCTTGGCCTCGCCGATGCCCTTCTCCTCCAGCCATTTGGTGACGGCGGGGATGGCGTCCTTGACGGTGAGCCCGTTGAGGAAGTCGGAGTTGACCAGAATGCCCGTTTCGTCCTTGGCGGTGAAGG